>JAZADZ010000048.1:0-26996 GCA_036123135.1 Bacteroidota bacterium | reverse complement strand
TTCCGGATCGTATCTTTCAATAGAATATCCAATAATTTGACCGTAAGCATCAATTTTTAACACCTCAAGGTAAACTGGTTTGGTTAAACCTATTGAAGGTCCAACAGACCAATTCATTGCAATTTGAAGGCCATTTTCCCTTAGTTTTTCAAGGAACATTTTTCTTCCGCCATACCCAGGTCTGAAAATCATGAAAGAATTCAATTTTCCGAAAACATATCTTTTTGCACTTTCATCAATCGATCCAAAAATTTTGTATTCCTTTTCATGTTTCATTCCAACAAAATCAAAGGTAAACAACCTCTTTTTTTTGTAGGTTTTAAACTTGGAGTAGTTAAAATTTATCCCAAAACCTTGAGAGTGCATGACTAAACCTCCCCAAAATTCTTTAGTGAACCTAGCTTCATTAACTTGAACAGCTGGCAATTGAGCATGTAAGTAGTTCAAATGCAAAAAAGCAAACTGAAATAAAAGCCCTATAAATATTGCTCTAATCAATAACATAATACAACAACCAAAGATAGGGATAATTGATAATAAGTTGTCTTAATTAGGATTTGTTGAACAGAAAAAATCAACAATTTTCTTCAACAAGAGGCTCGATGACAAGATCTATTTGATTTTGTTCAATAGATTCCTGTCCGTAGGCAGGACATCTCTCGTGAGTTGGTCTAAAAAGAAAGCATGATGATGTCATAAAAACTATGGGGAGAACTAAAACAAATATCTTTACTTTCTTCATATGAATTGAAATTTACTTGATTACAAAGTTAAAAAAAACATTGTATTACATATACTTTATAAAAAAATATGCAACTGTTACTAATTAAACACCATTGAATTCGTCCATCAATCTAGTTTTTACTTCAGAGATAAAGGATTTTTAACAATATAATTGTACAACCTAAGTTTAAATAGTTGATAAATAAACTCTGAAGGATTATAAAAATTGCTCAAGGTGTGCTAATAATCATAACTTTATCTGTAATAGTATAATGTTTAATCATTTTTATAAGCTGATTTATTTTGATTAACCGTTTTTTATTTTTTTGAAATGAGTAATGTTAATAAAGTTATTTTTCAAATCCATTCTAGCTGGAAATCCTATCTTAAAAATCACCTTGAAGAAGATTATTTTACAGATTTAATAAAGAGAATTGATATTGAATATTCTAAGTTCAACATTTTTCCAGAAAAGACACTAATCTTTAATGCATTTAAGCTTACCTCTTTCGAAAAGTTAAAAGTTGTAATTATCGGTCAAGATCCATATTTCAACAAGGGACAGGCCAATGGACTTTGTTTTTCTGTTGATAAAAAAACTCCCCTACCACCATCGCTAAAAAACATTTACAAGGCCATTTCAAATGATATTAAATCTAGCAATTTTAAAAATGGCGACTTAAGCAATTGGGCTAAACAAGGAGTTTTGTTGCTAAACACTGTGTTAACTGTCAGGGAAGGAATTCCAAATTCACACAAAAATTTTGGTTGGGAAAAATTCACCAATCATGTTATCGAGCATATCTCGACGAAAAAAAATAACATTTGTTTTTTATTGTGGGGAAACAATGCCAAAAAAAAGGCGATACTTATAGATCATAAAAAACATTTAGTACTTAAAAGTGTGCATCCATCTCCACTTTCTGCTCACAGAGGCTTTCTAGACTGTAAACACTTTTCAACAACCAACAATTACCTTACATCAAATGGTTTACAACCAATTGAGTGGAACGTGAATTAAAGTTAAAATGTCGAAGCTTAAATTATTATACGCATTCCTTCTTTTGCTCCCTATTGGTGTAAAAGCACAAAAAATAAATCTTACCATTGATGGCTTAGTGGATAAGCCAATTAGAATTTCTTGTAGTTCTATATTAAAAGCTCAGGAAAACATCAATAACAAATGGACTCAATTGATTGAGCAAGGATATTTACTTTCTTCAGTTGATTCTGTTGTAAAAGTAGACTCAACAAACTTAATGGCTTACTTTTTCAAAGGAAACAAGTTCAATTACGCGGAAGTAACTACAAACATACCCGCTGAAATCAAATCTAAAATGGGTCTAAAAGAATCCTATTTTAAAAATAAAGTAATCTCACCTGAAAAATTAACCAACATCACTTCTTCAATTCTTGATTACTGTTCAAATAATGGCCATCCTTTTGCACAAATAGATTTCAAAAAGACATCAATTGATGAACATAAATTGAATTTACAATTAAACCTTAACCTTGGACCAAGAATAATAATAGATAAAATAGTTGTTCCAAAAGAATTAGCAAGTCAGCAAAATCTAATCAAGGAGATAATTGGGATTAAGGAAAAAGATGAGTTCAATCAACAGAACATCAATTCCATTTCTTCCAGAATAAAGGAAACTCCATATTATACTGAGCTAAAGGCTGCAGAATACGAAATAATTAACAACAAGCTTCAACTATTCGTATTCATTAAAAATAAATCCGCTAAATTCATTAATGGAGTTATCGGAATTCAACCTCAGGACAATGAAAAAATAAGTTTAACAGGCGATGCAAGAATAAAGTTAGAAAATGCTTTTAAAAAAGGTGAAACATTTGAGCTCAACTGGAAAAGAATGTATGTTCAATCGCAATCACTAAACTCCTCCATTCGACTGCCTTATCTTTTTAAATCAAGTTTTGGGGTATTCAACCAATTTGATTTGATGAAAAAAGATTCTTCCTTTTTCAATTTAACCAATAGATTTGGTTCAAGTTTTTCGTTTTCAAATAGAAACTCTATCAGCTTTTTTTATCAATTTGACAATTCAAATTCTCTACAGCAGTCAATTAATAGCCAAAAGAGCACAACATTAAATTCAATTGGGATTTCATATGAAATGAATAATCTTGATTACAAATTTAATCCTAGGAAAGGTTTGGCAAGTAAAGCAGATGTAAAGCTTGG
This sequence comes from Bacteroidota bacterium, assembly GCA_036123135.1. Lineage (GTDB taxonomy): Bacteria > Bacteroidota > Bacteroidia > Flavobacteriales_D > Parvicellaceae. The sequence continues at coordinate 24,064 of JAZADZ010000048.1, read as the reverse complement.
AAATAAAACGATTTTCCTCTCTCAAGACACAACAAATTCAACGACCTCTTCATTTGACTACCAGCTTTTTTTTGAACTTCACAACTATTTTAGAATTAGCAACAACAGCACACTAAAAGTTGGTGGACAAATGCATGCCATTTTCAATCCTTTTATTTACGAAAACGAATTGCTCAGAATCGGAGGAAACAACAATTTAAGAGGATTTGATGAGCAGAGTATATTGGTTAGCTCTTATGCGATTGGAACAATTGAATACAGAATTCTATTTGAGCAAAATTCAAATATTTTCACTTTCTTTAACTATGCATGGACTGAAACAAATACGAGCGAACTTTATTCAAGAGACAATCCCTACTCTTTTGGACTTGGAATCAATTTTGAAACAAGACCAGGAATATTTTCTGTGAGCTATGCACTTGGGTCTCAACAAAACAACCCAATTTTATTTAAGACCGCAAAAATTCATTTTGGATTCATTAATTTTTTCTAATACCAAAAAAGCTACTATCTCATTATTACTATTGATATTGAGCTCTTCTTTTTTGGGACAATCTAACTTGTTAGCTCCAATTTCAATTGATTTTTTTTCTACCAACTATCCAAATTATGAATTTGAAAGTTTCATTTATGTTGGCATTAAAAGACAAAAACTGTATGTGTTCAAGCAACAGGATATTATTGCGTGCTTCCCCATATCTTCTTCAAAAAGAGGAGTTGGCAACACCATTAATAGTTTTAAAACACCGACTGGCCTTCATAAAATAAACACTAAGTATGGTTACGATGTACCATTTGGTGGAATATTTGAACATCGAAAGTTCAAAGGTAAAATAGCTACCATATGTCATGATACCATATCAACAGGGAAAGATATTATTTGCTCTCGCATATTAAGGCTTGAAGGTCTTGAAAGAGGAATTAATAAAGATGGCATAGTAGATTCTTACAACAGAAAAATATACATTCACGGAACAAATGAAGAGGGTCTTATTGGAACTAAGGCTTCTCATGGTTGCATTAGAATGAAAAACAAAGACATTATTGATCTTTATAACATGACCGCAAAAGGAATGTTGGTCATCATCATTGATAATTAGCTAAACATCTATTTGAATTTCTGTTGAGATATTGTAGATTCGCGGACAATTACAAGAAAAAAATAACAATGAGCCAAACAACTGAAAGATTACCCTACAAAGTTAAAGATATAAGTTTAGCCGATTGGGGCAGAAAAGAGATTAAACTTGCAGAAGCTGAAATGCCTGGGTTAATGTCTCTTAGAGAAGAATACGTTGATAAGAAACCACTAAAAGGTGCTAGAATTGCAGGATGCTTGCACATGACCATTCAGACTGCTGTTCTTATTGAAACACTAGTTGAGTTGGGTGCAGAAGTTACTTGGTCTTCTTGTAACATATTTTCTACACAAGATCACGCTGCTGCTGCAATAGCTGCTGCAGGTGTTCCTGTTTTTGCATGGAAAGGAATGAACGACGCTGAATTTGATTGGTGCATTGAACAAACTATATGTGGGTTTGAAGATGGTAAACCTTTAAATCTCATTTTAGATGATGGTGGAGATTTAACGAACATGGTTCTGGATAATTATCCTGAACTTGTTAAAGACATTAAAGGTCTTTCGGAAGAAACAACAACTGGTGTTCATAGACTTTACGAAAGAGTGAAAAACAACACTCTTCCAATCCCTGCTATCAATGTAAATGATTCTGTAACAAAATCTAAATTTGACAATAAGTATGGTTGTAAAGAATCTCTTGTAGATGCTATTCGAAGAGCAACTGACGTAATGATGGCTGGAAAAGTTGCAGTTGTTGCTGGATACGGTGACGTTGGTAAGGGATCTGCAGCTTCATTGCAAGGTGCTGGAGCAAGAGTTATCGTTACAGAAATCGACCCAATTTGTGCTCTTCAAGCTGCAATGGATGGATTTGCTGTCCAGAAAATGGATAATGCTGTTCAAAATGCGGATATAGTTGTCACTACTACAGGAAACAAAGACATAGTAGTTGGAAAACATTTCAAAAAAATGAAAGACAAAACTATCGTTTGCAACATAGGACATTTCGATAATGAAATTGATGTTTCTTGGTTAGATGACAACTATGGTTCTTCTAAGGTGACATTAAAGCCTCAAGTAGACATTTATGATGTTGATGGGAATGAAATCATTCTTTTAGCTGAAGGAAGACTTGTCAATCTTGGATGTGCTACAGGCCACCCATCTTTTGTGATGAGTAATTCATTTACCAACCAAACACTAGCTCAACTTGAACTTTGGAACAATTCCGAAAACTACTCGAACGAAGTATACATGCTTCCAAAGCATTTAGATGAAATGGTTGCTCGACTTCATTTGAAAAAAATTGGTGTTGAGCTTGAAGAACTTTCCGAAGATCAAGCTAACTACATTGGAGTTACTGTAAAAGGCCCCTACAAACCAGAACACTACAGATATTAATTTCTAATCCCTTATAAAAGTCCTCCGAGTGAGGACTTTTTTTTGCTTATGAATTTCAAAAAAAGACTGCTGTACTATTTATCTGGATTTTCTCTAGGTTTAATTATAGTATTTTCGATTCTTGGTGTTAGAGGATGCGAATGGCTTCCAAAGACTAGAATCGTTAATGCCATTAATTCAACTCAGCTAGTTGTAAGTAAAGCTGATCTTGAAAACATAAAGTGTAACACTGCTTCTGATGCCATCTTTTCCTTAATTAATAATGGAGAAATAGATTTCAAAAAAAGTAATACTGAAAATGAGTCAAAAAAATATTTTTTTAAAAACGATTCCTTAAGTGCAGTAATTGAAATTAATTTTAGTGATTCTGTCTCAACAATTCTTGAAATTAATGGTCTTAAAAAATGCTCCTTTGAAAAAAATATTTCACTACTTCCTTTATATAGATCAAATGCATCAATGTTAAAAATTTTAGAAAATCTTCCAATAAAAAATGAAGAAGCATTCAATTGTTCCATTAAATACTACTCCTTGGATTCAAACATTTCAAAAAAAATACTCTCTGAAGGTAATATTCTATTTAAGCATAGCCTTCCCAAAAGAAAACCTAATCCACTTTTCATTGTTGAGTTTCAAGAAAAATTGTCAACCTATTATGCACTTATTCAGCAAGGTGAAAAAAGAATTCGGCTAAAAAAATTGATTCAAAACAATAATGCTGACGAAGCATTTCTTACCTCTTTTGTTATTTCCGACAAGGATTCAATACCGTGTGAATGAAAAAACTATTCAGCCAATAAAAAATTTCTAACATCAATTGCTGATCTCTCAGGAATTTCTTCCATCGGAATGTGACCTACATTTTCATACATCAAAACACTAGAATTCGGAATATCATTATTGAAATATGCTGCGTGTTTTGGACTCAACCATCGGTCTTTATCTCCCCAAATGATAAGCACTGGTATATTTATCTCACTGAGATTATTAGTGTTTTGAACAAGTTTTGTATTTGCAATTCGTATAAATGCATCTAGGTTACCTGCTCTGTGAATAAGTGAAAAATAACGGTCCACAAGCTCGTCAGTTACCACAGTCTGATCATAAAAAACTTGTCTGACAAATCTTCGAACTACGACTTTTGGAATATAGTTAAATACATTCCTTAGGACTGGTGTTTGCGCTATAACAAAAGGAAGAGGAAAATTTCGGTCATTGATGTAACCAGCAGAGTTTAATAGCACTAATTTTTTGATTCGATCTTTTGCTTTCAACGTCAGTTCCCATGCCAACCAACCACCAAGAGAATTTCCTGCTAAGGAAAATTTTTCAACTCCGATTGCATCTAAAAACTTGTGAATAAAATCTACAAATATTGAAATGCTGTAACGGTTATCTAAAGATGGACCGGTAATTCCAAACCCTGGTAAATCTAAGCGGATAACTCTATGAGTTTTTTTGAGTAAGCAAGTCCAATAATCAAAAGTATGAAGAGATGAAAAAGTTCCATGAAGAAGCAACAAAACTTTACCTTCTCCCTCGTCTTTGTAGTGAACTTTTAATCCATTAATATCAATAAATTTCGAATCCTTATCTGTATATTTTTGAATTAATTGATCTAAATTCATATAAATTGAATCTTCATAAATATACTAATTTATGCATGTCTTTGGAGAGTATAAAAGCTGAGTATCAATATTAAATTAATAAGTTGCATTTGGGAAAAAATTCCTATTAATTTGGGTTGTATTATTTATGAAAGTGCGATTTATAAAAAGTTTTTTGTTCTGTGTTGTTTTTTTCCATTTTCACCATTTTGGATTTTCACAAAATGACATGTCAAAGAACAAACTCTATCTTGAGTTGCTAGGTAAAGGCTTTTTTTATTCTGTAAATTATGAAAGAAATGCGGTACAATTTAACGATTTGGTTGGTCTAAACCTTAGCACTGGAATTGGAATTTTTCCTGGTTTAACTTCAATTGAAAAATCAGTAGACTTTTTTATTCCTTTGGAATGTAATTTTTCTTTGTCCAAAAATTCGCATCATTTTGTTGTTGGCTATGGAACAACGTATTGGAGATATAAGATTAACTACATCGAAATAAACAACTCCAATTTAGCTCAACAGCCAATAAAACCAATACTTGTTGCTGTAAACGAATGGTTTGCTCACATGGTTTTAGAATATAGGTTTCAAAAAACAAGCGGAGGAATACTGTTTAAAGTTGGATATACCCCTCTTTTCTTTGCCTCAATCGAAAACACATCATTCAACAGATCTATTAATTATCAAACCTCCTTCAACTTAGGAATAGGGTGGGCATTTTAAACTTACAATTATGAATTGGAAATATTTTATTGTTTTGACTCTTTTTATAATTTCTTGTAAAAAACCAAATATAGAACGAAATACATTAATCGGAGGATGTACGGATATGGACTCTCCATTATATGATGCTACAGTAGATTTTGAAGATGCATCGTGCCTTTACGCTTACATTGATGAATATGAAATCAGTTATTATCCGGGAGAAGATCCAAATGCTTCCTGGCCCATTTTAACATGGGATGATCCTATTTCTGGATCAGATGCTGATTTAATTTTAACAATTTGGGAACAAGATAACGGAAATATAATTTTTACCTCGTCGGAACTCCCAAATCAACCTTACAATTCTCCTGGTGTTTGGAATGCTCCCGAAAATCTAAAACTTTTTAATAAAATGTATCAATGGGAACTCGTGGACTACGATGGACTAAATAGCAATGATTTTATTGCTTCAGGAACATTTAATCCAATAGCGCTTGCTTCAAATGGTGAAATAACAACGATTGGAAATCACACAGCAGGAAATCAATCTCAACTTAAAATATACTACACACTAGCGCCTTAGTTGTTCAATCTTTTGTAAAAAAGTTGTAGGGCAACAATTGAAAAAAGTACATTTGGAACCCATACCGCCAATATTGGCGATAAGCCAACATTTGTTGCAGCAACTGTGGTCATCTTCATAAAAAAGATGTATACCAATCCAAACCCTAATCCAATTACCAAATTTCTTCCTACTCCCTCTCTAGATTTTACAGAGGCAACAGAAATTCCTATTACAGTTAGTATATAAGCAGCAAAAGGATAAGCGGAACGTTCGTACTTAGAAATATCGATAAAAGTGGTAGAATTTCCTTTTACCTCCTCTTTTTTACGAAATTTAACCAGCTCAGGAGTGGTCATAGCAAAAGTAATTTCAGATCTGTGGCCTAGGTCGGTAATGTTAAAACTCAAAGTTGTATCAATCTCATTGTAAAATCTGGTGGTCTCATTCGATTCATTAATTGTTCGAATGAAAACATTATTTAATTTCCAATTGTTCGTTAAGCTATCGCCATAGGCTTTTTCTATTTGCATATCGCTTTTAAGCACCCAATTGTTTTCCTCAATTTCCTTCCACTGCTCAATCCACATCCTTCTAACAATGGTTTTATTTCCAATAAATTGGCGGTAGCTTACCATTGTTCCTTTGTTAATTTCCAAGTGCACATCCTTGAAATGGACATTGAATTTGGTATACATATTTTCAAAATCTAATCTTTGCTGATTGGCAATTGGAGCAATTAAATGATTCATAAACAATGAAATTATGAGCAATAATGTTGAAGCCATTATGTAAGGTCTTGAAAACCTCCAAAAGCTTACGCCATTACTCAATATAGCAATCACTTCAGATCTTTGAGACATAAAACTTGTGAACCAAAGCACTGATAAAAAAATTATAAGCGAAGAAAAAAGATTGGCATAATGAATGAAGAAATAAGGATAATAGCCAAAAATGATATCCGAAACAGCTAAATTATTTTCAGGATCCATGAAATCACTCAGCTTTTCGCTAATATCAAAAATGATGGAAATGCTCATAACCACCATTATCATAAAAACATAGGTTCCTAAAAACTTACGTATTATATAAACATCTAATTTTTTCAAGAATCTATAATCTAGCCGTTACTTTTCTTACCATTTTATCCTTCCACGAAGAAAATGTTCCATTAATAATTTGCTTACGTGACTCTTCTACTAAACGTAAATAAAAAGATAAATTATGTATGGAAGCAATTTGCGCTCCTAAAATCTCTTTAGAAATCATAAGGTGACGTAAATATGCTTTTGAATAGGCTAAATCAACAGATGCTGAACCATTTTCATCAATGGGTGTACAGTCGTTTTGCCATTTTTTATTTTTAATGTTTATTATTCCCTCTGATGTAAATAACATTCCGTTTCTAGCATTTCTTGTGGGCATAACACAATCAAACATGTCTACACCAAGGGCAATGCACTCCAATAAATTTTCAGGTGTGCCAACGCCCATTAGATATCTAGGTTTTTCAATTGGAAGAATTCCGCATACAAGTTCAGTAGCCTTATACAGTTCTTCATGGGGTTCTCCTACAGAAAGACCTCCGATCGCATTACCAGCTCTATTAAAGCTAGCAATCTTTTCGGCGCTTTCTGCTCTAAGATCTTCGTAAACACTCCCCTGTACGATTGGAAAAAAGGTTTGATTGTATCCGTAATCGCAATTTGTGGCATCAAAGTGATCACAACACCTTTTCAACCATCGATGGGTTAAATGCATTGATTTTTTTGCATATGTGTAATCGCAAGGATAAGGTGTGCATTCATCAAAAGCCATAATGATATCTGCACCAATGACACGCTGAACATCTACGGCATATTCAGGTGTAAATAAATGAGAAGAACCATCGATGTGTGAGCGAAAGGTTACTCCTTCCTCTTTAATTTTTCTTTTGTCTGAGAGACTGTAAACTTGATACCCTCCAGAGTCGGTAAGAATGGGCTTGTCCCAGCCAATAAATTTATGTAATCCACCGGAGTGCTTTAAAACTTCAAGTCCTGGTCTCAAGTAAAGGTGATAGGTATTTCCAAGAATAATTTGGGCTTTAACTTGATTTTCTAAGTCTTGTTGACTCACCCCCTTAACTGATCCTGCTGTTCCGACAGGCATAAATATAGGTGTTTGTACAATGCCATGATCTGTTTTGAACTCGCCTGCTCTCGCTTTAGATTGGGAATCTTTTTTTAAAAGTTTGAAGTTCATAAATCTGTGAATAAAGAACAAAGTAACGAAGAAAAAATAAGTAACATACAACTACCTTTATTATGTAAAAGAATAAATCAAATGATTTTTAAATTTCATTTTTTATTAATGGCTATTTTAATTAGCTGTTTTTTTATTCAATTGTTGTATTTCTTCTACTTTTTTCTTCGTCTGACTTTCTACCAATCTCCCAATCAAAATGAAGAAGATAAGCCTGTTTCTGTAATCATTGCTGCAAGAAACGAATACGAAAACTTAAGAAATCATCTTCCGAAGCTACTAAAACAAGATTACAGAAATTTTGAAGTTATTGTGGTGAATGACAGATCATGGGATTCAAGCGATGAAATACTTAACGATTTTCAAGAAAATTTTAAAAATCTAAAAGTTGTCACTATTCCAGACATGGGAAAGGATGAGTTTTCTAAAAAATTTGCACTAACTCTTGGAATTAAAGCTGCACAAAATAATATACTACTTTTTACAGATGCAGATTGTTTTCCTAGCTCAAACAAATGGATCAAAAAAATGACTCAATCAATTTCTACGGAAAAAATGATTTCAATTGGTGCTGGTCCATATGAAAAGGAAAAAGGGATTCTTAATGCACTAATTCGATTTGATGCTGTTAGTATAGCTATTCAGTATTTAAGTTATGCTCTTGCTGGATTTCCGTATATGGGAGTGGGAAGAAATTTAGCATACACAAAGGGTATTTACAATAAAGTTCAGGGATTCAAGAGTCATTACCACATTTCCTCAGGAGACGACGATTTGTTCATCAATCAAGCAGCTAATTCAAAAAATACTCAAATTATTTTTGACGAAAAATCAATTACCTATTCTTTGCCCAAAAAATCGTTTTCCAACTGGACAAAACAGAAGTCAAGACACTTAGAAACTAATCACCTCTACAACTTCAAAACAAAAATATTAATATCCATATTTCCAATCTCTTTGATTTTTCTGTATTTAAGTTGTTGTGCATTATTAGTTATTGGAATTGAACCTTTTTACATTTTTTCAATTATAGCCCTGAGAGGATTTATTCAAATAATTTTATTTTTCAGACCACTTAAAATTATGGGAAGTAAAGAACTTGTTATTTTTACACCATTACTTGAATTTTTACTATTGATTATATACCCTTTTTTTTATTTAAATAAATATCAAAATCCATCATAAAAAAATGAGTGATCCTATTTCCATAGACCATCTCTCCGAGAAAGCAAAGCACGATTACGGACTAGTTTTAAAAGCTACTCAAAATAAAAATCAGCAAGCATTTACCGAACTCATGGATAGATATAAGGATTCAATCTATTTTATGTTGCTTAAAATGGTCAACAATAAGGACGATGCTGACGATCTAACCATTGAAGCATTTGGAAAGGCATTCAATAGACTTAACCAATACACCCCAAACTATGCCTTTAGCACATGGTTATTCAAAATAGCTACCAACAATTGTATTGATTTCATTCGAAAGAAAAAGAAAAATGTTCTTTCAATCGATAACAGGTATGAAAATGAAGAGGGAGATTCCTTGATGATTGAATTGAAATCTACAGCAAGAGATCCTGAACAAGAAGCAATGAGAGAGCAAAAGATAAAACTTATGCGGGAAGTGGTTAAAAAACTTAAACCAAGATACCAAAACCTAGTTGAATTAAGGTATTTCAAAGAATTTAGTTACGAAGAAATTTCAAATGAATTGGACCTGCCACTTGGCACTGTAAAAGCCCAGCTTTTTAGAGCTCGAGAGTTTTTATATAACATTATGAAAAACACTAGAGAATCCATATAAGTATTGACACTAATTGAAAAATATTTTCCAGATTTAAGTACTTCCAAAAAAGAAAATTTACGTCAGCTTAAAGAAATTTATACTTTTTGGAACAAGAAAATTAATGTCATTAGCAGAAAAGACATGGATTTATTTTTTGAAAGGCATGTTCTGCACTCACTAGCAATATCAAAACTTATTTTTTTCAACAAAGCTGATGTTTTAGACATAGGGACTGGAGGAGGTTTTCCAGGAATTCCTTTATCCATTTTATTTCCAGAATCAAATTTTACTCTAATAGATTCAATTGGTAAAAAAATTAAAGTGGTAAATGCTGTAAAGCAAGAACTTAATCTCTCTAATGTTGAAGCAATTCAATCTAGAGCTGAAAATGTTTCAGGGAGTTTTGACTTTATCGTTAGTAGAGCAGTGACAAGACTAAATAAATTTTTGCCCTGGACAAAAGGCAAAATAAAAAAGAGAAATAATCACACTATTGAAAATGGAATAATTTATCTAAAAGGGGGTGATATAAGCAATGAAATAAATGAAGTTGATTTACGTAAACCCCCAGCCATTGTACCTATTTCTAATTATTTTGAAGAAAGCTTTTTTGAGACCAAGCTCATTGTTCACATCTCAATCTAAACATCAAGATTTTATAATCATTATTTATTATTTAAACTAAAGCATTATGATTTAAATAATTTTAACAACTTTGTTACAACAATTTATCTACTTAATAAGTAGTTTATAAGTGTAAATCATTCATTTCATGCTCAAATATAATTTTATACTTTTTTCGGTCTATTTGTTTGCTTTTGTTCCATCATTTAGCCAAGACAATTTCAACAATAAATCTTCTTATTATAAAATTGACAAACTTATTGACAACATTGATAAAATGTATGTTGAAGAGGTAGATAGAGCTTTACTATCCAAAAACTTCATCATTGGTGTTTCCAATCAAGTCCCTGTTTTTTCAGGATATCATAAAAGTTTTTTATTGGATAGTTTCAACATTTACAGGCAAAATAAAATTGAATCAATTGGAATAAAATTCAAGTTTAAAGCTGATTCTATTCTAATTAAGGGAATTATACCTGGAAGCGGAGCTGAAAAAAGCGGTCTTAAAGTTGGAGATAAAATTTTTCTGATCGACTCCAACACCATTGATGACATGTACTATTACACTGATGTGATTAACCATCTTTGCGGAAAACCGAATAGTAATACTCATTTAAAGCTAATAAGAGGGTCGGATACGCTTGAAAAAAAGGTTCTCAGAACACCCATACCAAATTACAATTACATTTTAATTTCCGATAAAAACTTTCCAAATGAATCCTTGAATGATTACAAAAAAGCTGTTGAGTTCTATGATGCTATTTACCCAGACTCTGTAAGCGTTCCTACTATATGCGAACACGGAATTCGTTACATGCTTGAACAATTAGACCCTCACTCCACTTACATTTCGTTGGAGGACATTCACGATATGAACGCTCCACTGAAAGGATCATTTACTGGAGTTGGCGTTCGATTCCAAATTTTAAAAGACACCATTGTTATTGTCCAGGCTATTCCTGGTGGACCATCTGAAAAAGTAGGAATACAGGCGGGAGATAAAATAATCTTCATCAACGAAGAGTTGGTTGCAGGAACGGGGATAAAAAATAATGGAGTTCGAAAAAGACTTCTTGGAGATAAAGGAACCAAAGTAGATGTTAAAATTAAAAGAGGGAAAGATGTTGCAAACCTAGATTTTACCATTGAGAGAGATAAAATACCCATATACAGTGTTGATGCTTCCTACATGGCAAAACCGAAAGTTGGTTACATAAAGCTCAACAACTTTTCTGCAAGTTCTGTAGATGAAATCAAAAAAGCAGTCTATAAATTGAAGGCTGATGGAATGAAAGACTTGATACTAGATTTACAAAATAATGGAGGTGGATATCTTATGACAGCTGTTGAACTTGTCGATCAATTTCTCTCTGAGCCTAAACTTGTTGTTTCTACCAAAGGGAGAGCATTTCCAGAAAGAAAATTTCAGACAAGATTCAATGGTATACTCGAAGATGGTAGACTAGTTGTTCTTGTAAACGAAAGCAGTGCAAGTGCTAGCGAAATCGTCTCTGGAGCAATACAAGACTGGGATAGGGGCTTGATTGTAGGCAGAAGAACATTTGGAAAAGGTCTAGTTCAAAAACCCATCAATCTTCCAGATGGAACACAAGCTAGAATAACTACCTCCAAGTATTACACTCCAAGTGGAAGATGCATTCAAAAACCATATGAGGGAGGATCTATTGCCTACAGAAAAGAAAAGTACGACAGGTATAACTCTGGCGAATCCTTTCACAAGGACAGCATTAAGTTTAATGAACAAGAGATTTTCTCAACAAAAGTGAATTCACGAACTGTATACGGCGGAGGTGGAATTATGCCAGATATTTTTGTCCCTCTTGATACTACTGGCACTAGTAAATATTATTCTTCTTTAATTCGAAAGGGAATAATGAATCAATTTGCTTTAACATGGGTAAACAACAATAGAAAAAAATTAGAATCTAAGTTCCCATCTTTCAACCAATTTAAAGCAAATTTCAAAACTGAAAAAGTAGTTAAAGATTTAATCTCCTATGCAGAAAAAGAGGGGCTTGAATTTAATGAAGAGGATTTTAATAAAGCATCAAATACAATCAAAGTTCGTTTAAAAGCTAACATTGCTCAAGACCTATACGATTACACAAAGTTTTACGAAATCATCAACGATTTAAATGAAACACTACAGCGCTCAATCGAGCTTTTAGAGGATGGTAGTGCTTTTAAAAGTTTTACAAAAAGTTAACCTCAATTATTTTACAATACAATTCTTATGAAAGAAAACATCAAAATCGGACTTTTAGTAGTTATTCTTGTAATGGTAACTCTAAATACTTTCAAAATATCTCAACTTGAAAAAGTTAAAGTTGGGAAAAAGGTTGAAGTAGCTCCAACAGCAAAGATTACACAACCTTTAACCCAAAATCCAACAGCTAAACCTACAACAAATCCCTTATTAAACGAAGCTTCAAAAGGCCCAACTACTACAATCTTTTTTGATACTGACGTAAAGGATTTTGGGAACGTAAGTGTTGATTCTGAGAACAAATATTCTTTTGAATTCATCAATAACGGAATGGAACCACTTAAGATTTCTAACGCAAGAGGTTCTTGCGGATGTACAGTGCCAGACTGGCCAAAACAACCCATCATGCCTGGTCAAAAAGGTAAAATTGATGTTGTTTACAAACCAAATAAATCTCAAGCAGGTAAGCCGCAAACAAAAACAGTGACTGTTACCGCTAACACAACTCCGGCAAATACTGTTTTAAACATCAAAGCCTTTGTCAATCCAGAAAATTAATCTTCTTAGTATTTGGTTGTTAGTTTTTGCTGTTGGAAGCCTATCTTCTCAAAACTGCCTTCCAAATTCCATTCCTTTCCAGAATGGTGAACAAATTGATTATGATGTTTACTACAATATGGGTAAGGTATGGGTTCCAGCTGGGAGAGTTCGATTTACAGTAAACGATACTATTTACAACAGTAAAAAATGTTTTTTTTTCGATGGTAAAGGAAAATCATTAAAAAATTACGATTGGTTTTTTAAAGTCAGAGATAGATACAGCTCAATTGTTGAAAAAGAAAAATTCAAGCCTGTTCGTTTTACTAGAAATGTTAACGAAGGTGCATTCTCACTTTTTTACGATTACATTTTTGATTATAAAAATGAGAAAGCTAAGGTAATTGAAGATCGGAGAGATAAAAGTAAATTTTCATTAATTGAATTTCCTAATTGCTCCTACGACGTTATGACATCTGTCTATTATGCAAGAACGCTAGATTATTCTAGTTTAAAAATTAACGATTCTATTCCCCTTTCTATGATGGTTGATAAAGAAATTTATAATTCACTAAACATAAAATATCTTGGTAGAGATACCATTCAAGACCAGTATGGAAAAAAATACAGCTGTATTATTATTAGCCCACTTTTAATTGAAGGAACTATATTCAAGGAAGGAGATAATATGAGGGTTTACATCACTGATGATTTAAACAGAATACCAATATATGTTGAGGCTGAAATTCTTGTAGGTTCAATCAAAGCTTACATCAAAGGTTTAAAAAACCTCAAATATCCACTAAACACGATTAAGTAATCTTCTTCTTTTTAATTCTTTTCGAATAAGGGAGAGCTCTCTACTAGTTTGACCAGCAACAGATGTATTTTCTTCTGCTCTTCGAATTAAATAGGGCATAACTTCGTTAATTGGACCGTAGGGAACATATTTCGCTACATTGTAACCTGCTTTAGATAAATTAAAACTAATGTGGTCACTCATTCCTAATAATTGAGCAAAATAAATTCTTGGATCGGATGCATCAATCGCATTTTTATCCATTAATTCAACAAGGTTTAAACAACTTTTCTCATTGTGTGTACCCAAACATATGGAAACGTAATTTAAGTCAGCGATGCAAAGTTCAATTGCCTTGTTGAAATCGATGTCAGTACTTTGCTTGTCTTTTTGGATGGGATCTGTATATCCTTTTTCAGCAGCCATTGCTCTTTCTTTCTCCATGTAAGCACCACGAACCAGCTTTATTCCTATTTTAAAATGTTCTTGCTTGGCTTTTTTCAGAAGCTTTTTTAGATAATCCAATCGATCCCATCTGTAAAATTGAATCGTCGTATACACTACAACATTATTTTTATTGTACTTAAGCATCATTGATTCAGCAATTCGATCTATTGTACCTTGATACCAACTATCTTCAGCATCAATAAAAATATTTACTTTTTTTGATGAAGCGTAGCTACAAATCTTTTCAACTCTTTCAATTAACTTATTGTATTCTTCGAGTTGTTCGACATTTAAATTTTCAGTTGAGCTGTTGGCAGCTTTTAAAATTGAGAAAGTAGATAATCCAGTTAATTTGAAAACTGAAAATGGAATTGATGTTGAGGCATTAGCAGCATCAATGGTTGTTATAATTTCATTTACTGTTGATTCAAAACTGGTATTGGAGCCAACTCCTTCCACTGAATAGTCTAATATGGTTCCAACATTGTACCTAGATAATTCATCGATTCTTCTTGAGCAATCATTTACTGTTTGCCCTCCACAGAACTGATCAAAAATGGAATTTTTAATAATGGATTTAATCGGTAAATTTAGTTTAAGTGCCATCTGAGCTAAATTACCTCCCAATTTTACCAAAAACTGATTTCCCATCAACTTGAAGAGTTGATACCCCTTTTTAAGCTGATAATTGGTTTTATAATCAAATGCTATTTTAGTGTTATTAAAGTCCAATACTGTCTCTTTTTTCAAAAATATTAAATAAAAAATTATTTACTATTTAAGGCGAAAAATTTCAAAAACCATTGAAAAAAATTTATTTACAATTCTATTAAAATCAGAGGATAAATTTAGTACGTACGTCAAAGGAATATATACTAAAGCAACAATAATAGATTTTAGTAATAGTTTAAAGAAAAAGTTACTTGTAAGTTGATTCTCAATTAATTGAACCACAAAAAAGGATACAAATGAGACAAGAAAAACTATAATGGTCTTAAACGAAAACGGTTGTAGCTTGTATTTTAACAATAAAAATAAAAAGGAGAAAAAATTAAATAGAAAAACTGAAAGAGCAGTAGCTAAAGCAGCTCCTTCAATGCCAACACGTCCTGGAAAATTTTCAAAAAATGGAATAAAAAATAAGTTCGAAACAAAAGTGATAAAAGCAAGAAAAAAAGTTAAAAATGTTCCAATTAGATAATATTTTGACAATATTATTATTTTACCATTTACACCAGAAGCAACATTTATTAGTTTTCCTAATGCCAAAAATAAAAACACAAATTTTCCAGAAGAATAATCCTTTCCAGTAAAAATTAAAAGTGAGTCGATATTAACCCAAACACCTAAAAAAATTAATGCTCCAACAATTAATTGATTAATCGAAGACTTTTTGTACAAGCTTCCTATCAAATCAATATTATTTTGGTGCCAGGCTTTAGAAATAACTGCACTTGCAATATTAGATAAAGCACGAGCAGGCATTTCAATTAAGGTAGCCATGTAAGAGGCTATAGTATATATGGTAACATAATACAAACCCACGTTAAAATCATCTTTTTCAGCAAGTATTGCACTTCCACCTAAAAGAGAACCAATCATTAATAAGTCAATTCTATTGGAAAGGTTACCAGCAAGACTGGTAAGCGTATTTGCAAAACCATATCTTATAACCTCTCTTTGCTCATTAAAATTAAATTTCAAACTAAAATTTAATTTTAATTGCTGATTATGTAACAAGTTGAAAAAATTAGCTAATGCAGCCAAACCATACATTGAAACAAATGCAACCATAAATCCATAGAAATTTACATACTCTAAAAAGTAAAAAAGTAGTATCAAACAGCTGAGCAATCTAAGTAGGATTTCATTAATAAAGTTTGGAAAAACAGTTTTGAAATTGGCTTGAAGAAGCCCCCCAAAAAAATTAATTAAAATCTGAAAAAAAATTAGAGGAATGAGAAAGAAAAAGTATTCAATAAACAGTTGAGAATTTTCAACATAAAAATATTCAAAGATGGATTTTCCAAAAATCAGTAGACAACATAAAATTACAAACCCTAAAATTCCAATACAGAAAATAAAGCTTCCAACTCCGTTATAATTCCCATTGCCTTTATTGTATTTAGGAATAAACTTTATCAACATTGCACCCCCTCCCATAGATGCCAACTGAGAAAATAATACCGTAAAAGCAATTAATATTCTAGTGAGACCAATTTCCTGATCAGGTAACACAATGGGGTAAAGCACCATTACATTGATTGCACCTAATAAAGCACCTGAAAAAACAATTACAGAATTTGATAAGGTCTGTTTGGCTACAATTCCCATGTTTAGGTAATACTATGAAGTAAAGTACTTAATTTGTTCGTTAACTTTTCTCTTGAATACGCATCAACAGATGGATTATAATGTACTCTTTCATAAAAAATATCAAGAATATATTTTTTAATGTGCTGTACATCGCCAAATTCACATATTTCTCCAGCATTACAATCCTTTACAATTTTAGCAACATCACCATCTTTTGGACCAATGACAAGAGTTGGTCTTGAAGATGCCATGTACTCAAAAATTTTTCCAGTAATTATTCCCTTAGCATTTGGTGTGTTGTTTACCAACAGTAAAAGAAGGTGAGACTTCAATTGCTGTTCTACAACTAAATTATGTGCTAAATAAGGAATATGGTTTAAATAGTTCGAAAGCTTGAATTCTTTGATGCTCTCTAAAACTGAAAAATCGATGTTCCCAATTAATTTAAGCTGGAATTTTTTTGAAAATTGATTATCATCCTCAATAAGTTCTGAAATGGCTATCCAAAACGCTTTATGATTTCTAGATGGAGTAAAGGAACCAATGTGTGCAATAGTAAACTTATCATCTAAAGCGGGTCTCTCTAGAACTAAATCTTTGCTATCAAACCCATTTTCTACAACATGAACATTATTTGACCCCAACTCTTTTAATTCCTCAGCAAGTGTTTGACCAACAGTTAAAACCAAGTCAGCTTGAGATAAAACCATTTTTTCAAGACGTCTATGTTTTCTGTCAGCCCAGTACGAAAGCATCAAATCCTTATAAAAATCAATATTAGTCCAAGGATCTCTAAAATCGGCCAACCATGGGATTGAGAAACGCTTGGCTAAAGTACAAGCAATCAAATGTGTAGAATGTGGAGGGCCCGTTGAAATAATTGCATCAAATGTATTTTGCTCCAAAATCTTTGATAGAATTCTAATTGAAGGCTTTATCCAAAACTTTCTAGCATCGGGTATAAAAAAATTCCCTCTGATCCAAATACTTAGCTTCTCAAACAAAACCATTTTTTTTCTTTTTTGTGAGAGAAAACTAGAGTTAATCCTGTCGTATTTTTTTCTTCCAGTAATCTTTTTATAAAAACTGTAGGGTTCCCAAATCGGACCTTTTATTACATTAATATCTTCAGGAACATCTTTCAATAATACTTCATCTAAGACTGGATATTCTCCATTTCTAACTGTAAACACTGTAGGATTCCAGTTGTAATTGGGAAGATATTTGATAAATTTTAGCCAACGTTGAACTCCAGCTCCACCTGACGGTGGCCAATAGTATGTAATAATTAAAACCTTTTTTTTAGTCATCCTTTTTTTTGAACACGGACAAATAAATTAATCCAAGTACTAAAAGTAGAATCGCACTTGAGGAAGCTAATGCTACAGCTGATAAACTTTTAAAAGACTCTAGTTCATAATATAGCTCAATTTCTTTGGTTCCTCCAGGGATTTTTAGCCCTCTTAACGTGTAATTAACCCTATTTATTTCAACTTGTTTGCCATCAACTTTTGCTTTCCATCCAAGGGGATAATACACTTCAGAAAAAACAACATAAAAATACTTTGATGGATTTTTGTTTTCCAATCCTTGAACAGAATATACAATCTTATTGGCTCTATACTCAGACATTTGAACTCGAAGAGTACTGTCGTAATTATATGAACCAATAATTTTTTTGTTGTACTCATAGGATGTATCTGTAATTGCAAAAGAAGAAGGATCTAAGTTTTTTAACGCATTAAATTCATCGTTCACATTATTATACCCTACAACGTTTTGAACAAACCAAGCATTCCCTAAACGGTTTACATTAAGAATACCAGGGATACTAGTTTGCTGTTCTCGATTCATTGAATACACTTCATTAATCGATTCTACAAAAGATCCAGAACCACTAGAATTTAGAACGATATACTTGGTGTTGAGCATATTAAGCAGGGGTATATCATTGGTGTTAAATTGACTAACTTTTTGAACTTCAAATGGCAATAATGAGTCGATTAAATCTTGATATCGCTGAATCTTTGCGGAATGGTAACCACCCAAAGATTTATGAAAATAGGAAGTTGATGTTTCTTGAAAAATACCAGATGGAACATTTAAAACTCTGTAGTTGGTTAATCGGTTTAATTTCCCAAAAGTGATTCGATCTATCTCTCTCTGCTCTAGAGCATTCTCGCTTTCATTTGACTTTTGAACTAAAAAATTATTGATTTGATTGTTAAGAGTAGTGTTTTTAGATACTTCATTGTTCAGTATTGAGCGATCGGCAGAAGTAGCAATGAGTGGCATTAGCTTTTCATTTTCTGGCTGCCAATGTTCGTAATCTCTCTGCACTCCTTCATTGTTATTCAAGTATTCTCTTGCAACAGGCCACATGTCCACTAAAAACAATACTCCCACTATTGCGTAAAATATAGGTAAGGGCAGTTTACCATTAAAGCAAAACAGAAGAACAACAAAAGAAATAGAAACCAATAGCAAAGACCTTCCAGCAGAGCTGGCAACAACTGATTGTCTATATTCTTGTAATTCGGATTTTGCCTTTGGAATTAGTGGAATTAATGATTGATTGTAATAAGCAAGTAATTGGTCTCTAGTAACGTTATTTTCTTGTAAAAATTTAGCGTCTTTTGACTGTTGATCTCTTTGCAAGATTAATGTCTGGGTATTGAACTGATTGGTTAATTCTCTTTCAGATAATAAATCAAAAAATGACGAAGGAAAAAAAGTAAAAAGAGCTAAAACTAAAGCAAAAAATGATGATGAAAATACAAACATTTTCTTGTTTGAAATTGAAGATTTAATTTTTCCAAAAAAGTAAAAGCTTTCTTTCCACCACGATTTATTTTTAAGTGCATCATTAAGCCATAAGAATGCCACTACACAAAAAGTAAGCTCCAAGACTATTAGAATAATGGTAACTGCTCTTAAATTTTTATACAGAGGAAGAAAATTCCAAAAAATATCTGTAAACCACTCCATATTTTTTCCCCAAGAAAGAAATAGGGCTATCAAGGATATGAGAAGAATGGCCCATTTTAGTTTATTTTTCCAAAAAATCATTCCAAGGAAGAACAAAAAGCATACAATTGCACCAATGTATACAGGTCCTGATGTACCTGGCTGATTTCCCCAATATTCATTTATTCCTTGAGTTTTTAAAAATCGTTTTAGATTATCGTATTTATCAACATCTTGAAAACTTTCATTTTGAGCTAAAGATGCATCACCACCTCCTTTAATATTAGGAATCAAAAAGGACCAAGACTCACCTTTTCCATAACTCCACATTAGAGCTCTAGATTTGTAGTTGTCGTTTGGTTTATTGGTATTCTTTTTCGAAGAATGAAGCTCTGTTCCAGCCCTTTGTGAAAACTTAGAATATTCATAGGTGCCATATAAGTTTGGTATCGAAGTAGATATTGCCAATGATGATCCCAACACCAATAAAGCTGTTCTAAAAGCAAAAGATTTATACTGTTTGTTTGAAAAATTTCTGATTAATTCATACAAAAATAACACTCCAAATAAAAGAAATAGATAATACGTTACTTGAGGGTGATTTGCACCAATCTGAAGTGAACTAAACAGTGTGAAAACTGCACAACCCAACAACTTTTTAGTTCTTAACATCATCAAAAAACCTCCAAGGGAAGGTGCCATATACGCCATAGCCATGGCCTTAGAGTTGTGTCCAACATCAATTATTATAAAAAAATAAGTGCTAAATCCGTAAGCAACAGATCCTACTAATGCAAGCCATGGATTAACCTTTAAACAAAGCAGAAAAATATAGAATCCAATCATGTAAAGAAAAAAGACATTTATAGGATGAGGGAGCCCTAATTGAAAAATTTTATTAACATGATTTAATATGTTTGATTTGTATATTACCGAAATCTGAGTTGCTGGCATTCCACCAAACATTGAATTTGTCCAAAGGGGTTCATCATTAAATTCTTGTCTGAAATCAGCAACCTCATTTGACATTCCTTTGTGTTGCTGAATATCAGATTGGTAAACTCTGTAGCCACTTAAGGCAGGAGAAAAATATACTAAAGAAATGGTCAACAGAACTGCAACTGCAATAAAGTGAGGCAAAAATCTATTAAAATTAACTTTCATTTTCTTTACAATTATCTCATAAAGATAACAACTCAGTTAAACAAATAAATGGGATAATGACAATAAAATCTAAATCCAATTACTTGGATAGATATAAGTTTCTTTCAGAATAAACTTTTCTAAAAAATGGATCTTTTAAATCTTTGATAAAACGAATAGCTTCTCCTGTAGATTTCATTTCAGGCCCAAGCTCTTTGTTTACATTTGGAAATTTATCAAAAGAAAAAACGGGAATTTTAATTGCATAACCATTGCGCTTCGGCTGAAAATCAAAATCTTCGATTTTTTTCTTACCCAACATCACTTTTGTAGCATAATTTACATAGGGTTCATCGAAGGCTTTTGCAATAAAAGGGACAGTTCTAGATGCTCTTGGATTGGCTTCAATTATATAAACTGTATCATCCTTAATGGCAAATTGAATATTGATAAGACCAACTGTTTTTAATGCAAGCGCAATTTTGTGAGTGTGTTCTTCAATTTGTTGTATAATATAATCACCTAAATTAAAGGGTGGAAGAACAGCATATGAATCTCCTGAATGTATTCCAGCTGGCTCAATGTGCTGCATAATTCCAATAATTTGGACTCGCTCACCGTCGCATATAGCATCAGCTTCTGCTTCTATTGCACCGTCCAAGTAATGATCTAATAATATTTTATTGTCGGGCATGTCTCTAAGAATATCAACAACATGGTGCTCAAGTTCATTCTCATTGATGACAATTTTCATTTTTTGACCACCTAAAACATAACTTGGTCTAACAAGAAGCGGAAAACCTAAATCCTTGGAGAGTTCAATGGCTTGCTCGGCACTTTTGACTACACCAAATTTGGGATAAGGGATATTATTTTCCTTTAGTAATTTAGAGAAACTACCGCGATCCTCTGCTAAATCAAGAGCTTGAAAGCTAGTTCCAATAACCCTGATTCCATATCGATCAAGTTTTTCTGCAAGTTTTAGGGCAGTTTGACCACCCAACTGTACAATAACGCCTTCAGGTTTTTCATGCAAAATGATATCATAAATGTGCTCCCAAAAAACAGGTTCGAAATAAAGTTTATCTGCTGTATCAAAATCGGTAGATACAGTCTCAGGATTACAATTAATCATAATCGTTTCATATCCGGATTCCTTGGCAGCAAGAACTCCGTGAACACAGCAATAATCAAACTCAATTCCCTGACCAATTCTATTTGGGCCAGAACCAAGCACAATTATTTTTGGTTTTTCAGAGACAATTGATTCGTTCTCATCTTCAAAAGTAGAATAGAAATAGGGAGTAACTGCTTTAAATTCAGCGGCACAAGTATCAACAAGTTTGTAAACACGTTTGATTCCTAGTTCATGTCTTTTATTGAAAACATCACTTTCTAAACACTTTAATAAATGCCCGAGTTGTCTATCTGCATACCCTTTTTGCTTTGCTTCAAACAATAGTTCTTTTGATATAGATTCTATGGAAAAGTTTGAAATGTTTTTTTCAGTATTGATAAGGTCTTCAATCTGTCGTAAAAACCAATCATCGATTCTTGTTTTTTCTTTTATTGTCTTAAAGGGAATACCGAGCTTTATTGCATCATAGACATGAAAAATTCTATTCCAACTTGGTCGTTCAAGGCTATTTAAAATCTGGTTTTGATCTGTTAATTCTCTTCCATCAGCTCCAAGTCCATTTCTTCCAATTTCTAAAGACTGACAAGCTTTTTGGAGCGCTTCTTGAAAAGACCTTCCAATTCCCATAACCTCACCAACAGATTTCATTTGTAGTCCCAACGACCTGTCCGAACCTTGAAACTTATTAAAGTCCCATCTTGGAATCTTTACAATAACGTAATCCAATGTCGGTTCAAAAAATGCAGAAGTCGACTTAGTAATTTGATTATCTAGCTCATCAAGAGTGTAACCAATTGCCAATTTTGAGGCAATTTTGGCTATGGGATATCCAGTAGCTTTTGAAGCTAAAGCAGAGGACCTACTTACTCTAGGATTGATTTCAATGGCAATAATATCTTCATTTGCATCATCACTTACGGCAAACTGGACGTTGCATCCTCCTGAAAAATCACCAATTGATCGCATCATCTTAATGGCTTGATTTCTCATCTCTTGGTAAGTAGTGTCACTTAGTGTCATAGCTGGAGCAACGGTAATTGAATCTCCAGTATGAATTCCCATTGGATCTAAGTTTTCTATTGAACAGATTATAGTAACGTTATCGTTTACATCTCTCAGAAGTTCTAGCTCATATTCTTTCCAACCCATAACTGCTTTATCAATCATCACCTCATGAATTGGAGAAGCATGTAATCCTCGAGTTAGGAGTTTATCAAATTCTGCCTCATCGTACACAATTGATGCACCTGAACCACCCAATGTATAAGAGGGGCGAATGCATAATGGGAAACCGTATTTTTGAGCAATTTCTTTACCTTGTAAGAAGGATTTTGCAATTGACTGAGGAGCCATAGCAACTCCAATCTCATCCATCAATTTCCTAAACTTCTGCCTGTTTTCAGTTATTTCAATTGCATTGATATCAACTCCAATAATTTTTACATTATAATCCTCCCAAATACCCAATTCATCACACTTAATGCAAAGATTTAATGCTGTTTGGCCACCCATTGTTGGCAGTACAGCGTCAATTTTATGCTTTTTAAGTACCTCTATAATGGAATCAGGCTCAAGTGGCTTTAAATAAATGTTATCTGCAACAACCTTATCGGTCATAATTGTTGCAGGATTTGAATTAATAAGGGTTACTTCAATACCTTCTTCACGAAGCGATCTAGATGCTTGAGATCCAGAATAATCAAATTCACATGCTTGACCAATAACAATTGGACCACTTCCGATAATTAAAATAGACTTTAAACTTTGATCTTTAGGCATAAAAAAATTTATCAACGAAATTAATATATGAGCAAATTAAATTAAATTATAGTTATTATAATTTCAGAAAAGATTTCAACAATTCGTACTGTATGAACCAAAAAAAAACCTCCTAATGAATTAGGAGGTTTTAAAAGTGGCAACGACATACTCTTCCAGGTATTACCCTAGTACCATCTGCGCAAATAGGCTTAACTTCTCTGTTCGAAATGGGAAGAGGTGGACCCTATTGCAATAGTCACCGAAAATTTTCAATATCATAACATATAATATATTGATCAAAAAGTTCAAAACAAACTGTAGTTACTCAAAGCTTACAGGTAATTAGTACTACTCGGCTTTGTCATCACTGACTTTACACCTGTAGCCTATCAACGTCATAATCTTTGACGACCTTTAAAAGAAATCTCATCTTGAGAAGAGTTTCGCGCTTAGATGCTTTCAGCGCTTATCTCAACCGAACATAGCTACCCTGCGATGCAGCTAGCGCCACAACAGGTTCACCAGAGGTTCGTCCAACCCGGTCCTCTCGTACTAGGGTCAGGTTCCCTCAAATTTCTAACGCCCACAACAGATAGGGACCGAACTGTCTCGCGACGTTCTGAACCCAGCTCGCGTGCCACTTTAATGGGCGAACAGCCCAACCCTTGGGACCTTCTCCAGCCCCAGGATGTGACGAGCCGACATCGAGGTGCCA
>JAZADZ010000047.1:0-5058 GCA_036123135.1 Bacteroidota bacterium | reverse complement strand
CAAGAAAGCGCCAACGTTTAGCGCAGTCGACTCTCCTTTGTGGGTTAAAAATTCAGCCACATCAAAACCAATTCCTCCAGCACCTATAATGGCAACTTTTTCACCAACATCTTTTTTGTCTTTCAAAACATCTAAATAGCTCAAAACTTTAGGATGATTTATTCCTTTAATGGTGAGCTTTCTTGGCTTAATTCCAGTACTTAAAATAACATGATCAAACTCTTTTAAATCTTCAGCAGAAACTCTAGTGTTTAATTTCAATTGAACATTTGCATTCTGTAGCCGTTTGGAAAAATACCGCAGTGTCTCATAAAACTCTTCTTTGCCAGGAATTTGTTTTGCGATGTTAAATTGACCTCCTATTTGATTCGATGCATCGAACAAAGTTACCTTGTGTCCTCTCTCGGCTGAAACGCAAGAATAAGCCAACCCAGCTGGACCAGCTCCAACAACGGCAATGTTCTTAGCTGAGGATGTAGGATCATACACAAGTTCAGTTTCATGACAAGCTCTTGGATTTACCATACAGCTTGCAATTTTACGTTTAAACACATGGTCTAAGCAAGCTTGATTGCATGCAATACATGTATTGATTTCATCTGCCTTATCCTCTTGTGCTTTTTGAACAAAATAAGGATCTGCCAAAAAAGGGCGAGCCATTGAAATCATATCCGCATGACCGTCAGAAAGTATCTTTTCGGCAAGCTCAGGAGTATTAATTCTATTTGTAGTAATTAATGGGATGTTTACTTCTCCCATCATTTTTTTTGTTACCCAACTAAAAGCACCTCTAGGAACCATTGTAGCAATGGTTGGTATTCTTGCTTCGTGCCAGCCAATTCCGGTATTGATAATGGTTGCACCGGCTTTTTCAACTTCTTTTGCCAAATGTACTACTTCCTCCCAAGAGCTACCATCCTCAACGAGGTCGAGCATGGAGAGTCGATAAAAGATAATAAAATGCTCTCCTACAGCCTTTCGAACTGCTTTTATGATTTCTAATGGAAACTTAATTCTATTCTCATAATCACCTCCATAACCATCCGATCTTTTATTGGTTTTTTTGACTATAAATTGATTGATTAAATATCCCTCTGAACCCATGATTTCAACTCCATCGTAGCCAGCGTATTTTGCAAGTACTGCACAGTTTACAAAATCATTAATGGTTCTTTTTATTCCTCTTTTAGATAATTCCCATGGTTTAAATGGTGAAATTGGAGATTTTATTCCACTTGGAGCTACTGATAGAGGATGGTATCCATATCTTCCAGAATGTAATATTTGCATGCAAATCTTTCCATCGTTTTGATGTACTGCTTCAGTAATTTTTTTGTGTTTATCTGCAGTTCTCTTATTGGAAAGTCTACTAGAAAAGGGACCTACCCATCCTGCTCTGTTGGGGGCAATTCCACCTGTTACAATTAGTCCAACACCACCTTTTGCACGTTCTGCAAAATAAGCAGCCATTCTATCGTAACCGTCTCTTTCCTCCTCTAAACCAGTGTGCATAGAGCCCATTAAAACTCTATTCTTTAAAACAGTAAATCCTAAATCTAATGGCTCTAGTAATTTGGGATATTTAGTATGCATGAATACCTTTTTTTTACAATTTAAAAAAAGAAATTAGCATAAAAAAGATTAAGCCTCTAAACTTAGAGTTGTGAAATGTGAAAGAAAGATAAATTGTATATTATTTCTTCTTCCCTGTAGACTTTCCAATGAGTCCCCATAATTTTTTTGGGACTTTATCCAACCATGAAAATTCGCCTGCATTGTAAATCCACTCTCCTCCGTCAATGGTAACTACCTCTCCAGTCATATAATCACTGTAATCAGAAACCAAATATGCAGCTAAATTAGCCAATTCCTGGTGTTCGCCAAATCGGTTTAATGGAATTCTCTTTTTAGGATCAACAAAGGCTCGAAATGGCTTTGGAAAAAGTCTATCCCAAGCTCCTTTGGTTGGAAAAGGACCAGGAGCTATCGCATTCACATTGATGTTGTATTTTGCCCATTCAGCTGCCAAAGATCTTGTCAAGGACAACACTCCGCCTTTTGCTGCTGCAGAGGGAACAACGTATCCAGATCCTGTCCATGCATAGGTAGTTACGATATTTAGCATTTTCCCTTTTTGCTTTTTATCGATCCACTTTTTTCCAACAGCCAAGCTGAAATTGCAGGTCCCTTTAAGTACAATGTCTAACACTATATTAAATGCTCTATGGGAAAGTCTTTCCGTTGGAGAAATAAAATTGCCTGCTGCATTGTTTACCAAAATATCCAGCTTACCGAATTTTTCATCAATAATTTTCAGTGTGTTTTCTACTTCATCGTACTTTCTAACATCACAGCTTATTCCAAGAACAGTTCCACCATGAAGTTCCATTAGTTCTTTTGAAGAAGCATCCAATACTTCTTGTTTTCTACTTGCTATTACAACATCAGCACCAAGCTCTAAAAAATACTTTGCCATCGATTTACCAAGCCCTGTGGCACCTCCTGTGACTAATGCAACCTTACCTTTAAGTGCGTTCTCTTTCAACATTCCCGTTGTATTCATTGAAATAAATTTGTTGTTGTAATTTCAATCAAATGTATAAATATTTAAAGCGCTAGAATTGCATCAATATTAAATAAATAATTTTTGATTAGATATTTAGTTTGATAAAACAGTAATAAATTATTTTTGACTCATGAATCGTGTAGTAGTAGGAATGTCTGGTGGTGTAGACTCTAGTGTAGCAGCGTATTTACTTCAAAAACAAGGATTCGAAGTAATTGGGCTATTCATGCGCAATTGGAAAGATGAGTCGGTCACCATAAGCAATGAGTGCCCTTGGATAGAAGACAGCAATGATGCCCTGCAAGTTGCCGAAAAATTGGGCATTCCTTTTCAAGTAATCGACTTTTCCAAGCAATACAAAGAGCGCATAGTCAACTACATGTTTAGTGAATACGAAAAAGGACGAACACCTAATCCAGATGTGCTTTGCAACCGAGAAATTAAGTTTGATCTATTCCTAAAAAAAGCAAAAGAGCTTGGTGCAGATTATGTAGCCACAGGCCATTACTGCAGAAAAGAAACCATTTCTACTAAAAATGGAGAAGTCTTCCGTCTTCTAGCTGGTAAAGACAATACCAAAGACCAAAGCTATTTCTTGTGCCAAGTAAGTCAGCAGCAGCTAAGTAAAGCGCTCTTCCCTATTGGAGAACTAAAAAAAGCTGAGGTTAGAAAAATAGCTAAAGATATTGGCCTTAATACAGCCGAAAAAAAAGATTCTCAAGGACTTTGCTTTATCGGAAAAGTAAAGCTTCCAGTTTTTCTACAACAACAGCTTGCTCCAAAGAATGGAGCGGTCATTGAAATATCTAATACCTACCCTAAACACCACTACCAAAACCGTGATATAGACACCCTGTCTCAACCGTACATTCACAGCGAAAGCGACGGTAAAAAAGTGGGTATGCACAACGGTGCTCATTACTACACCATTGGTCAACGAAAAGGATTAAACATTGGTGGAACACCTGAGCCTCTCTTTGTATTGGAAACCGACACCACTAAAAATATTATTTATGTTGGTCAAGGAGAAAATCATCCTGGACTATATCGAAGAGGATTGTTCGTTCCAAAAAAAGATATTCATTGGACAAGAACTGATCTTGCTATTAAAGTGAATACCAAAAAAAATTACCTGTGCAGAATAAGATACAGACAACCACTTACAGAAGCTACTTTTCACTTGATGAACGAAGGACTGTATGTTATTTTCAATGCACCTCAAAGAGGAATAACTCCTGGCCAATTCATTGCATGGTACCTGGAAGATGAGTTGATTGGTTCTGGTGTAATTGCTGGTTAAAAAAAATCAGCTAGATTTTGAAGCTAACCGTATCTAAGCGCACATTAAAAGTTGGGTATCCGTCCCAAAACTCATCATTGGAATGATCTACCCCATCGTCCTCAAGAATGATATTAACTAGCTTCATCTGATTCTGTTTGGGATTAAACCAAACATTATTAATACCATCTTCTCTTCCTAGATATATAAGTTTTGTTGGAGAGTTGGCTTTGAATGAAGAAACAAACATATGTAGACCTCCAGGGTTTCCATCACATATGGCCTCAGTATGAGAATCTAAACCCCATAAAAAGTGAGTTTCTTGAGGGCAACTGTATTTTGCAATCGGGTGAGCAGAAACACCAATGGAAGAGGTAGTAGGCAGAAAGAATCTGGCTCCAAAAAATTCAGACGATTCCTGGATGCTACACATGAAACGATAAAAAGAAATTAATTCTACTGCAATTTCGTCGATAGGCAAATTAACCAAGCTATCGCTGAACGAAACATTAGCTCCAAAAAAACACAGGTCTTTTTCAACAAGCTCAGCATTCGGTTCTATGAGAATAGATGCATTTGAATCTAAAAACTGCGATAAAAATTTAACATCTGCTCCTGATAAATGTCTTTTAGTGCTTAGAAACTTCTCTCTATGAGAAGCCCAACTAAAAGTATCTGCTGAAATGGTATAAAATATTTCTGAAATACTGTCGAGTCTGTTAGGAGTTGAATCGGTAATTACTGGAAATAAATTGGAGTCTTTTGCAGAAGGAGAAAAAGTAGAATTCTGACTATTTTCTAATGGATTGCATTTGATAGTGTAGGAAACACTCACAAATGACAATACACCCAACAAACCCAGTGCAACGTATTTCATTTACTCTTTTTTCCAATTGTTAATAATACCTCTTCCCGGAGTATAAGGCACTTCATTTTCATCCAAATAGCGTTCCATATCTTCAACCTGTTTTTGTAGATCTGACATTTCTACGATAAGAGCAGCATATGAATCTCCAGCTGAATCGTAAAGGGTTTGATTGGTTTGAGTTGGAGCAGAACGACTTCTCCACATGTTCCAAATGATTAATCCAACACTTCCAGAAATGGATTCATTTTGCTCGATGTCTCTTTTAGACAGCGAAGGATCGCCATACAACGAAATGCTAATGTCATCTGCTTTTTGTTCCATGGTGTGAATCTCTTTCATTTTAGA
>JAZADZ010000046.1:0-22022 GCA_036123135.1 Bacteroidota bacterium | reverse complement strand
AAGAGGAATTAAAATCTTTTATTGAATCAATCAAGGACAATAACAATCCAGTTGTCGACTTGTATGCAGCTCAGCAAGCGTTGTCAATTGCTACTGAAATCGCAACAAAAATCAGTTCTAATATCTTGCAATAGTCTTCTAACAAAAATTGAATTAGCCTCTTTAACAAAATGTAATAATAGTAGTAATTTTACGTTGAATTATTTAGCAATGCGCATAACCACCTATATACTCATTTTATGTGTTTGTTGCAGGTGCACAATTATTGATCCACCTGAAAAAATTCCGTCATTTATAAAAATAGATGCTATTGATCTTCAAATCAATAATAGCAATGAAGGTTCAGCACAGCATGCCATTGTTGATGCCTGGGTCTACATAGATGGAAATCTTGAAGGTATTTATGAGCTTCCTGCAGAAAAAATTCCGCTCATTCATGACGGAGAACATGAACTAAAAGTATTTGCCGGAATTAAAAAAAATGGAATTTCTGGGGATAGAGAAAAATACAGCTTTTTCACCTCCTACTCTCAAAATATAAACTTAATTCCTGATAGTATAATTGCTGTTTTTCCAGTTGTTGAGTACGAAGATAATTTATTCATATGGATTGAAGATTTTGAAGATCCATCAGCTAAGTTTGAATCAACTCCTCTAAGCGATACCACACTTTACATCATTGACAACCCCGCTGACGAATTATTTGAGGGAGATGCTGGAGCAGTGAGCATGAGCACTAATAATTTTCTTTGTGAATTAAGAACAGATGAATTGAATTTCAATAGCTTCCCAACCAACATGAATATCCCTTGTTATCTTGAAATGCATTACAAGTGCAATCACCCTTTCACTGTTGGAATACTTCACAAAACTGCTACCTCTCCTTATCTAAACGAGCCACTAATTACATTAAATCCAACTTTAGACAACTCTAATGAAATGCAATGGAATAAAACCTATTTGTACCTATCAGATGTTACCAATTTCCATCCTGCATCCAGTGCATTTGATGTCTATTTTTCCATAATTAATCCTACCCAGCAAGATAATATTGAAATCCGATTAGATAACATCAAGATAATCTACAGAAACTGATGAAAAACAGGAGAATTCTTTCCTTAAAATACATGATTTCTGATTTTCTATCGGCCGCAATCTCTTGGGTATGCTTTTATTATTTTAGAAAGACAGCTATTGAATCCTCTGAGTTTATAACTGACCACAACTTCTTTCTGGGTCTTCTTATTATTCCATTTTTTTGGCTATTACTGTATACCTCCACAGGAAGCTACAAAAATGTTTACAAGAAACATAGAATTAGGGAAATCGGACAAACAGTATTTGCATCGCTTACAGGGAACTTAATTATTTTCTTTATTTTAATTCTTGACGACGAAATTCGAACATATCAAGACTATTACAATTTGTTTGGATTTCTTATTCTAGTACATACCTCCATTACATTAATTCCAAGATTCTTTTTAACCACCTCTACAGTGAAACGAATTCACCGAAGAGAAATTGGCTTCAATACTCTAATTGTTGGAGGAAAAGAACAAGCCTTGAACATCTACAATGAGATTCAAGCCATTAAAAATTCTCCGGGATATTTATTTAAAGGTTTTTTAACTACAAATGGAGTCGATAAAGTTCTCAGCGAAGCTCCAATTACCAATTTTGGGAACTATAATCTTTTAAATCAAACCATTAAAGAACAGTCCATTGAGGAGGTAATTATAGCTGTAGAACCTTCAGAGCACGAAAACATCAACAAAATTGTAAATGACCTTAGCGACCTAAACGTTAGAATTAAGGTTATTCCAGATATGTACAACATTTTGACGGGATCAGTAAAAATGACCGCAATCTTCGGAGCGTTACTCATTGAAGTTAACCCTGAATTCATGCCCACATGGCAGAAATCACTTAAAAGGTTAATGGATGTTATCATATCAATTATTGCACTTGTTCTTCTTTTTCCCGTTTGCATTGTTCTTTCAATTGCAGTGTGGTACTCTTCTAAGGGCCCTGCTCTTTACAAACAAGAAAGAGTTGGAATGTTTAGAAAAAAATTCTTTATCTATAAGTTTAGATCAATGGTGCAAAATGCAGAAAAGGATGGACCACAATTGTCGAGCTCCAAAGACGATAGAATAACAAAAATTGGCAAGGTTATGCGGAAAACAAGATTAGATGAAATTCCTCAATTTATCAATGTACTAAAAGGAGAAATGTCAATTGTTGGACCACGACCTGAAAGAGAATTTTACATCGAGAAAATAAAAAAAAGAGCACCGCATTATAAACACCTTGAAAAAGTAAAACCTGGAATAACCAGCTGGGGTCAGGTTAAGTATGGATATGCTGAGAATGTAGATCAAATGATTGACCGACTAAAATACGATGTACTTTATGTCGAAAACATGTCAATTTCTCTTGATATTAAAATTATGTTCTATACCCTAATAATTATTTGTAAAGGCTCAGGTAAATAAAATCTTTCAAATAGTATATTTGCAAAAAATAAATAGATGAACAACATTACTGTACTTGGAGCAGGAACTATGGGCAATGGCATTGCTCACGTATTTGCTCAGAACAATTTTAAAGTTAACCTTGTAGATATTTCTTCTGAGGCTCTTGAAAATGCCATAAAAACCATTTCAAAAAATCTTGATCGAATGGTTGCAAAGGAAAAAATTTCCGATGATGATAAAAACTCCACGTTAAATAACTTATCAACCACAAACTCAATTGAAAATGGTGTCAAAGAAGCCGACCTTGTTGTTGAGGCAGCAACAGAAAACACATCCTTAAAAATTAAAATTTTCAAGGAACTAGATGAATTATGTCCTGAAAAAACTATCCTAGCAACAAACACTTCATCCATATCCATAACAAAAATAGCAGCTGTTACCAACAGACCTGAAAAAGTAATTGGGATGCATTTCATGAACCCAGTTCCTGTAATGAAATTGGTTGAGGTCATTAAAGGGTATTCCACAAGCTCCTCAGTATTGGAAGAAATCATGTCTCTTTCAAAAAAACTCGGGAAAGTTCCTGTAGAAGTAAATGATTATCCTGGTTTTGTTGCCAACAAGATTCTAATGCCTATGATTAATGAAGCCATAATTACATTGTATGAAGGGGTTGCAGGAGTTGAAGAGATAGACACTGTTATGAAGCTTGGAATGGCACATCCAATGGGCCCTCTTCAGCTTGCAGACTTCATTGGATTAGACGTTTGTTTGGCAATATTAAACGTACTTCAAGATGGCTTTGGTAATCCAAAATATGCACCATGTCCTTTATTAGTCAACATGGTAACTGCAGGAAAGATGGGAGTGAAATCAGGTGAGGGATTTTACGAATGGTCTCATGGAACCAAAGAACTTATTGTTTCCAAAAATTTCAACTGAAAAGGGAGTACTAATGCACTCCCTTTTAATTTAATTCAAATTGTATTCAGCTTTTTGATTAGTATTCAAAGTAATTACTTTAAATGTCTTAGAAAAACTCAATATACAATTGATTGTTTCTGGATTAAGCTGTTTGTTATTTTTCGGATTTTTTACTGTAAATTCTTCAGAATTATAACGAGTAGATGTTTTAGGCATAGGCGCACATTTTAAATTTAGATTTAATAAACCATTAACGAAGCTTATGTCTAATTATTGTGCTTTGTGAAAAATCACTATGATGCAGTTAGCATAATGTCGTGCTCTTTGATCATTTTTCTTAAGTTAATGAGCGCATATCTCATTCTACCGAGAGCTGTATTAATACTAACACCACTGGACTCTGCTATGTCTTTGAAACTCATCCCCATGAAGTGACGCATTTTAACCACCTCCCTTTGTTCGTTTGGAAGCAATTCTACTAGGGATCTTAAATCTGAGAAAATTTGTTGTTCAACAATTTCATCCTCAACAGTACAGTCCTCAAGCTTAAGAATCTGAAAAATATCGAATTCATCATTTTCAGTGGTTTGTTTCCTGCCTACAACCGGCATTTTCGCGGAGTTCCTAAAATAATCTATTACTAAATTGTGTGCTATTCTCATGACCCAAGGTAAAAACTTACCCTCTTCATTGTACATTCCTCTTTTTAGCGTAGAAATTACTTTTATGAAAGTATCTTGGAAAATATCATTGGCTACATCAGCATCTTTTACAAGTTTATTGATATAGTTGAAAACACGGTCTTGATGTCTTTTTAGTAAGACTTCAAATGAATGGTCGTTACCTTGGAGGTAATTGCGAACAAGTTGTTGGTCCGCTAGGTGGTTAGTTGCCATAACATCTACTTTAAAAAAATCTTTTGAAAAAGATTTGGGTTAATAAAAATAAGAGTAGACGTGTACTATAGGCAGCGTTTTAAAATGTTATTCTATTTAGACGTTAAAAAACTAAAAAAGTTTCTTAAACATCATATTTATACGTCAAATATAAAAAAACAGAGAATAACAGTTATGTTATTTAACTTATTTTAGCAGTTTTTGAAAAAAGACCAATCAAAACTAAATTTTTTGCGATAAAATGGGAGAAATAACTACTGAATCCCACATTATAATTAAAGGTGCTAGAGTTCACAACCTCAAAAATGTTGATGTAGCCATCCAACGAAACAAGCTTACTGTTGTAACAGGAGTTTCTGGTTCGGGAAAGTCGTCATTGGCCTTTGACACCTTATATGCTGAAGGACAAAGAAGATATGTAGAGAGCCTTAGTGCATATGCTAGGTTATTTTTAGGCAGATTGGACAAACCTGATGTAGACCATATAAAAGGAATATCCCCTGCAATTGCAATTGAGCAAAAAGTGAACACATCAAATCCAAGGAGTACCGTTGGAACTAGTACGGAAATTTACGATTACCTAAAGCTACTTTTCGCTAGAGTGGGGAAAACAATTTCACCATTTACCGGTAAACAAATTAAAAAAGACTATCCGGAAGATACATTAAAAATTTTTAGTACTTACCCTCAAGAAACCAAGGCGCTAATTTCATGTCCATTAGTCATTCCAAAAGGAAGAACTACGCAAAAACAATTAAAAATTTTAATTGAACAAGGCTTTAGTAAACTTTTCTTTAACGGTGAAATTATTTCAATAAGTGACGCCATTTCTAATCCAAAAACCGAATTTGAAAAAGCACTTTTAATTATTGATCGTATAACCTGCTCCCAGTCTAAAGAAAATGAATCTAGAATAATAGAGTCCTCAACTGCAGCTTTCAGCGAGGGAAATGGTATTTGTACTTTGATAGTATTTGAAAAAACTATAAAGAGACACACACTTACCAACAAATTTGAAGAAGATGGTGTAGTGTATGCTGAACCAACTGTGGATTTCTTTTCATTCAACAATCCTATTGGTGCGTGCCCAACCTGCGAAGGATATGGAAAAGTTATGGGCATTGACGAAAATTTAGTGATTCCAAATCGAAACTTAACCATTTATGAAAATGCCATTGCATGCTGGAGAGGTGAAAAAATGAGTCAATGGAAAAACGATTTAATTGCCAATGTTAGCGATGATCAGCTTCCCATTCATCAACCCATAAACAAGCTCTCCGAGGCACAATACCAGTTGCTTTGGAATGGAAATGAGAACTTTCATGGTATTCATTCATTTTTCAACTACTTGGAAAGTAAGAGCTATAAAATTCAATATAGAGTGATGCTTTCAAGGTACAGAGGAAAGACCACTTGTCCTAGTTGCAATGGAACCAGACTTCGAAAAGATGCTCAACATGTTAAAATTGGAGGTCATTCAATAACTGATATATGTAGCCAATCTATTGCTGAAGCGAAAAGTTTCTTTGATGCATTGTCTTTAAATGCTCATGATAAAACTATTGTTGAAAGAATTGTAATTGAGATAAAAAGTAGACTTGACTATTTGAATAATGTAGGACTTGGATATTTGTCACTGAGCAGGTTATCCAATTCCCTATCCGGTGGAGAGTCACAACGTATAAATCTTGCCACTTCACTTGGAAGTAGTTTAATTGGATCGATGTATATTTTAGATGAACCTTCGATTGGTTTACATCCAAGAGACACCAATCGTTTAATTAAAGTATTGAGAAAACTTCAAGAAATTGGCAATTCTGTAATAATTGTTGAACACGAAGAAGAAATCATGCGTTGTGCGGATGAAATTATTGATATTGGTCCCTTTGCTGGATCGAATGGCGGTGAAATAATTTTCCAAGGCACATCAAAAGAATTAGATAAATCTAGTTCTAGCTTAACTGCTCAATACTTAACCAAAAAAATCAAAATTGAAGTTCCTAAAAAGAGAAGAAAATGGAAGGATTTTCTTTTTGTTGAAAGTGCATGTGCAAATAATCTCAAAAATATAAATGTTAAAATCCCCCTTAACATAATGACAGTTGTTACCGGTGTCAGTGGAAGTGGTAAATCCTCCTTAGTGAATGATGTTCTGTTTAATTTTATTGACCGTTACTTGAGCTCAGGAATAAAAAAATCGATCAATTGTATCGACATCAAAGGGGATTTACAATTGATTGATCACATAGAATTCATCAACCAGAACCCAATTGGGAAAAGTTCAAGATCCAACCCTGTAACTTATCTGAAAGCATTTGACGAAATAAGAGCATTATTTTCAAATCAACACTTGTCAAAAATTAATGGTTTTAAATCTAAACATTTCAGCTTCAATGTCCCTGGTGGAAGGTGTGAAGATTGTGAGGGTGAAGGAACCATAAAAATAGGAATGCAATTTATGGCTGATGTATTGCTTACTTGCGAAAGTTGCGGAGGTGAGAGGTACAAACAAGAAGTCCTAGAAGTTAAATACAAAGGGAAAAATATAAGTGATGTTTTAAAGATGACTGTAGACGAATCACTAGAATTTTTCTCTAACACTAACGATAAATTTGAAAGCAAAATATTCGATAAAATCAAACCTCTTCAAGATGTTGGATTAGGATACGTACAGCTTGGACAATCCTCAAGTACTTTAAGTGGAGGTGAATCACAACGAATAAAAATGGCTTCATTTTTGGGGCAGAGAAAAACAACAAAAAAAACATTGTTCATTTTTGACGAACCAACAACTGGCTTGCATTTTCACGACATAAAAACACTACTCAAAGCACTAAATGCTCTGGTCGATAATGGAAATCATGTAGTAATAATTGAACATAATTCCGAAATTATAAAATCGGCAGATTGGGTTATTGATATTGGTCCTGAAGGAGGTAAAGAAGGAGGAAATATCATTTTCGAAGGAACTCCCGAAAAATTAGTTTTGTGTAAAAATTCGTATACTGGAAATTATTTAAAAGATAAATTATAGCGATTGCTCAGAAAATTGAACTTCATAAAGTTTGCTGTAATGATTTTCATTTTGCAGCAATTGCTCATGTGTACCCATTTCAACTACCTTACCCTTATCCAAAACAAGTATATGATCTGCGTTTTTTATTGTTGAAAGTCTGTGTGCGATAATTACTGCAGTCCGATCTTTTGTTATTTTTTCTGTTGCAAGTTGAATCAGCTCCTCTGTTTCTGTATCTATTGAAGAAGTGGCTTCATCCAAAATTAAAATATCTGGATCGTAAACATACGATCGTATGAAGGAAAGCAGTTGACGTTGTCCTGTTGAAAGAACACCACCACGTTCTTTGACATCAAAGTCGTATTCATTGGGAAGTGTACATATAAAATCATGTACACCAATTTGTTTCGCAGCGGCTATTACCTCATCTTTAGAAATCGAAGTATCTCCCAAAGTGATGTTATTAAGAATTGTATCCGAATACAAAAAAACATCTTGTAAGACAACAGATATCCTATCTCTTAACTGCGGAAGGTTATAGTCTCTAAGGTCAACGTTATCCAATGTAATTTTACCTTCCTGAAATTCATAAAATCTGCATAGTAAATTAATAATTGAGGTTTTACCGGCTCCTGTTGCACCGACGATGGCCATAGTTTCACCAGCATTGATTTTAAAAGAAACATTATTTAATACCTCAGAACCTTTCTTGTAAGAAAAAACAACTTTATCAAAAATAACTTCGCCTTTTAATTTGTTGGTTTTGAAGTTATTGTTCTGAAAAATCTCCTCTTTTGTATCCAAAACTGTAAATACCCTTGAGGAACCTACCATTCCCATTTGTAATGTATTGAATCTGTCTGCTAGCATACGAATTGGGCGAAATAGCATGTGAACATAAAGAATAAATGCAGTCAGGTCTCCAATAATTTCCTCAAAACCTACATTTTTACCTCCTACTTTATTAATAGAATATAAAATTAAAATGGCAATGGAAAGCGCACTTAAAATCTCTACCACTGGAAAAAAAATTGAATATGCCATAATTCCCTTAATATGAGCTTGTTTGTGCTTTTCATTAATTTTTTTGAATATAGAGGCCTCTTTACGTTCTCGGTTGAAAATTTGAACAATATTCATTCCAGTAATGTGTTCTTGAACAAACGAATTTAAATTGGATACCTGATTTCTTACCTGTTGAAAAGAACGTTTTATAACCTTTTTAAAAATAGTGGTTGCAATCAGTAACAAAGGAATTGGAATAAGCACCACTAGAGTAAGCTCCCAGTTCATGTAAAACATGAAACACAGAACAGCAGAAAGCTTCAATAAATCTCCAAAAATTACCAAAATACCTTGCGAAAAAATCTCAGCTATAGTTTCAATATCGCTGATTGCTCTTGTAACAAGCATTCCAATTGGATGGCGATCGAAATAGGCCAGCTTCAACCTTGTGATGTGCTTGAACAGCTGAATTCTTAGGTCTTTAATCACAAATTGCCCTAGCTCATTTGCAGTGTAAGAAAAATAAAACTGTATAAACGATTCAATCACTAGAATACCAACAACTAACAAGGTCCATAATAGCAACTCTTGCTTTAATCCAAGCGTTACAAAATCACCTACCATTAAACCTATCATCCAAGGTCTTGTTGAAGAAAAAATAGCGAGAACTATAGTCATTAAAAGACCTGAAAACAATAGCTTTTTATGAGGCTTTGAATACGTTAATATTCTTTTGAATAGTTTACTATCCCATGTTTTACCAGAGACATCGCTCATATTACTTGGTTAAGAATTAGAATTTATAAAAGGATAACTTACTTTTTCAAGAAAAAGGGCATGCGCGGCAACAGAAAAGCCAGCTAAAGAACGGTCTTTTGCATCAATAATATCTACAATAGATTCCGGAGCACTTTTACCACTACCAATTTCAAGCATTGTTCCAACAATGGCACGAACCATATTTCGCAAAAAACGATTTGCCGTAATTTCAAAAACTATTCTTTCTTTATCAACTGCAGTCCATGAGATGGATGAAATTGAACATAAATTTGTTTTCACATCTGTATGCAATTTACTAAAGGATGTGAAATCATGGTCTCCTAAAAAAAATTCACAAGCCTTATTCATTGCAGCTATATTAATGGACTTATTTTGATACAAAGAAAATCTATCAATAAATGGATTTTTCTTTGTATGAATATAATATTTATAAGTTCTTCTACTGGCATCAAATCGAGCATGTGCAAAATCTTCGACCTTGATAATGTTTAAAATACATATATCAAAGGGAAGCATATTATTGAGCTGAAAAATCAATTTTTTTAAATTAGAAAATTCTACATCAGCATGGAAAAAAAACTGTCTAGCATGTACCCCAGTATCAGTCCGTCCACATCCAGTAATCGGTATTTTATCACCACTTTGAAGAAGAGCTAATTTCTCTTCAATGACTTGTTGAATCGAAACTGCATTTTGTTGTTTTTGCCAACCGTGATAATTTGTACCAACATAAGCTATTTCAAAAAAATATCTCAACCGTTATTCTTAAAATACGAATTAATGATTTTCATTGTGAATTCAAGAGTCTGATCAATGGTCAAATCTGAATTATCAACAAGGATGGATTTCGATGGTCGAATGAGCGGACTAATAGATCGGTTCGAATCCTCGAAATCTCTATTTTTTAAATTTTTCAAAACTTCATTAAAATCAACTTCTCCGCCATTATTTAGTATTTCATGGTATCTTCTTTTGGCTCTAACCTTTATATCGGCAGTAACCCAAAATTTAACTTCAGCATCTGGAAACACAACACTTCCAATATCTCTTCCATCCATTACCACTCCACTATTCTTGCCAATGGAACGTTGTAATTCAACGAGTTTTTCTCTAATAACACGTTCTTTACTAATCAATGAAACTAAAGAGGACACTTGCATCGTTCTAATCAATGGCTCAACACATTCACCATTTAAAAAAATAACATCATTTGAATAATTCGTATGTTTCTCAAACGTTAAATCAACGCTCTCAATGGAACTTTCCCATCCCTCCACTAAAACATCATTTTCAATTAAGTTTTTACTTATAAAATAATACGTAATTGCTCTATACATGGCTCCTGAATCGACATAAACATAATTCAATTCTTGAGCAATTGATTTTGCCAGAGTACTTTTTCCACATCCAGAATTTCCATCAAGTGTTATCGTAATTTTATCCATAGGCAAAAAAAAGGCTGCTCGTGTCGAACAGCCTCTAGTAACAAATAATTAAACAATTACAGCTCTTCAACTTCAATCATCTCAAAAGATAAATCAATAATGGCTTCATAATCTTCACCGGCTTCAAGCATGTCCTCATCGTCCTCCTCGTAGTACCATTTCACAGAAACAGAACTATCCGAAATTGATTCTAATTTTTTAAAAACGTCCAAGATACATTTCGAAG
This sequence comes from Bacteroidota bacterium, assembly GCA_036123135.1. Taxonomy (GTDB): domain Bacteria; phylum Bacteroidota; class Bacteroidia; order Flavobacteriales_D; family Parvicellaceae. Next base: position 11,253 of record JAZADZ010000046.1, on the reverse strand, counting down.
AACTGGTGTTGAAGTATTCCAATTGAATATTAACTAACGTATTTTCTTTGGGATTTTCGCTGTAGTTTGAAATCCATTCAATTAGAGGTTTGTAAAACTCAATTGAATTTTCAGGAATTGAACGACCCTTAATCAACAGTTCACCTGCAGATTTAAAATCAACAGTTGGTGTTTTCGCTGTACCTTCTAAACTTAAATCTTCCATCGTATTAAATTTGTGATATTTTAACTGTTAAGGTGAAAAATGAATAATTTTCATCAATTTCTCTGATGTTGTATACTAATTTTTCTCCCGATTTCTTTGCAATGTCTATAAAACCTAAGCCTCCACCACCTTTTTCACTTATTTCACCGTTATTTAAAACTTGTTTGTAGTAAGACTTTAGTTCGTCTCTAGTTAAATCGTTAACCTTGTTTATTTTACTAGTTAAATTATTAACATTATCGTTAGAAACAAAATTACCAGTAACAATATTGTAGCATTCAAGTGTCCTACTGATACTAAAGATTGCAGATTTTTTTTCAGATACTTCTTCAATTGTACCCAACACTTCAAACTCATCAATATGGTGATATAAATTTTGTAAACATTCAACTAGAACATTGAAAACCTTTTTTCGCGTTCTGGGTGCCTCATGTAAATCCTCCATCTTGGATTCCATGATTTGTAAAACGGATGTAAGTAATTCAGATGTAATGAACCCTTTAAATGCAATTAGAACATCATCTTGTTCCATTTGGGAGTATAAATTAAAAGCGTCCATCACTAATTAATAAGCTGAGCAAATATACTAATTTAGAACATAATTTACAGGTGATAATTTATTTGAACAACAATGAAAAAAGAAGATTGGTTTAAAAATTGGTTTGATTCCCCTTACTATCATGTTCTATATAAAAATCGTGACAAAAATGAAGCAAATATTTTCATTCAAAACCTAGTAAATTGGCTTCAATTGGACAAAAGTTCTACAGTTTTAGACTTAGGCTGTGGTAAAGGAAGACATGCCATTGAACTAAAAAAGAAGTACAAAAAAGTTGTTGGAATTGACTTATCGAAAAAAAGTATTGATGAAGCAATAAAAATAGCACCGGAAGAAACCCACTTTTCTGTTCATGATATGAGAGACTTCCAGCTGAACGAGTCGTTTAATGCCATTTTTAATCTTTTTACAAGTTTTGGATATTTTTCATCAATGAGTGATAATCTCAAAGTTTTACATCAATGCAACAAACATCTTAAAGCTAAAGGGCTGCTGATCATAGATTTTTTGAATGCCGAAAAAGTAAAATCTGAATTGGTTCAAAGAGAAAAGAAAACAATTGATTCAATTACTTTCGAAATTTCTAAAAAAATTATTGCAAATAATGTAGTTAAAAATATTGCGTTTAAAGACAATGGTAGATTACACAACTTCCAAGAAAGCGTTCAACTCCTTTCAATGGATGATTTCAAATCCTTATTTCAAAAGAGCAATTTTCGTCTACTAGATACTTTTGGAGGCTATGATTTACAACAATTCAATCCAATTTCTTCAAAAAGATTGATTCTAGTTGCAAAAAAATTAGAGACTTAACAAAAAAATTTAAGTAAAGGAAGTATCGAGAATAGTTTCATTTCAAATTCTAGGAGTTTAGATATACCTCACCTAGATTTTCTTAATTTAGCAGTCCAACATAATAAATAGAATTACATTAGAGTTTATACCCTTATGCTCAGGAAAATAAGTATAGTACTAATACTGCTTTCTTTAAACATTCACCTTATCTGTCAGACCAATTTCAAGTCTAAAGATTTGATACAGTTTAGTGGAGTTGTAATTTCAAGTGACAGCCTGAAACCTGTTCCCTATTGTAATATTATTGACATTGCCACATCTAGAGGAACGACATCCGATTATTTCGGTTATTTTTCTTTTGTTGCAAGAAAGGGAGATACGCTCAAATTCAGCAGTGTTGGATACAAAAAAGCTCAATTTGTTATCCCCGATTCACTAACCACAACGAAATACTCTCTCATTCAATTGATGTATGAAGACACTATACTTCTCCAAACTGCTGTTATTTATCCTTGGCCATCCAAAGAACAATTTGCCGATGCATTTGTAAATACTAAAATCCCTAACGACGATTACAAAAGAGCACTTGCCAATCTGGAACGCGCTGAAATGAAAGATAGAATGGATGCAATTCCAATGAATGGAGCAATGAATTTTAAATGGCAACAACAACAAATTCAAAGTAAGTTGTATTATGCAGGACAGTACCCACCGAACAACTTGATGAATCCAATTGCATGGGCTCAATTCATTAAAGCCTGGAAAAATGGAGACTTTAAAAGAAAAGACAGGTAAATCTTGAAGTATTTCCTATTTACATTATCGTTTTTTTTAGTTCATTTTTATTCCGGTCAGCAGCTTGGAACAATATATGGTCGAGTTGTAGACGACAACATGAGACCGGTTGAGAATGCCAACGTTATTTTAGTCGGAACCAGGCTTGGAACGGTTTCCAATAAAGACGGAGGGTTTGAGCTAAATGTTCCGGTTGAAAAAAAGATTACCATAAAGGTATCTCATGTTCAATTTCTTCCAAAAAAAACTACACTTAAGCTTGAAAATGGAGAACACATTGATCTTGAAATACAGCTTTTTATTCCAACTTTAGATGAAGTAGAAATTAGATACAAAGAACAAGGAACTTCTCCAATTGAATCCATCAAAACAATTGATGCAGCTTCAATATCCCTTCCCTCTTCAAACATTGAAGGGTTGCTTCCAGCGCTAGGGTTTGGAGTTTCTCAAAACAATGAACTTTCTGCGGGTTACAATGTAAGAGGTGGAAATTTTGATGAGAATTTAATCTATGTTAATGATATTGAGGTATATAGACCATTTCTAGCTAGATCGGGACAGCAGGAAGGATTGAGTTTCATCAATCCTAGTATGATTAGTAATATTTTATTTTCTGCAGGTGGTTTTGATGCAAAATATGGAGATAAACTCTCTAGTGTTTTGGATATTGAATACACAGAACCTAAAAAGTTCAGCTCATCGTTTATCGCTAGTTTGATGGGGACTCAAGTTCACATACAAGATAGGCCATCAACAAGGTTTAATTTTAACACTAGTGTACGATTTAGAAAAAATGCTTATTTGCTAAATTCCCTTGATACAAAAGGAGATTACAGACCAACTTTTGTTGATTACCAGGGTTTTTTCAATTATTATTTAAATGAAAATTGGAGAATGAGTTTTTTCGGCACTTATTCCAACAATAATTTTAGAATTGTTCCCTCTAATAGACAAACCAACTGGGGAAGCATCAACGAAGCGCTTCGATTTACAGTTTATTATGAAGGTCAAGAAATTACTCAATATGAAACATACATGGGTGCTATATCTCTTTCCAATGAACCAAATGATAACCTAAAACTCAAGTTCATTTCATCCATATACGAAACACATGAAAAAGAATATTTCGATATTCTTGGCGAATACAGATTGGATGAACTTGAAAGAGACTTGGGAAGCGATGAATACGGCGAAGTCGCATTCAACAGAGGGGTAGGCGCTTTTTTAAACCATGCAAGAAATAGAATCGATGCGACAGTTTACAATGCCTATCACAGGGGGAAATTGATTAACTACAATCAAACTTTTGAGTGGGGAACAAAATTTCAGCATGAACGAATCAATGATCAAATAACAGAGTGGAATTACATTGATTCTGCAAGGTTTAATGTTCCACATCCTCAAGATAGTATTGGTTATGTTGATCCTTCAACTATACCTTATCAATATTTAAATCTCAGTAGTAGCATAAGAGCTAGAAATGCAGTGGAAAGCAGCAGAGTTTCAGGATATTTTCAAGACAGAATCAAACTATCTAAAGAAAAAGAAATTACAATAAGGGACTCGGTTGTTGAAAATGGTTTCACATCTTACATTGACACAACATTTAATGGTTATAGATTTTTTTCTTTCACAGTTGGCACCAGAGCACATTATTGGAACTACAACAATCAGTTGGTAATTTCACCAAGAATAAGCTTTCAATTAAAACCAGCTTGGTACAATATTAAAAAAGGTAAAATTTTAAGAGAAAATGTAGTATTTCGTTTTGCAACTGGATACTATTATCAACCTCCATTTTATAGAGCAATCCGAAATTTTTCTGGTGATTTAAATCCATCCATTAGAGCACAAAAATCAATTCACTTTGTATTGGGGGGTGATTATATTTTTGAGCTATGGGATCGGCCTTTTAAATTTGGTGGTGAACTCTATTACAAGCATCTAAGTGATATCATCCCATATAAAATTGACAATATAAGAGTCCGATATTATGGAAATAACAATGCCAAAGGGTATGCTACTGGAATTGATTTGAAATTAAATGGAGAGTTTGTCAAAGGAATTGAATCTTACGCATCTTTAAGTTGGTTAAAAACAGAGGAAGATATTCTAAACGATTCTTATTGGACATATTATAATTCCCAAAATGAGCAAATTATTAATGGATATACAACAGACAATGTCCCTGTCGATAGCACTGTGACTTATCCAGGATACATTCCAAGACCAACAGATCAAAGGGTTTCATTTGCATTGTTTTTTCAAGATCAAATGCCCAAAGAATGGGACACAGAAAAAGTAAAATGGAGCACTTGCAAAGTAAACCTAAATCTTCTTTTTGGGACAAGACTTCCTTACGGACCACCAAGTGCAGAACGTCTATCAGATACTTTAAGATCTTCATTTTACAGAAGGTTAGACATTGGTTTTTCGAAAGACATTATCAATAGTGAAACCGACAAATCAAAGTTTAAACAAAATTCTCTTTTGCATAAAGTAAAGCACATGTGGATTGCTTTTGAAGTATTCAACCTACTTGACATTTCCAATACTACAAACTATTCTTGGATAAAAGATGTTACAGGACGACAATACTCTGTTCCGAATTTTTTAACTTCAAGGAGATTAAATTTAAAATTAGTAGTCAAATTTTAATGCGTCCGCTCATATATATTTTAATAATTATCGCTTTTTCTTCTTGTCATAAATCACCTAAATGCTGGGGTGAAAAGGAATACAATGGACTGAATGTTGACATTTTTAATCCATGCTCAAATTGTAATTTAATTGTGAATTCAGATAGTTGTTTTGTAATCAACTCTTCCTTAGAATACGAACAGCTATCCAATTATGCACACAGTAATCAAACCATTTGTGCAATGAATGAAATTAATTTTAATCAGTACACTCTTCTTGGGAAAACCATATGGGGAAGGTGCAAGTTTAAGGTCAAACGAAATCTTGAAATCAAAAATGAATTAAAAAAATACATCTACTCCATCGAGCTAAGTGAATGTGGTAATTGTAAAGAAGAGAATAAGATAGAAAACTGGGCGTTGGTTCCAAAGATCCCGCCTGGATATTCTGTGGAGTTTCGATTTATTAGAAAATAATAAACTAAATTTGAGGGCATAATTTTCAATCAATGGAAAACAGTAAAACTTTAATATTAGATAGTAATACAGCCAATCAAAAAATCAAAAGAATTGCCTATCAAATATTAGAAAAATATCACCAGGAAAAAGAGCTGGTTTTTGTTGGAATTGCTTCCAAGGGTTTTCTATTAAGTGAAAAAATTTTAAATGATTTTTCTCTTATATCGTCGATTAAAGTTAAGCTTGTCGAGCTAAATGTTAATAAAAAAAATCCACTAAGTGTTCCTGTTGCTATTCAACCCAAGACCAATTTTGATGATACAACTGTTGTTCTTGTTGATGATGTTTTAAACTCAGGTAAAACATTGATGCATGCTGCAAGTGCACTTACTCAAAGTGGTGCAAAACAAATTAATACAATTGTATTAATCGACAGAAGGCATCGAAAATTTCCCATTAGAGCAGATTGGGTTGGATTAACCCTCTCTACAACACTGCAGGAACACATCAGTGTGGAATTTGAGAAAAGTAGTGTAAAAGCTTATCTACACTAAGAAATCGATTTAAGCTTTTTTGAATATTTTTTCGAGTTACTAAATCGATCTAAAAAAATTGATAGTGTCAACATTATCAGCATAATCCCACAATTCAGGCTTCTGAGCTTTTCCAAAAGGAATTCCATTAACACCTACTCTACATTGAATGGAATGAATTTGATTGTCAATTAACTTTTCTAGGTTGTCTAAGTTGTCATAAAACTCATAATAAAGAGTACCAATTGGTGAAAATAAAGCTTCATCCTCTTTTAGAAGAATAAAACCGTTCTCAAGGATTTTGAAATTTTCCAACAAAAAAATTGCCTTATGATAATCATAATTATTAGCATATTTATTATTATTGATTACATCTTTACTTTGATAAAAACCCTTAAATAGCTGGTCTAAATTAAAATTTTGGGGTAAAAATAACTTTGTTACATTTCTACATCCAAGTCCAAAGTAGGTAAACACATCCTTCGATAGATTTTCCAAGTCATCTTCAGACTCGCTTCCGTCAAGAACAGCAATAGAGGTTCTACTCTTTCTTATAATGTTTGGATATTTACCAAAATAATCTTGAAAATATCTTGAAGTGTTATTGCTCCCAGTTGCAATTACGGCATCAAACTTGGAAAGCTTGTTGTTTTCAAAAATAATTTGTGTGGCTAAGTTTTCGTCAAATTTCTTCATCAAATCTACAACAGCTGGTATAAGAACATTGTCGTCTGTAGATAATTTTACAAGTAATTTATGGCCAGATAAGTATCCAGAAATTATATCGTGAAAGCCAACCATGGGTACATTTCCAGCACATATTATGGCAACAGTTTTGGGAGTAACTAATTTTGGTTCAAGGAAATATTTTCTAATCCATTTTAATATTTTTGGCTCTATGAGTAAATCCCCCCATCCTTCAAAACAAAATAAAATCATTTCTTTTGTAAACCATCCGTTGTGGCTCTTAACAGAATGCAACAAGGATCTAAATTTATTATACTCTAATTCGTTTATTCCCATTGAATAACCAGGCCAATCTGATTCGTTGCAAATACTTTTGAATATTTTACCAATTTGAACCAGACAGGTTATTTTTTTATCCAAAGTTGAAAACGTCATTTTTAATTATCTTTGTTGCAAAAATAACAACAATTGTAAATGGCAATTAAAATCACAGATGAATGTATCAATTGCGGGGCATGCGAGCCAGAATGTCCAAATAATGCCATTTATGAAGGTGGAGCTGAGTGGACTTTTTCTGAAGGAACTTCAATCAAGGGTTTTTACTCTGGTCATAATTCCAAATTAAAAAGAGATGCTGATCAGAGCAATGAACCTGGAGATATGGACATTTATTACATAGTTACCGATAAATGTACAGAGTGTGTTGGATTTCATGACGAACCACAATGTGCAGCTGTATGTCCTGTAGACTGTTGCATCGACGATGAAGAATTTCAAGAAAGTGAAGAGGCATTGTTGGCCAAAAAAGAAAGCTTACACAATTCATAGATAAAAAGTAACCTCTAGCTTTGAATACCGTTATGATATTTAAGCTATGCTTTGAGTTAATAATTTCATGAAAAAAATTCTATTTATTTTTTTTATCTCCTTTTGTGTCTTTTCATATTCACAAAAAAATAATTTTCTAACTGCTCACGAGGACACACTAGTTTTTTTATTGAACAGCACAAGAAATGAAAAAGATATCAGTAAAGCTTTTGAAAAAAACGTCAAGTTTGAAAAACACCTATTAAAGCTGTTAAGAGACAATGACGTATTCTCCTATGAATTTGATTCACTATCAACAATGATGAGTACAATCACCTCGCCTGATAATTCTTTTAGAATTTTCAATTGGAACATTGAACTTCCAAAACAGGAGCACATCTACCATTGTATAATTTTAAGATATAACAAGAAATCTGAAGATTATAGTATAATTAAACTTTTTGATAAATCTGCATCTGCTTTTGATCCAGAATATCTTTCTTACAGCGATAAAACTTGGTTTGGAGCATTGTACTATGAAATCATTCCTATTCAAAAACAGAATACTACAATATATACGTTATTAGGATGGGATGGAAATAATCAATTTTCTAACAAAAAAATTATTGAGTCTATGGAATTTCAAAAAAAAGATGCTGTGAAATTTGGACATCCAATTTTTAGCTCTGATGATTTTAGAACAAAAAGAAGAGTAATATTTCAGTACAACAAAAATTCATACATGTCTCTAAAATACCGGAAAATAAAAAAACAGCAGCTTATAATTTTTGACCATCTTTCTCCAAAATCGCCAAATCTTGAAGGAATGAAAGATTGGTATGTCACCGACCTAAGTTTTGATGCATTTTTACTCGAAAATAAAAAATGGATATATATAAAAGATTTTGATGCGCAACAAACTTCGGTAAGTAAGAGACCTTTTAACAATCCATAGTATAATTATTTACGGCCTAACAAAAGAACACTTCCAGTGTATTGATGTAATTTGTTTGTTTCTTCGTCTACAAGAGATAATTTCCAAACATATGCATCTTGTTTAGCTAATTTTCCCTTGTAATATCCATCCCAGCCCTCGGTCTGATGATGAGACTCAAATATCATTTCACCCCAGCGATTGAAAATATAAAAGTCAAAGTTTTTAACACTTGCTCCATTTACAACTGGAATGAAAATATCATTAATATTATCATCTCCACCAGGTGAAAAGGCATTTGGAACATACACTAAAAAAACATCCGTTATTTCAATAGTTTGACAAGAAACATCAATACAACCATTTGAACTAATCGCATCTAAGCAAACCAAATACTCAGCCTCTTGTTCATCGCTAAAAATAAATGTGGGATTTTCATCATTAGAAAATGATGGAGTACCATTGACATCAAATGTCCATAAATAATCAACTGCATCAGTACTGTAATTATCAAAATTAATTTCAGTATTCAAAAGAGTGGTTGGATTTGGAGAAAAGGAAAAAGTTGAATTTGGATATTCATACACGCAGACGTATTGCGATTCTGAATGAGTTGCGAAACAACCGTCAGGAGTAGTTACATTCAGTGAAACATCCCAACACCCTGGATTGGAGAACAAATAACTAACAGAATCACAGCTAGAACTATTTCCACCATCACCAAAATCCCAAAAACATTGAGCACCAGGAGGAACATTTAAATCAAAAAGAGTTACCTCTACTGGCAAACATCCATCGAGATTGGATGCAGTAAAACTAATAATTGGAATGGGACTGACAGTTACAGTGGTGTTTAAGCTGATTGTTTCGCAACCGTCAGAAATGTTCACATTGTATGTAGTAGTTGAGGATGGGTTAACATAATTGTTTTGATTATTGCCCAAACCTTGATTCCAATTAAAATTATACGGCCCTCCATCTCCAGAAATTACAACAGCTCCTAAAAAAGCTGAATCACCGTCACAAATTAAAGTGTCATTTGAACTAAATGCAACAAGTGGTGGGTGCAAATCAACTCCAATACACAATTGATTGGTTTCACACCCATTGGCATCAGAAACGTTTACACAATAGTTTTGAAAAGAGGTTGGAGAAACATTGACCGACTGTGATATTGAACCATTGTTCCAGTGATAAACATATCCGCCAACACCTCCTTGACAAATAGCATCTAATTGAATAGAAGAGCCCTGACAGATTATAGTGTCATTTGGAACACTTAATGAAATAGGTGGAGGGGATATAATTTCTACACTATCCTCAGTAATGCATCCAACTGAATTTTGAGCATAAACCATATACACTCCTGAGCACAGAGTATCAAATAAATTTGAGGGCTGAAATGGTAGATTATCTATACTGTATAAAACAGCGTTTGGAGATAATATTTCGATTGAACCCAAACAATCACCATAGCAAAGTTCGTCTGATGCATTGATAAAATCTATAGTAGGTCCAGGGATTGCGTCAATGATAAGGGTACTTGTAGACTGACAACCAACAGAATCTTCGACAATAATTTGATAGCTACCAGCATATAAATTTGAAAATAGTCCAGAATTTTGAAAACTTAATCCACTATCAATTGAGTATTGATATTGAGGAATACCATTATTTACTAAAAGATTAATTTCTCCATCAGGAAAATTACAATTTGCATTTGTTACTGATTCCGTGTGTAAAGGGTTGGAAACTATAACATCTACCGTTCCATTTGACGAACAGCCACTTCCGTAATCAATAGATACGGAATAATTTATTGATTGGTTTGGCGATACAGTAGATACTGAGGAAGTATCCCCATTTGACCAAAGTATGTTTCCTAAATAGTAAATTTCAAAATTGAGACTGCCAAAATTGTCATTCCACCAAATTGGATTATAGCCTGGAGCGTTTGTGTTTTCAGAAAATGTAAAAGTTTGGCTAGCTCCACCTGTAAAGTCTAAAGCATAAAGATTAGAGGTGCTAAAAGCAGGATTTGTTTGAGTTTGTGTTGCAGGATTTTGACCATTCCACTTCCATTCATAAGTTTGAGTTGGTGGATTATTTCCAAAATTATAAGCCCCATCTCTGTTAAGAGGAAATCCTGTTGTAGTGAATGTTCCACTAATTTTAACATAATAAGATCCTGGAAGAAAAGTATTGATTGTAGAATAGCTAAATGGACTTCCAAAGGTCATTGTGAATTGTTCTACCAACATACCACTTGTGTTGGCAAATAAATTTATAGTATCTCCAAAGCAAATTATGGAATCATTAATCATATTAATATTAACCTGTGAATTCACTACCACATCCATCTGATCCGTGTTCACACATCCGTTCCCATCCGTTCCCGTTACCGTATAAGTCGTCGTTCCAAGCGGAGGTGTAAATGCCGATCCATCTACTACTCCATTGTCCCAACTGTAACTCTGTGCCCCTGATCCAGCAAGTAGCACAGCAAATCCATCACATACCGCCTGATCCACCCCAGCATCTACCACCGGTAATGCATTCACTACCACATCCACCTGATCCGTGTTCACACATCCGTTCCCGTCCGTTCCCGTTACCGTGTAAGTTGTCGCTCCTAATATCGTTCCTGTAAAAGATACACCGTCTGTTACTCCGTTGTCCCAACTGTAACTCTGTGCCCCTGATCCAGCCAATACTACACCCGAACCAATGCACACCGCCTGATCCACCCCAGCATCAACTAATGGTAGTGCGTTTACCACTACATCCACCTGATCCGTGTTCACACATCCGTTCCCATCCGTTCCCGTTACCGTATAAGT
>JAZADZ010000045.1:0-16708 GCA_036123135.1 Bacteroidota bacterium | reverse complement strand
TAAAATTGAGCTAGCAATTATAAAAGCGATAAATCTCCAAGTAGCCCAGTAAGGGGATTTTATTTTAATGAAAATTGACTTTGGTTTAGACCACACACCATCACTATTTGCTGCCCATATTTTAAATAAATATTCCCCATTTGGTAAATTAGAATAATTGACTTCTTTTAAATCCCTTAGAAACCTAGGCTCTTCTAATAGACCATCACCCATGAGTTGTATTTTATACTTGTTCCCTTTGGAGGAGGTAAAATGAATGCCAACAAAATGAAAAATGAAACTATTTTGATTGTAATTTAAAATCAGTGTATCTAGCGAAAATGTATTTTGATACCTGACCGCTAATTCATCAGCGTTTTTGAATAAAAACTCAATTTCATTTAACACAATTTTGGGAGGAATTTTATTTTGCCTTATTTCCTTTGGATAAAAAGAATTGACTCCTTTGCTGCCACCAAAATACAGTCTTCCACTTTCTCCCCTATGAAAGGAACCGTTGTTTAGCTCATTGTATAGTAAACCATCGCTTTCAGTATATACGTTAAAGCTTTCTTGTTCAATGTTAAAACAAGAAAGTCCATTGTTGGTACTAATCCATATTTCGCCTTCATCACCATGTAACAACCCATAAATTGAATTATTAGAAAGTCCATCTTTCTCAGTATAATGACTAAAAAGACCAGTTGATGTGATGAGTTTATTTAGTCCTCCACCAAATGTTCCCACCCAAATTATGCCGCTATCTCCCTCCAAAATAGAAAGAACAGTGTTGTTAGAAAGGCCATTTTTATTGTTGTAGTTAGTAAAATTAAATGCTAAGGTATCGGCGTTTGAGGAATCTATTTCTAGTTTGGTTAAACCTGAAATCCAATGGCCTACCCAAACTACTCCGTTTCGATCTAAATAAATTCTTCTACAAGGACCAGAGGGAAGTGAATTAGCTTCTGAACCATTATTTTCAAAAAATAAAGGTTCCAATGTTTCTAAATTCAGAACTGCCAACCCCTTATCACAACCCACCCAAAGTTGGTTGTTGTGAAGCTGTAAATCATAAGCAATAACATTTTCTATTTTGGAGTGCTGATCAACTAAGCTAACTTTTTTGTAATACGCCCTTGAAAAATCTGAAGTTGGTTGAAGGAGGTACAATCCACCCATTGATGCGAACCATATTCTATTTTGATTGTCGATTACAATATCATAGACATCGTTCTCTCCTATTCTATTTTTATTATCTGAAAAATAAGGGTAACTATTAAACGTATTTGTATTGTTGTTAATTCGAACAATACCGTTTCTATCACCTATCCACAAAACCGAATCTCCCTGCTCGTAAATACCCCATGCATTTTTGTCCATTGCACCAAGTAGCGTGGAATGATTGGCGAACGATTGTTTTAACGGATCAAAGAAAGACAATCCATCTTGAGTCCCAATCCAAAGAGAACCTGTTTCATCCTTATAAATATCATGAATAAGATTGTGACTCAACGACTTTAAGTTGTAATCGTTACTTTGGTAAAAAAGTAAATTGTATTTATCTCTTGAAGCAATACAATTGATGAGTCCTTTGTTGTATGTCCCAATCCAGAGTCCAGAAATTGAATCTGAAAACAAAGCAGTTACTTGATAAGTATCCAATTTAGACGAATAATTAGCAATTTCATTGTTCTCAACCACCTTAACTCCCTTTGAAGTTCCAATTAAAAATCGATTAGGAGCTTCTCTAAAAAAACAGTTTACCTTGACATTTTTCAACTGATCATCCCAATTGTTAAGCAATTCAACTTGGTCGGACAAGAAATTCAATTTTACCAACTGATTGCTATTTGTGGCAATTATTATGCTTTCTCCGTCAAGCATTAAATCAATTACATGATTAGATGGAAGTCCGTTTTGTGTATTAAAAACCTTACAGCTACTGTCTGCAGTATTGAAAGACACTAATCCATATTTAACTGTACCCAACCAAATTCTACCTTCGCGATCACTTATAACTTTTGTGATTTCTGCATTGTCTAGATTTCCTGGAAGAGAAATGTGTTTGAACGATTTATTTTGTTCATTGTAGAAATTTAGCCCCCCTCTTTGTGTACCAATCCAAAACCCATCTTTCGATTTGTAAAGAGCATTGATATAAGAGTTCGTCAAGGAGTTTTCATCATCGATTTGGTGCTTGTACTGAGAAATCGAGTACCCATCAAATTTATTTAGACCATCCTGTGTTCCAGCCCAAATGTATCCTTGATTGTCTTGCAAAATGCAGTAGACAGTGCTCTGTGACAAACCGTCATTAATGGAGAGGTGATTGAAACGTATTTCAACTTGCTGTGAAAAAAGATTAACTACAAATAGCGTCTTAAAAAAAATCAGCGAAATGATTGTATTTAAGAACTTAAATTGCATGGGAGTTTGTTTTGGGGGTTAATTGATTTTGACTCCAATAACAAGAATATCATCTACCTGTTCATATGAACCCTTCCAGTCCTCGATTTTTTTCTCTAAAGCAAGCCCTTGTTCCTCCATCTTTAGTGCTTGAATAGACAATAATGTTTCCCTAAACTGTTTGTACATAAATTTCTTACCATTTACTCCTCCAAATTGATCGGCATAACCATCCGAAAAAACATAAATGACGTCTCCTTTTAGTAATGTTATTTTATGGGTTGTATAACTTTTTGTATAAGGATTAAAAGAGCCAATGGCAAACTTATCCCCTTTGGTAACTAAAATCTCATTGTCTCTTACGATATAAAGTGGGTTGTAAGCGCCTGAATATTCCAACAACATTTTTTTATGATCAATGCTGCATATGGCGATATCCATACCATCTCTCACTGCATTTTCATCTTGTTGCTTGTACAAAGACTCACTTGCATAATTGTTTAAATCATCTAAAATTTTACCAGGGTTTTGAAGCCTATGTTCTTTTACTGCAGAATTTAATCCATTAGCACCTACTAAGCTCATGAATGCTCCAGGAACACCGTGACCAGTACAATCAACGGCAGCAAAAATATGCTTGCTTCCTATTCTGTTCATCCAATAAAAATCTCCAGAAACAATGTCTTTTGGTTTGAAGAGCACGAAAGAATCGGGAAACAATCCCTCAATGTAACTTCTGGGAGGTAATATAGAATCTTGTAATCTTTTGGCATATTTAATACTGTCTGTTACATCCTTATACAACTCTTCTAATTTGGACTTTTGAAGATCAATTTCATCTTTTTGTTTCACAACTTCCTCAGTACGTTCCTTTACCTTTAGTTCTAATGTTCTCTCCGTTTCAGCAAGAGAATCTTTCATTTTAAGAAGCGCATGACCAAGAATATCTTCGCTACTTAGGGGTTTGTATGGGTAATTAAAGTTACTCTGACCAACTTCTTGAGCAAAAGAAGTGGTCTTCTGAAGTCCTTTGACTAAGGAATTCATGGCAACCGTCATTTCACCAATCTCATCATTACTTGGGTCCAGGTTTTTTTTAGGAAAGACTCCACGTCCAAGATTCACTAAAATCTTCTTTAACTGTTGAACTGGCTTAGTAATGCTCAAAGTGGTAAAAACTGCAATCACTGTAGTACCTAAAAAAAGAGCAATTCCAGCAATTAGAACTCCAAGAGAGAGACGTTCAAAATTGGCATTAGTACCAATAAATGATTCGTTACTTTGCTCCTGTTGTGTTTTAGCTTCGACGTTTTTATTGGAAATAAGTGAATCCATTTTTACCATCAAAGCATTAAAAATGGGTTCAGTATAAATTTCAAAACTGGATTTTAACATCAAGTATTGCCAGTCGTCGTAACTTTTAAACCCATCATTGATTACCCTAACATTCGTATTATAATCTATAAATAAACGATCGATCTCTTTCTTTACTTCATCATACAAAGAAATGCTGTTGTCTACATTTGTCCATTTCTTAGTAAGAAGGTTGATTCTAACTGTATCATCAGGAATTAAGCTGTCAATTAATTCGTTTGCCTTGACTTTAAAGTATGCGTCCTTACTTGACTGTTGGAGCATCCATTGCTGCATGAACATATGGGCATTTGTAAGGTCCTTCTTTAATATATTTAATTGGAAAACGGAGGGCTGATCAATGTTTAGAAACTTATCATTGGTTTCAATACTTTTCTTTAGTGTACGTTCAGCATCTCTAATTACAAAAATGGTGATTACAAAAACTGTGAGAAGAAGCACTAAAACAATTCCAAAACCTAAACCAATTTTTTTTCCGACTGAAAAGCGCATTCTATTCTAAATTAAAAAAACGACAAGCATTTAGGAAAAAACTAATCATCTAATTCTTTGAGCTTATTCAATTGCTCTAAATACATATTTGATTTTTCATAATCATGAAGGCTAATATAGACAGCTGCAAGAGCGGTTAGATTATTTTCAACATCAGGCTGTATAAAGTAGGCCTTTTTTAAAAATGGAAGTGCTTTTGTAAAGTATTCAACAGCAGTTTCCTGTGCTTTGACTAGTGCCTCTAAACTTATTTCGTTGTCCATGTTTTTAATTACTGAAACTCCATGGTTATGATATATTATACCCAAATTATAATTCGCACTATAATTTAAGCTATCCATTTGCAGGGATTGACTGTATAAAGCAATTGATTTGTCGATGTACTCAGAAAACCGGATAGGATTGTTATCAAACTTTTCTTCATATATGCCAGCTAAAGAGTTGTTGAATTGAATTTCCTGTTCATTGAAGTTAAAGTTTGGTCTTGCTAAACGATAGGTTTCTTTGTATTTTTTATAAAAATAGATTGCTTTATTGAAATTAGTTGTATCCATTAAAGCAGCAACATCGTTAATGTAAGTCGAACCTAAAAAGGCAAGGGATTGTCTATTTTCTTTTTCAAACTCTTTGTTAACACTGTCTAGCTGAATGGCTTTCAAAAATGATGCGATAGCTTTTTCTCTGTAAGGGGAATTGTAATTCTGTTTTTCAATGATTCGATAAATGTTTTTTTCAGTAAAAGCTTTTACGTGCCAAGCATACGGATCTGTAGGTACCTGTTGGCATGTAGAGAAAGCACTATCTAAATACTTTTCTGCAAGCAAGTAGTTTTTAGCTTTGTAAGCAACTAATGCTTTAGATTCAAAAGTGCAAAATTGTTGGGCACTCACACCAACAGCGCAACAAATAAAAAACAATATATATGTTAATCGATTCATTCCTTATTTACAGCTAACTTCAACAACAACTGACTAAAAGTTAACTTAAAAATATCTGCTTTAGTCTTATTAATTTCAAAAGCTAGTTTATTGGCTTTGACGATAAAATTAATGATTGCGCCTGAAGAAAGCAACCCATTCTTGTTCCCAATAATAATGGTACTTTTTCCATTTTTAGCTGATATTGAACTCACCTGACTACTTTTATTTTCAGAGACATAGAGAATATGACAACCTTTAGTCACTTCAGTTGCCGATATATATCTTACAATTTTAATTTTATGGCTTCCAATTAAGGCTCCAGAGCAAGAAGTGGAGAGCTGTTTGAATACATATTCATCCCCATATACTCCAACAACAAGCTCATCAGAAATTACTCCTTTAGGCCATTCAATATTTTTTAAAAACTGATAAATGTATAATCCTTTTTGTCTTGCTACTGATTTTTTTGCCTCCTCCGTTTGATAGGACTGTGCACTTAGACACAGAGGCGAAGCAACCAAAAAAGCAAGAAGTAGTACAACCGCAAAGGCTTTAACTAAAGATAGGGTGTTAGGGTTACGCACTTATTTAAAAATATGTCCTTCAAAATTTAAAACTCATACTAAATTACAATAATTAATAGGTCGAACTATTTATATCTTATTCTTATGTAATTTTTCTGACTCTTTTGCGCATTTCTTGTTCTAATGTTATTTACATCATATTTTTTGTAGAATGACCCCCTTCTGTGTCTAGGTTTGTATGATTTTTTATCAACTCCAGTTGGCTTGTATTTAACCCGCCCTTGCGATTCAAAAGGATCATCAAATATCCCAATCGCTCCCTTTTGGGTTGGAATTGAGGCGAATGGATCTCTTCCTTTTTTTAATTTTTTTCCTCTACCCTTTCGAACAAACAATCCTTTCTTATTGTTCGATTTAATTTTTTTTCTTTTGGATTTAGCCGCAAATGGATCTCTGTACTGACCGTATACCTCACATGTAGCATATGAGGATAAAAACAAAACAATTAAGAAAAATAATCTAAACATAACACATAAAAGAACTTAGTTTGACTTTATCAAAACAAGTACCAAACTAAATTTCTAATGAGATGATTCCTGATTGGCCATCAATGACAAATCACGATCAAACATATACAAACCGGCTTTGTCGTTTCCAATCATATTGAGTTTATCTAAAATTGTTCTTGCAAGGGCTTCCTCTTCCAGCTGCTCTGAAACATACCATTGCATAAAATTATGAGTTGTATAATCCTTTTCGGATAAACACAAATCAACAACGTTATTTATGCTATCGGTAACATTCAATTCATGTTCCAGTAAGGACTCAAAAACAGAGGCCAATGAATTAAATGTAGTAGGAGGTTTTGACAAGCCAGGAATTACTGATGTTCCTCCACGTTCGTTGATAAACTTGACTAGCTTTAACATGTGTTCTCTTTCTTCATCGCTGTGCTGATACAAAAATTCAGCTGTTCCAGTAAGCCCTTGAGACTCTGTCCACGAAGCCATAGCGAGATAATACTGGGAAGAAGATGCTTCCAACTCAATCTGCTTATTTAATGCTTTTTCAATTTTAGATTTTAGCATACTTTTTCTTTCAAAAATAGTTTATTTTCTTCGATATTGCCAAAACGACATATTAAGAAATTTAGTATTAAGAAAATGTATTTATCTTGTGATTTGATTAAAAACTCATTCCAGCTGAAAAATAATGTCTGTTGACCCATTATTAGAAATAAAAAATCTATCCACAAAATTTACATTACAAAACAACTTCAATGAGGTTGTAAAGAATATATCATTTAAACTTCACAAAGGCGAAATTATTGGAATAGTTGGGGAGTCTGGTTCCGGAAAATCAATTACAGCCCTTTCGGCAATGAAACTTACAGATAGTCTTCCAAACGCAACTTCAAGTGGAAAGATTTTATTTCATCAAAATTCGCAGACGGTCGATTTCAATCTGTTGTCCGAAAAACAAATGCAGTTTTATAGAGGAAATGAAATTGCTATGGTTTTCCAAGAACCAATGACTGCCCTAAATCCAGTTGTTAAATGTGGAAATCAGTTGATTGAATCGATTTTAATTCATCAAAAAAATTTAACTAATCAATCAAAATTAGAGCTGCTTTATGAGAAAATAAAACTTATCATTTTGAATTCTATTTCAAAACTTTTTCTTGTTGTTTCAATTGGAAGAATTTCTTATTTCAAAAAAAGACACATTTCCGAAAGAGAAAAAGTAGCAAAAGCTAAGGCTATTCAGCTTTTTAAAAAAGTTAAGCTTTCTAGACCTTACGATATTTTCTATTCTTATCCACATGAAATTTCAGGAGGCCAAAAGCAGCGCGTTGTCATAGCAATGGCACTCTCATGTAACCCCTCCATACTTGTTGCGGACGAACCAACAACTTCCCTTGATGTGACAGTTCAAAAAACAATTATCTCCCTACTTAAAGAACTTCAGAAAGAATTTAATATGGGGATTCTATTTATTTCTCACGACCTAACTTTAGTTGCAGAGCTTGCAGACAGAGTATTGGTGATGTTCAATGGGGAAATTGTAGAAGAAGGAAAAGTAAGAGAAGTTTACAAGAACCCAAAACACCCATACACCATTGGCTTGCTTGCCTGTAAACCACCAATAAACATTGATTTAAAAGAGCTGCCAACAAGAAAACACTTTACAGAAATTGATGAAGACGGTTTTTCTGGCGATGTTGTTAAAAATATCGATGATGTATTGAAAAAACTAAGCATAAAAAAATCATCAATTGATTTTAGAAATTCTATTTTGTACAATCAAGAACCATTGATTGATGCAAAAAAGCTGACCAAAAAATATCCTCTCAAAAGCAGCAAATCTAAATTTTTCAGTGCTGTAGAAAATGTCAGCTTTAAAATTTTTCCAGGAGAAACACTTGGACTTGTTGGTGAATCTGGATGTGGTAAAAGTACACTTGGTAAAATACTTTTAAAGCTTTCTGAACCGTATTCGGGCAGTATTTTATTTAACGGTGAAAATATTTCTAACTACTCCAATAGAAAAATGCGACCACTTAGAAAAGACATGCAAATCATTTTTCAGGACCCCTATAGTTCGCTTAATCCCAATAAAAAAATTGGAAAAGCAATAATGGAGCCCATGAAAGTTCACAACATTTGTGAAAACGATTTTCAACGCAAACAAGAAACCTTACAACTCTTATCAAAAGTAGGAATTGATAAAGGCGATTTCGATAAATTTCCACACGAATTTTCTGGTGGTCAGCGGCAAAGAATCTGTATTGCAAGAGCACTTGCTTTACGACCAAAATTTATTGTTTGTGACGAATCGGTTTCTGCATTAGACGTTTCAGTTCAGGCCGAGATACTAAATTTATTGAACAGTCTAAGAGACCAATTTGGTTTAACCTATCTGTTTATTTCTCATGATCTTTCAGTTGTCAAATACATGAGCGATAGAATATTGGTGATGGATAAAGGTAAAATTGTGGAAAGGGGTCTTGCAGATGATGTATTCTTTAATCCTCAAAAAAAATACACCCAAAAACTCATCAGCTCAATTCCAAAAGGATTCATGAATTAACTTTACTTATTCTTTGAGTAAGAGAATTAGTATATTTGATTAATTAAGCAATTTTTTTATGAATACAGCTATCCAGAAACAAATTTCTTTAAAACTCGTTGCCTTTTTCTCAATGCTTTTTGTGTTTAATTCAATTTTCTCTCAATCGATTTTGACTGGGAAAATTCTGGACGAAAAAAGCGGCGAAGATTTAATTGGTGCTACAGTAAAAATCAAAGGTACTTCGAGTGGAGGGGTTACGGATATCAATGGCGAGTTTAAAATAACGACCAAAGAGCTACCACCATTGACTCTGGAAATCTCTTATGTTGGCTATACTTCTAAAGAAATAATTGTAAAATCATTCTCTGAAAAAGTAAAAGTTAATCTCTCCACAACTTCAATGGAACTGGATGTTGTCGAAGTTGTTAGTAGAATGAGTGAAAAAACTAAAGAAGCTCCTCTAACTGTTGAGACCATGACCATCAATGGAATCAAAGAAACTCCAGCTACCAATTTTTATGAAGGGCTAAGTCACTTAAAAGGAGTAGATTTAACTTCTGCAAGTCTTGGATTCAGGGTGATTAACACAAGAGGATTTAATAGTACATCACCTGTTCGTTCATTACAAATAATCGATGGTGTTGACAATGCTTCACCAGGCCTCAACTTCGCACTTGGTAACTTTCTAGGAGCATCAGAACTTGACCTTATGAAGGTTGAAATAATTTCTGGAGCTAGCTCAGCATTTTTTGGACCGAATGCTTTTAACGGAGTCATAAGTATGAATACCAAAAGTCCTTTTGTTTTTCCAGGCTTTTCTGCAAGTGTGAAATTAGGAGAAAGAGCTTTAAATGAATATGCTGTTCGATATGCTCAAGTTTTTAAGAATAAGGAGGGTAAAGATAAATTCGCCTACAAATTCAATTTTTTCTACATGAGCGCTGATGATTGGGTAGCGGACAACTCAAATGCAGTTGCAGATTTAGATACTGACGAATTCAACCCAGGTGGATACGATGCCATAAATAGATATGGAGATGAAAATTTATCGCCAAACATAAATAATGCTTCTGATCCTGGCGGAAGAATTTCATATCCTGGTCTTGGCAGATGGCACAGGACTGGTTATTGGGAGCAAGATATTGTTGATTACGACACCAAAAACTTAAAAACAGCCCTTGCACTTCACTACATGCTAAGCGATGATATAGAACTTATTGCATCTTCAAATTTTGGAACAGGAACAACTGTTTACCAAGGAGATAACCGATTTAGTTTACGTGATATTTTATTTTTTCAAAATAGAATTGAAATCAAAAAGGAAGATGACTTTTTTATTCGTGCCTATGCAACTCATGAAGATGCTGGAAACTCCTATGATGCTGTACTTACGGCATTTTTACTTCAAGATGCTGCATCAGAAGACTGGAAATGGAACGACAGATATCGCGAATATTGGTCCAATAACATAGTTGATAGTGTTCAAGCGTTAGGACCTGATATCCAATGGGACCCACAGATCGGAGTACCATTTGATTTTGGCCCCATAGACTCGCTGCTAGCTGCCAATAGCGATCTAATATCAGGATGGCACCAACTTGCAGCAAATAATGCCAATTCATATGACGGTGGACAGCCTGATTACATTGATTTTTTCGAACCTGGAACTGCTCGATTCGATTCAATGTTGAACGTTATTACTTCGAATGCTTCTTTTTTGGAAGGAGGATCAAAAATAATAGATCGTTCAGCATTGTATCATTTCCATGCTGAAAAGAAATTCAAGTCGGATTTTGCTGAATTTACCTTAGGAGCCAATGGTAGAATGTATCAACCTAAATCAGAGGGATCACTTTTTAGTGACACCAATGGAGTAGTTATTTTAAACAAAGAGTTTGGAGTATACGGAGGATTTGAAAAAAGTTTTTTGTCTGACCGTTTAATTTTTAAAACTACCCTTAGAATTGATAAAAATCAGAACTTTAAATTACTTCCCTCACCTGCTGGATCTTTCATTTACAAGGCCAATGAAAATCACACATTTCGTTCCACATTTAGCTCAGCAATCAGAAATCCAACATTACTCAATCAGTACATGTATTATAATGTTGGAAGAGCTATTTTAGTTGGAAATATTAGTGGCTATGACTCACTGGTAACTGTTGAATCCTTGAGAAACTTTGCGTATACTCAAAATCCCGACACATTAAACTATTTCAATCTTGACCCAATTCAGCCGGAAAAGGTTAAATCCATCGAATTTGGCTACAGAGGTATATTAAAAAATAAAGTCTATATCGATGCTAGCTATTATTACAGCTGGTACAGAGATTTCATTGGTTTTATCAATGGCGTGGATATGGAAGTCTCTGATATAAATACCCCACTAATTCGAAACGTTTACCGAATTGCCACAAATTCCAATCAAAGAATAACCACCCAAGGATTTTCAATTGGTATAAATTATTATTTCGGTAAGTATTATGGTTTCAATGGAAACTATTCCTGGAATAGGCTCAACCAGCAAACCGATGATCCAATTATACCTGCCTACAATACTCCCGAGCATAAATTTAACATTGGTTTAAGTGGTCAAAATATGGAATTAGAAAAATTAAATATTTCAGGACTTGGGTTCAACATAAACTACAAGTGGATTGAAGGCTTTTTATTTGAAGGTTCTCCTCAGTTTACTGGGGAAGTACCTACCTATGGATTGCTGGACCTACAAGTTAACAAGAAACTTCCCAAACTTAACCTAACTGCTAAAATAGGTGCGTCAAATGCGCTAAACAACAAGGTTTTACAAGTCTACGGAGGGCCATATGTTGGTAGAATGATTTATTTTTCAATTGTTTTCGATTGGGAAAACAAATAATTTTCATTTCAAATTCTTGTTTATTTGTTTAAATTTGATGATTAACAAATTAATATCCTATGAAAAAATTATACACTTCTTTTCTAATGTCAATTCTATTTATTGGCACTTCAACTGCGCAAACCAGGTACATTGACCAGGTTTTCTCAGCTGTAGACATCACGCCCAACGTTGTCTACGCAACCAATATGTCCGTTCTTACTGGAACTCCTACTGCTCAAGCACTACCAATGGAAGTTTACCAGCCTACAGGAGATACTGAAACCAGTAGACCATTAATTATTCACATGCATACAGGTACTTTTTTACCCATTTTATATAATGGAAATCCAACTGGAATGCGACAAGACTTTGCAACCAATGCTATTTGCGAAGACTACGCTAAAAGAGGTTATGTTGTTGCTAATATTGAATATCGATTGGGATGGAATCCTACACTTCCTACACAAACAGAAAGAGCTGCTAGCTTAATGATTGCTGTATACAGAGCTATACAGGATTGTAAAGCTGCTGTTCGATATTTCAGACAAGATTTTGAAGGTGGAAACACTTACGGAATTGATACCTCAAAAATCATCCTTTCTGGTCAAGGTTCTGGAGGTTGGGTTGCCCTAGGTTATGCGACTGTAAACAAGTTAGAGGACATTCAACTTCCAAAGTTCCTAGACTTAACTGATCCAACAAATCCAATTCCTTTACTCGATACTGCAGCTCTTGGAGACTGGGACGGATATGGAGGAAATCCTGTTTTAAATATGGAAAATAACGTTGGTTACTCAAATGACGTACACATGGTATTAAGCATGGGTGGCGGAATGGGAGATTTAAGCTGGCTTGAAGCTGGTGATGTTCCTATGGCAGCTGTTCACTGTCCAACTGATCCAACAGCTATTTATTCGACTGGAGATGTATCGGTTCAACAAATTGGTATTGTTACCACTGATATTTCTGGTTCCTACGATGTCGTTGCTCAAGCCAATGCACTTGGAAATAATGCGAGTATTTCTGCTGGTTCTTACAACGATCCTTATACCACTGCTGCTCAAGCAGCCTCTCAAGGACTTGTAGCTGGTGGTTTTGTAGATCAAAACGGTACTACTATTACCAACTCTGTAGACCACGTTTTTCCCTACATGACTGGAAACCCATTTGAAAGTGCGCCATGGGATTTTTGGGATTCTACAACTCTTGTTACTGCGATTGCACCTGCAGTTGGTTTAACTGCCGTTGAAGCGCAAGGCTGCCATGCTAATGGTTTGGCTACAAATCCAAATATGAGTATCGGTAAATCATTAGCTTACATTGACTCAACACTTGGTTTTTTCTGTCCAAGAATTGTTAACACATTACTTCTTCCGGGAAATACTGTAGGTGTACAAGAAACTGCTTTAAATACCACTGTTTCTATTTTTCCAAATCCAACAGAATCGAACATCACTATTTCGACAGATAATTTGTCCATGTCAGGATTTGAAATTTACAGCACAGCTGGTAGACTAGTTGCTAAAAAAGATGGATTAAATACACCTCTTTTCGAGCTCAACAATCTAGATTTATCTTCTGGAATGTATATTGTCAACATCCATTTCAACGAAGGAATAATTACTGAAAAGTTAGTTGTGAAGTAACATTTACCACGTTTTTAATTTAAGCCTCCTTAACAGGGGGCTTTTTTTTGCTTTGTTTTACAATTAATTTCATAGTTGACAGTTAGTATTCTAATGAATCATATTGTCACTTCATTCCTATTTTTGGTTGTATCTTTTGCTGGATTTTATGGGCAACCCCTTCTTTGGAATCAATCTATAGATTTTGGAATAGTATCAAACAGTTCGGAAAACTTCGTAGATGTTCCAATAAAAAATATTTCAGAAAAAGTAATATTTCTCTTTCGCCTTGATGTAGATAAAAGATATCAAATCTTACTTTCAAATAAAAAAATTGACCCTGATAGTACTGTTTTTGTTCGAATTTCCTTTGCGCCAAAAAACAAAGGTTTTTTCAAAGAAAAAATAAACGTTCATTTTTCATGTTTTAATCAACCGAAAGAACTTGAAATTACTGGTTTTGCCAAAGAGCCCATTCTTTCCAGCGTTGATTGTCCAAGTTTTAAAACCATTCCCTCCTCTTATTTACTCAATATTGATCTGACATGTGCAATAAAAAATAAAGAAACAGGACAAATGCTTTCCGATTTCAAGCTTACACTTTTAAATAAAGGCATCCCAATTTTTGATCGACATAAACAAAAAATGGGGGTTTTTAAAAAAGAAATTCCTACTGGACTCTATTACGTAATTATTGAAAAAGAGGGATTTATGAACTTTGAAAAGCTTTGTTATGTAAACAGAAAAAATAACTCTTTTACTTTTTCTCTAATCCCAGTCGAAAATTCTAAAGCAGATACGCCAAATTCGCTATCGAATCTAAATAACATGGTTTCGAACAATTTTGAAGAAGACAGCACAACATATATTAATCAGACTGATAAATTTGATAAAGGAATCTTTAGCAAAGAAAATTACTTAGCCAATAATATAGTTTTCCTACTGGATATTTCGACTTCAATGAAATACAATGGAAAGCTAGAGCTCCTAAAAGCATCAATGCTAGAATTGGTACAACTTATACGCCCAATAGATAAAGTAACTATTGTTGGGTATTCAAGCTCGGCCAATTTACTTCTTAGCACTACAAATGGCAACAACAAAGACACCCTTAGAGCAACTATTAGTGGGTTAAAAACAAAAGGCCTAACTGATGGAGGAGAAGGACTTAAATTGGCATGTAAAATGGCAATGGAAGAATTTATTTTAAAAGGAAACAACCAAGTTATTATTGCTACAGACGGAGATTTCAATAAAGGGGAAGAAAATGTCAATCGAATAGCAAAAAGATACAATAAAAATGGGGTTAAAATTTCTGTTGTTGGAATTAAAACAAAGGAAGAAACAGAAAAAAATATGCTTCTTTTAACAAAAAACGGAGGAGGAAATTTTATACCCGTAAAATCATACGAAAGTGCCACTTTTTCCTTGGTTAATGAAATAAAAATGAACTCCTTTAAGGGGTTTGAGAAATAGAATTATATTTGCGTTCACTTAAAAATTTTCTATGGAGATTTTGATAAAAGCTACTCAGCTAATCCTTAGTTTATCTATAATTGTTGTTCTTCACGAAATGGGACACATGCTTCCAGCAAAATGGTTTAAAACCAGAGTTGAAAAGTTTTATCTCTTTTTCGACTGGAAGTTTTCTTTGTTCAAAAAGAAAATTGGTGAAACTGAGTACGGAATTGGTTGGCTGCCCTTAGGAGGGTATGTTAAAATTGCTGGAATGATTGACGAATCAATGGATAAAGATCAATTAGAAAAACCAGCTGAACCTTGGGAATTTCGTTCAAAACCAGCTTGGCAACGTCTCATAATTATGACTGGGGGTGTCATTGTAAACCTCCTACTTGGTTTTTTCATTTACGCTATGGTTTTATTTGTTTGGGGTGAGGAATACTTACCCAATGATAAAGCCGTATATGGAGTGCATCTTTCGGACGAATCATTGAAAGAATTTGGTTTATCAGAGGGTGATGTAATACTTTCAGCTGATGGTGTTCAGTCTCAAACATTTGGAGATGTTAATAAAATGGTGGTAGTTGATGGAGCAAGAGAACTTCAAGTTCTAAGAAATAGCAATGAAATTAGCGTCATTCTTCCAGACAACATTGTAGATGTAATTCTTGGAAAAAACCTTAAAGGAATTGTATCAGCTCCAAGGTTCCCCAACATTGTTAAAAGTTTAATAGATACCATGCCAGCCGCAAAAGCAGGACTATTGGCTGGCGACAGTATAGTTGAAATCAACAATGCCTCTTTCCCATATGTTTTTGATTTTCAAAAAGAAATCGCCAACCACAAAGGGACAGAAGTCCTTCTCGGTATCTACAGAGAAGGTGAAAAATTGAGTTTACCCATTACCATAACTAATGAAGGAAAGCTTGGTTATTTCCAGACGCCTCCAGATGAATTGCTTTCTTACAAAACACAACAATACGGATTTTTTGAATCTATTCCAGCTGGGATTTCAAAAGGAACAACAACACTAACAAGTTACGTCAAATCTATGAGCCTTCTTTTTACTAAAGAAGGTGCAAAACAAATTGGAGGATTTGGAGCAATTGCAGGTATGTTCCCTGCTCAGTGGAATTGGAAAAGTTTTTGGGTTATGACCGCTCTTCTTTCAATTATACTTGCCTTTATGAACATTCTGCCAATCCCTGCATTAGATGGTGGTCACGTAGTATTTCTAATTTATGAAATGATTTCAGGTAAGCCTCCAAGTGAAAATTTCTTAACAAGAGCACAGGTTATTGGTATGGTTCTTCTGCTTACTTTGTTGGTATATGCCAATGGCATGGACATTAAAAGAGCAATTATTGGCGGATAAGTAAATTGTGTTTCTTAACATTTTACTGCTAATAATCCTACAGTCTATCTTTAATATAACACTTTGGTGTGTAGTATCTTTAGCTTTAAATTATTTCTAAAAGCCATGAGGTTTCTATTATTGCTCATTTCCTTTTCATTGCTTCATACATATAGTTGTCAAACCGATCAACAAGCATACCAGCCCGACAACATGAAAAAATACAAGCTAATGATTGTACCCTTTGACTACAAAATGTACATTTCTAGCCTTGATAGAACAATTGCATCTAAAACTAGACTAACGTATGCACAAATACGTGACAATATGAGGTATGGTTTGGCAAACCAGTTTTTACTTGTTACAAGAGGAACATACCCTGCAATTTCTTTGTTAGAAAGTGATTCCACTTATGATGATTTGAAGTACATCTACAACAGCATTGGATACAAGTACAAACTGGCACCAATTAAAGAAGAAGAGCAAGAGGAAAAAACAAAAATTGATAAGCTTAAAAGTTCACTTTCCAAATTAATCAATAAACCTGAGGAAAAAACCAATAAAGAGTATGCTCCGGCACGGATTAGCAATGGACAAATTGAGACATTTGAAAACTCAGGAGAACGTTACATGCATACTTC
>JAZADZ010000044.1:0-6108 GCA_036123135.1 Bacteroidota bacterium | reverse complement strand
ATCACCATGAAGTCCTGAAGCGATAACGGCACCACCTCCATCTAGTAGTTCCCAAGAAACTTCGCTGTCCCAAGCTCCCGAAACCCAATTGGCTAAAGATATGGCATCACCAGTTGAGGCAGAAAATACTTGATCACCAGTTGCCCCAGCTGTGATTGTAGCCGCAGTAACAACAGTTGTTGTTCCTACCACTATATCTACAGTTGCTCCATTCCAACCATCGCCAAAAGCATCTGTCATTCTAAATATATGATCACAAACAGGAGGAGGAGGACAATTTCCTGATCCAACTGTAACATCTCCATGGATTCCAGTTGCAATCACTGCTCCTGTACCATCTAGAATTTCCCAGGACACTTCACTGTCCCATGCTCCCGAAACCCAATTGGCTAAAGATATAGCATCACCAGTTGAGGCAGAAAAGAGTTGATCTCCAGTAGCGCCAGCAGTTATTGTAGCACCAGAAACAACAGTGGTGGTACCTACAACAATATCGACAGTAGCACCATTCCAGCCATCACCAAATGCATCATTCATCCTGAAGATGTGGTCGCATTGGGCAGTTATAAATGTGATACTTGTTAAGAATGTAAATAGTAAAGTAAAAATTTTTTTCATAGTATATGATTTTAATTTAACAGCTTGTTTCTTTCATAAGGAAAATAAATGTAGATAAAAAATGTTAATATTCAAACTAAATTTTGTTATAGTTAAATTTGATTAGACTTTAAATTATTTTTAGTTTAAGCTCTGCAGTTTATATAGTATTATTGTAAATCGAAACTATTATTAATGAATTTAAATTTAGTTGGTAAGTCAGCTTTAGTTTGTGGAAGTACTCAGGGAATTGGATGGGCTTGTGCTATCGAACTTGCCAGTATGGGAGCTAATATTGTTCTTGTTGCAAGAGACGAAAATAAATTAACTAAATTGGTTAAAGAGTTGCCACTAAAAGACAATCAACAACATGATTTCATTGTTGCGGATTTTAACAATCCAGAACACGTTAGAAGTGAAGTCGGTAAATTTTGTGAAAAAAATTCTATACATATTCTAATTAACAATACAGGAGGCCCTCCTGGTGGGCTAATTGCTGAAGCCGATTCTTCTGAATTTATAAGTGCAATGAATTTACATTTAATTAGCTACCATGGGATGGTTCAAGAAGTAATTGATGGCATGCAAAAAGCCAACTATGGTAGAATTATAAACATTATATCTACTTCAGTGAAACAACCATTGAATGGATTGGGAGTTTCCAACACGGTAAGAGGAGCTGTTGCAAATTGGGCAAAAACACTTGCCAATGAATTGGGGCAGTACAATATAACAGTGAATAACGTTTTACCAGGCGCGACAAATACCGCTAGGTTAAACTCTATAATAGAAAATAAGGCAAATAAATTAAAAGTTGAAAAACAGGACGTACTTTCTGCAATGCAGGATGAAGTTCCCATGAAAAGGTTTGCTGATTCAACTGAAATTGCCAACGCTGTGGCATTCTTAGCTTCTCCAGCAGCTAGCTACATAAATGGTATTAATCTTCCAGTTGATGGAGGAAGAACAAAATCGCTTTAAGTCGTAATTACTAAAATTTATAACTCTTAATTTCCAGAAACAAGAAGTTTAAACCCTTTTCCGTGCACGTTTATTATTTGAATTCTTTCATCGGATTTTAGGTATTTTCTCAATTTTGCAATATAAACATCCATACTCCTTCCATTGAAATAATTATCGTCTCCCCAAACTGCTTTTAAGGCATGGTTTCTTTCCAAAATAGCGTTTTCATTTTTACACAATAGTTTAAGTAAATCACTCTCTTTGGTAGTTAGTTTATGATTGTGGTTTTCACTTTTTAGAAGTTGTAGTTTGGTATCAAAAATGAAATCTCCAATAGTAAAATTGAAGTCTTTTGGGCTATGATCATTGTACGTTCTTCGGTAAATTGCCGTAATCCTAGCCATGAGTTCTTCCATTGAAAATGGTTTGGTGATGTAATCGTCTGCACCAATTTCAAAGCCTTTTAATTTATCTTCACTTAGAGATTTGGCCGTTAAAAAAAGGATGGGTACTTTTTGATCAATTCCCCTTATGTCTTTTGCCAATGTAAAACCATCTTTTGCAGGCATCATAACATCAAGAATAACAAATTCAAAAGACTCATTGACAAAACTGCTGTATCCATCTTCTCCGTTGGTTCTTAAAATGCATTGGTGTCCCTTTGCATCTAAATAGTCTTTTAGCAAAGAACCTAAATTTGGATCATCCTCAACAAGTAAAAGTTTGATTTTATCTTTCATAATTAATCTTCTTTAGCAGATTCCAGTTTAATAACAAAGGTGCTTCCATCCCCCAATTGGCTGTCGACTTTGATGCTACCATTGTGTTTTTCTACAATGGATTTTACATAACTAAGTCCAAGTCCAAATCCTTTTACATCGTGAATGTCACCAGTTGGAACTCTGTATAATTTATCAAATATTTTAGTTTGATGTTCTCTTGCAATTCCTATGCCATTGTCTTTAATTTTAATTACAACTCCGTTGATTACATCTTCTGAGAAAATTTCAATTTCAGGAACTGCAGAAGAATATTTTAATGCATTGTCAATCAAATTAGAAAATACGTTTGAAAGGTGAGTTTTATCCCCCTCAAGAATTGTATTTTTAGCATGATATTTTTTTATGATGATTCCATTCTTATTGGAAACTTGGAGGGCACAATTTTTAATTGATTTATCAATAACTGAATGAATGCTCAACAACTCTTTTTTTAAATTTAGAGTTTGCTTTTCGACTGTTGCGCTCTGAAGAACATTTTCGACAAGCCCTCCCAATCTTTGATTTTCTTCATCGATTGTTTTAATGAATCGCTTTCTATTTTTTTCACTTTTAGATAAATCTTCATCGATAAGCGCCTCACAAGCCAAAGATATTGTGGAGATTGGTGTTTTTAGCTCGTGCGTCATGTTGTTGATGAAATCATTTTTAATGATTGAAAGTTTTTTTTGCTTGTAAATTGTTGAGATGTTGTAAAAAAAGGCGGTAACAATGGTGATTAAAAATAAAATGGAAAGTAGCAACATGGACCACATTGATTTAAGTATAGAATTGGTTTCATTTTTAACCAAAAAATGTAGAACAAATTCAGAATTGAAAAAGTCATTGGGAAAAAGCCTAGCACTGTATGGTGTGAATTCTAGTTCTTTAAGTGCAGTTGAGTCCTCAATGTTGGTGTAAATTATTTCACCTTTGAGACCCAAAAGTGCATAGTCAACGTTATTGTTAAATTCATTTTTTTCCAATGTTTGGTAAACAATTGTCTCAAGGTCTTCCTTAGAAATTCGATCTTCGAATTTTGCGTAATAATCAATTGATAAAAAGTCTTTTACAAAAGTGTTCATTTTTTTTACATCCTTTTCTATGCCAAGGCGAAGTTCAAAATTCAGCTTGTTTAAAATACTATCTTGAAGATAAATGTCTTTGGATAATTCACTAAACAAGTCTGAATTTGAGTCACCAAGAAAAGAACTTAATTTGCCTGAACGTTCAGCCTTTTTTATTGCTTCAAATTTGTCAACTCTTTCAACAATTTCATACATAGAAATTTGAAATTGTTCCTTGATTTGAATTTTTCTTTGACTAATGGAAAAAAATATCCAATAAGCTTGAAAACAGGTCAAACCTATTAGCGCTATTGTGGTGACCACAATAATAAAAATGATGTAATTTTTCTCCTTTTTCAATGGTACGTTCAAATTTATAAAGAGAAAGTAAGAAAAGAATGATGTTAACAGTATTTAACAGGCCTAAAGTGGGATGTTTCCATGCTTCTTTTTGGGTATACTTGACACCTTATTTTCCAACATTTTAAAAGCTCGAATTAATTTTTTTCGTGTTTGGCTTGGTTCGATTACTTCGTCTATGTATCCTCTAGCTGCAGCATTATATGGATTTGCAAACAGCTCTGCATATTCTTTTTCTTTCTCAGCTAGTTTTTCAATGGGGTTTTCGGAAGAATTAATTTCTTTTTTGAAAATAATTTCAGCTGCTCCTTTCGCTCCCATAACTGCGATTTCGGCAGTTGGCCAAGCATAATTCATATCTGCACCAATGTGTTTTGAATTCATGACATCGTAAGCTCCACCATATGCTTTTCTTGTGATGACTGTAACTCTAGGAACCGTAGCCTCGCTAAAAGCATACAATAATTTAGCTCCATTGGTAATTATTGCATTCCATTCTTGATCTGTACCCGGTAAGAAACCAGGAACATCTTCGAAAACAAGTAAAGGAACGTTAAACGCATCACAAAAACGAACAAATCGAGCCCCTTTTTTTGAGGACTCAACATCTAAAACTCCGGCCAAGACTGCCGGTTGATTTGCAATAACTCCAATTGATCTGCCGGCTATTCTGCAAAAACCTACTACAATATTTTCTGCATAGTTTTTATGAACTTCAAAAAATGAACCTTGATCAACAACTTCATGAATTACAGATCTAATATCGTAAGGTTGATTAGGGTTCTCTGGGATTAGAGAATCTAGAGTTGCCCTGTTTTCGTCCTTAAATTTGTAAGGAACATTAGATGGCATCTCCTCACAATTTTGAGGTATGTATGAAAGTAGTTTTTTTATGTGGTTGATTGCTTCAAGTTCATTTTCTACGGAAAAATGAGTGACACCCGATTTTGTGCTGTGTGTTTGAGCTCCTCCAAGTTCTTCGGCAGATACCTCTTCATTTGTGACAGTTTTAACAACGCCTGGTCCGGTAACAAACATGTAAGAAGTATTTTCAACCATAAGAATAAAATCGGTTAGAGCTGGTGAATAAACAGCACCTCCAGCACATGGCCCCATGATTGCAGATATTTGTGGAATGACTCCCGAAGACATGGTGTTTTTATAAAAAATATCTGCATATCCACCCAAAGAAACTACACCTTCTTGAATTCTGGCTCCCCCAGAGTCGTTGAGTCCAATTAGTGGTGATCCGTTTTTTAATGCCAAGTCCATTATTTTGCAAATTTTTTCTGCGTGTGCTTCTGCAAGTGATCCACCAAGTACAGTAAAATCTTGAGAAAAAACATAAACTAGTCTTCCATTAATTAACCCATAACCTGTGACTACTCCGTCGCCTAGAAACTTTTTTTTATCTAAGCCAAAATTTACAGATCTGTGTGTGACCAATCCTCCAATCTCCTCAAAGGAATTGTCATCCAATAGAAGCTCTATTCTTTCTCTAGCAGAAAGCTTTCCTTTTTTATGTTGAGCTTCAATTCGTTCTTTACCTCCCCCCAGATGAGATGCTGCAATTTTATTTTTTAATTCAATATTTTTTTTAGACATGGTTTTAAGAATTCATTAGATCTTCAATTTCTTCAGCTTCAATTGGAATATCGGCCATGAGGTTATATGGTTCCCCATGTTGTTGAACAACTACATCATCTTCAAGACGAATGCCGATGTTTTCATCCGGTATGTAAATACCTGGCTCAACTGTAAAAACCATGTTCTCTTCAATAGGCTCTGTCCATAAGCCAACATCATGAGTGTCCAAACCAATAAAGTGAGATGTTCCATGCATAAAATATTTTTTGTAAGCGGGCCAAGCTGGATCTTGATTTTTTACATCCTGCAGTGAAATCAGCCCTAAGTCTATCAATTGTTCTTGCATGAGCTCTCCAACTTGAACATGGTAGTCTTTTAAAAATACACCTGGTTTGAGCAGACTCGTTGCTTCTTTTTTAACATTTAATACTGCGTTGTACACTTCTTTTTGTCGCTTTGAAAAACGACCATTCACAGGGACACATCTTGTTAAATCTGAGGCATAATTAGCATATTCAGCACCAAAGTCCATCAGAATAACATCGCCGTCTTTACATTTTTTGTTGTTCTCAATGTAATGGAGTACACAAGCAGATTTTCCTGAAGCAATTATTGGGGTGTATGCAAAGCCTTTTGATCTGTTGTTTAAAAATTCATGCATTAATTCGGCCTCAATATTGTATTCCATTATTCCAGGCTTGGTGAAGGATAAAATTCTACGAAACCCCTTTTCTGTAATAGCACAAGCTTTTTTCATTAATGCAATTTCAATAGCA
>JAZADZ010000043.1:0-8755 GCA_036123135.1 Bacteroidota bacterium | reverse complement strand
ACACGATCAGGATTGGTTTTTATTTGTTTCCAAGGCTCAGTATCGGCTAAGTATTTGTTGCCTACTCTAGCAAGTTTCATGGCTTCAGCCTGAGCATCTCTGAAGCGAAAGCTGCGAATGGCTTTTTCTACATTAAGTGGTGTTTGCTTAAGTACATCTAACACCGCTATATCTTCTTTTTCTAAAGCATTTCGTTCAGCAGCTACACCGTCAAAATACTTATGGGTAAGCACCAGTGTTCTGTTCACAAAATTGCCAAAAATAGCCCCCAGCTCATTGTTGTTTCTAGCCTGAAAATCTTTCCAAGAAAAATCGCTGTCTTTATTTTCTGGAGAAATAGCGCAAAGAACGTACCTCAGCACGTCTTCTTTGCCAGGAAAATCCGTTAAATAGTCTTCTCCCCATACGGCCCAATTTCTGGAAGTGCTTAGTTTTTCACCCTCTAGGTTGAGGAACTCATTGGCAGGTACATTTTTGGGTAAAATATAGTCTCCAAGCTCTGCAAGAATTGCTGGGAAAATGATGGTATGAAAAACAATGTTGTCTTTAGCTAAAAAATGAACGAGTTCCGTATTCTTATCCTTCCAATACAGTTCCCAGTCTTTTCCGTTTATCTCGGCCCATTTTTTTGTTGCAGAAATGTAGCCAATTGGTGCATCAAACCATACATATAAGACTTTTCCTTCGGCGCCTTTTAATGGGACAGCGACTCCCCAGTCTAAGTCTCTGGTGATTGCCCTTGGTTTAAGTCCTGCATCTATCCAGCTCATGCATTGGCCCACCACTTGGTTTTTCCAATCTTTTGGATTGTGCAGCTGGGCGCCTTTATAGTTTCCTTCTTTCATCCATTTTCTTAGCCAGTCCTCATGTCTTTCTAAGGGCAAGTACCAATGAGAGGTTTTTCTAAGCTCGGGAACTTTTTTACTTAAGGTAGAAATCGGGTCAATTAGTTCAGCTGGACTCAGTACTGCTCCACATTTTTCACATTGATCTCCATACGCACTATCGTAACCACATTTTGGACAGCCTCCTATAATGTACCGGTCTGCTAAAAACTGTTTAAATTCTTTGTCGTAATACTGCTCAGATTCTTCTTTTATAAAACTTCCTTTTTTTTCTAAAATCGAAAAAAGTTCTTTTGCTGTATCGTGGTGATGCTCCGACGAGGTTCTGTCGTAAATGTTAAAGCTAATTCCAAGTTGCTCAAATACTTTTTTGTTGGAAGCATGATAGTTATCAACAATATCTTTTGGAGATTTACCTTCTTTTTTCGCACGCAGTGTAATGGCTGCCCCGTGTTCGTCAGAACCGCAAATGAAAGCAACATCTTCTCCATAAGAACGCAAAAAACGGGCATAGATATCGGCAGAAATATAGACTCCAGCAAGATGACCTAAATGCAATGGTCCATTGGCGTAAGGAAGAGCAGCTGTTACGGTATGTCGTTTGCCAGATTTCATCTATTTTCTTCGATTGCGTGCAAAGATAAGTTTATTAATGTTTAAATTTAAACTCATGTCTAAAACAATATCATCCACCGTTCCAAGACTTCTCCAACAAGGCGATCAGGTAGCCATTATTGCAACAGCAAGATACGCTAATTTGGAAGCAGTTGCGTATTCACAAGAGCTATTGGAAACATGGGGGCTAGTTGTTTTAAAAGGAAAGAATTTATTTGAAAAGCATTATAATTTTGCAGGCAATGATGTCCAACGACTCGAAGACTTACAATGGGCAATGGACAACAACGAAATCAAAGCTATATTTTGTTTTAGAGGAGGTTATGGAACCACTCGTATTTTGCAACAATTAGAACCCACTGAATTCATTCAGAACCCAAAGTGGGTCGTCGGCTTTTCTGATGTAACGGCACTTCACAATTACCTTTCTTCAATTTGTAACACATCTTCTGTACACGCAACGATGCCTATAAATTATCAAGATAATTCAGCGGAGGCATTGCAAAGTTTAAAAAATATGCTTTTTCACAATATGGTAGAGTATTCTTTTGCACCAAATAAAATGAATCGGCTTGGAAATGCCAAAGGACCAGTTGTTGGTGGAAACCTTGCCATATTTCAAAGTTTATCGGGTACAAAATACGACACATCAACAGCTGGAAAAATACTTTTTCTTGAAGATGTCGATGAATATTTATACAACATAGATCGAATGCTTTGGACCCTAAAGTATGCCGGAAAGCTCACCAATCTCAATGGTCTTATTGTGGGTGGGTTTACACAACAAAAAGACAACGAAGATCCCTTTGGAATGACAGTAGAGGAAATAATTTTAGAAAAAGTAAGCGAATACAATTATCCTGTTTGCTTTGATTTTCCAGCGGGACATTTTAACAACAACTGTGCATTGCCATTAGGAATTCCTCTTCAGCTTAGAGTGGGAAAAAATAAGGTAGAGCTTACCAATTAGTTTTCAAATTCAGAATAACTTTCCGGAACCATAAACAATGAATCTTCAAGAGATCCAGAATCAATGGAAAGTATTTTTGATGTTGAAATGGGTCTTCCAGTTGAGATTACGTATTCGGTTGCTTTAAGTGGAATACAATTTTCCAAGCCTTTAATTTTTTGAAAGTAGAGCTGCTGTTTTTCTTTTCTGTTGAGTACGGAAATTAGTGGTTTAAAAAAAGAGTAATTATCTTTTGTTATCCAATACACAATTTTTCTGTCTTGCTGCTGATTTACAGCAACAACCTCAAAGCAATCGAAGCCTAAGATGGTTTTTTTGTTTGTTGTTTTGGTTACATCGATTTCCAAATTTGCTGGAGACCTTCTTTTTTTTGCCTTTAGAAAAAGCTTTCTCTCAGGGCTAATTACAAAGTGTTCCTTTTTTTTGATGTTGACCAGCTGTGTGCCAACCAATTTATCGTCTTCATTAAATTCTTCAATTCTAATCATTTCGCCTTTAACAAAGTAATTGTAGCTCATTTGAGCTGAACCCTTGGTTTGTTTGAAATGTATTTTCCCACTAAAATCAGTAGGGGACTGAGCATGAAAAAAAAAGAAGCTCAAAAGGTTAAATACAAGTGTTAAAAATGATGCTTTCATAATTGCAAATGCGTATTAAATGGCTACTAAATTATATATTTAAGTTACACTAGTCCTAAATCATCAAAAGTTATACCAAAGCATAAAAAAAATACAGTTTACTTAGGTCAGCAAGGAGAGGATTTTGCCATCAATTACCTTGAAGAAAGAAAGTACACCATTTTGGAAAGAAATTGGAAGTATTTTAAGTATGAAATTGATGTAATTGCTCAGAAACACAATGAAATCTGTTTCATTGAGGTTAAAGTTAGAGCAATTAATGCTCCAATTAAAGCAAATAAGGCTTTATCATTCAACCAAGAAAAAAGAATTATTACGGCCGCAAATCATTACCTTCAAAAGTTCGAAATTGATTTATCTCCAAGATTTGATTTAATAGCCATAACGCGACAAGGAAATAACTTAACTTTAGAGCACATGAAAAACACATTTTTTCCAACCCTTGATTAGACTCAATAAATACATTGCAGATACTGGAATTTGCACACGAAGAGAAGCAGATCGTTTAATTGCCAATGGTGACATTAGGGTTGATGGAATGCAAATTAAAAAATTAGGAAGTTTAGTTTCTCGCAACGCAAAAGTTTCATATAAAGGAAAAATCATTTACAGAAAAGAAAGCACATATGTACTTTTAAATAAACCCTCTAATCCAAAATCAAGTGAATTTTATTGCAGTCAACTTAATGGTAAATTTTCGCAAGATCTAGTCGAAATTAGTAGCCTTTCGAATCAAATAAGTGGTCTTTTTTTATTTACCAATGATTCTCTTTTGATTCAAAAATTACATAACCCAAAGTGCCAAATTTTAAATAAGTATAAAATTGAGCTTCCGAAAGCGTTAACGCAGCAGCAACTGTCAAGCCTCAATGTATTTTTTTACGACGTACAACTTCCAAAAAATAGAATTGAAAAGTGTTTTTTCATTTATACGCTTAATTTCTCTAATGAGCAACAATTGATAGACCAGCTCAATGAGCTTTGTGTAGAATTCTCTTCAATAGATAGGATAGAATTTGGCCCACTTAAAAAAGGTGGATTAACTAGGGGAAATTACAGAGAATTAACAGTTAAGGAAATAGGTTTTTTAAAGATGATTAAAGTATCGAAATAATTTTTTTAGCGGTTAGTTGCTCAGCTGCTCTCTTAGAAGATCCCTCTGCCGAATCTTTAAGCTCATCATCAATAAAAGCTCCCATAATAAATAACTTTTGTTTCCCGATATCCTTTTCTTCTAAAAGCTTAAAGACAAGTTTTTTCTTGTTTTTTTGACAATATACAATCAATTGACTTTTGTAATCTGTGTTTAAGTGAGCTAGATCTGAAAGGTCACTTTTTTTTAGCATCAATTCTTCAATAAAAATACGTTTGGTTTTATTGTATCCATAATCCAAATAAATTGCTCCAAAAAGGGCTTCTACAACATTTCCAAGAAGCGATTTGTATACAGCATTTTTTCGTTGATAGCTGATGTGGGGTTCTAGCTTGAGGCACTCTCCGTAATAGTTAAGGTTTTCTCTACTGACAATTTTAGCTCGCATTTGTGAAAGAAACCCTTCGTCTTTTTCAGGGTAATTAGAGAAAAGAAATTCACCAACAATGCTGCTCAGTACTGCATCGCCTAGAAATTCTAATCGTTCGTTGTTGCTGTTTTTTCCTGAGTTTATGGACTTGTGGGTAAATGCATCTGCATACAACAGCTCGTTTTTTGGAGTAACGCTAAGCTCTCTTTTGAGAAGAAGAATAAGTTCAGGAGAAAGATTAGAGGATCGTCTTTTAAAAAAACGATTAAGCATTGTATTTTTTAACAATAACTGAGGTGTTGTGACCACCAAAACCAAATGTATTACTTAATGCTGCGTTAACAGTTCTTTTTTGGGCCTTATTTAAAGTTAAATTCAGATTGTAATCAATATTTTCGTCCTTGTGTTCAAAGTTAATTGTCGGTGGAACAATGTTGTTTTCAACAGCTTTAATACAAGCAATGGCTTCAATTGCTCCAGCAGCTCCGAGAAGGTGACCAGTCATAGATTTTGTACTACTAATGTTGAGGTTGTACGCGTGGTCTTTGAAAACCTCTTTAATTGCCTTAGTTTCTGCTATATCTCCAAGTGGAGTTGATGTTCCATGAACATTAATGTAGTCAATTTCCTCTGGAGCCATCCCAGCATCTTCTAATGATAACTTCATGACATTTCTAGCGCCCATGCCCTCAGGATGGGGTGCAGTAATGTGATGCGCATCTGCAGTTAACCCACCACCAACTACTTCTGCATAAATTTTGGCACCTCTAGCTTTGGCATGTTCAAGCTCTTCTAAAATTAAACAACCAGATCCTTCACCAAGAACAAAACCATCTCTTGTAGCATCAAATGGTCTAGACGCCGTTGCTGGTGAGTCGTTTCTAGTAGACAAGGCCTTAAGGGCATTGAATCCACCTATTCCTGTAATGTTTACTCCAGCTTCTGAACCACCAGTTACAATTACGTCGCTTTTGCCCATTTGAATAAGCATTAATGAATCAATAATGGCATTGGTTGATGAAGCACAAGCAGAAACAGTAACATAATTAGGACCTCTTAGTCCATATTTGATGGAAATGTGACCAGCAGCAATGTCTACAATCATTTTCGGAACAAAAAATGGATTAAACCTAGGGGTTCCATCACCATCTTTGTAATTAAAGCATTCTTCCTGAAAGGTTTTCATCCCTCCAATACCAGAGCCCCAAACAACTCCAGCACGATCTAGGTTAATCGAATCCAAATCTAAATTCGAATCAGCGATCGCTTCATGCGCAGTAGCCATTGCATAGACAGAGAAGAGGTCCAGCTTACGAACCTCTTTTCTATCTAAAATTTCTAATGGATCAAATCCTTTTACTTCACAAGCAAATTGAGTTTTAAAAACACTTGCATCAAAACGGGTGATGGGCTCTGCACCACTGACGCCTTTTACAAGATTTTCCCAGTATTCAGAAACAGTATTTCCAATGGGCGTTAATGCACCAAGGCCTGTTACAACTACTCGTTTTTTTTCCATTTACATTAAAACTTGTGAGTAAAATATAAATAATATTAATTGGCGTTTTCCTCAATGTAGGAAATGGCCATTCCAACGGTTTGGATATTTTCCGCTTGCTCATCAGGAATAGCAATGTTGAATTCTTTTTCGAATTCCATAATTAATTCAACAGTGTCGAGTGAATCAGCACCTAAATCGTTAGTGAAGCTTGCTTCAGTAGTTACCTCAGATTCTTCAACCCCTAATTTATCTACTATAATAGCGACAACTTTTGTTTTAATGTCAGACATAATCTTTGTTTTTTTGATTTCTTGTGCAAATAAAAAACTTTTCATCTACTCGACAAAATACTTTGTATTAAACTTATGAATATTGTGCAACTTAAAAAAGGGCAAAAAATGGAATATTAATTAGTAAAAAAGTTCATGCACCAGCTGTTATTAATACGCATACTCAAAGATAATTTTTTGGGTAAAAGCGTATTTTTGTAAAAAATTAGGGATGAGAATTGCACTCTTTGCTTCAGGAACTGGAACTAACGTGAAAAATATTATCAATTATTTCAGTTCAAACGACAACGTTAAAATAACCTCCGTATTCTCTAACAGAGAAAACGCAGGTGCTCTTGATCATGCTCGAAGTGCGAAAATTCCTACAAGAGTATTTACTTCATTAGAGCTTAGAGAGGTAGGTCCAGTACTCGATCAAGTTTTGAAAGATAAAGTCGATTTGATTGTTTTAGCTGGTTTTTTACTTAAAATTCCTGAGGAATTAATCTTAAAATTTAGTGGTAAAATAATTAATCTTCACCCTTCATTACTTCCCAAATATGGAGGAAAGGGAATGTATGGAAACAATGTTCACAAAGCAGTATTAGCTGCGAAAGAAAAAAAAACTGGAATTACAATTCATTACGTAAACGAACAATACGACAAAGGAAAAATTATCGATCAATTTGAAACTGCTCTTTCCGATAAAGACAATTTAGAGGATGTAGTATTTAAAATTAAAGAACTGGAAAGAAAATATTTTCCTTCTACAATAGAAAAATTATCATTAAATAGATAGCTATGTTTGGTGCAGTATTATGGGAAAATGGATTTAACCTCAAAGAGATTGGTGCGGCAACAATGGTATTGTTTGCAGTAATTGATGTATTTGGAAGTATTCCAATCATTATAGCCCTAAGGGAAAAAACAGGTCAAATTTTTCCGTTAAGGACTGCCACAGTTGCCTTAATTATTTTAGTTGGATTTCTTTTTCTTGGAGAGAGTATTTTGGGTTTAATTGGTGTTGGGATCAATGAGTTTGCGGTTGCAGGTTCTTTCGTCCTTTTTTTCATGGCTTTGGAGATGATTCTTGGGATTGACTTCTTTCGAGACTCAGGAAAAACTTCAAATAAAGTAGCTTCTGTAGTTCCCCTTGCTTTTCCAATGATTGCAGGGGCTGGAACTATGACTTCTCTCCTTTCTTTACGTGCAGAGTTCGAATTAATCAATATTCTAGTTGCAATTGTTTTAAATTTATTGGTAGTATGGATAGTTTTACGACTAACCACAACCTTTGAAAGAGTTCTTGGAGACGTTGGAATAGCTATTTTGAAGAAAGTATTTGGAATTATATTGCTTGCAATTGCAATAAAACTATTTAGCAGCAACATAAAAGAGCTGTTTTAATTGAGAAATTATGCTTAGTAAGTTTAGAAAAAAGACACATGAAATCATATTTGAGGCAGACACTTTTCTAGGCAAGCTATTTGATATTATTTTATTGGTTTTGATCCTTTTGAGTGTAGCTGCTGTAATGATTGAAAGTGTTGAATCTTACAGTAACAAATATTCAGAATTTCTAACAGCTTTTGAATGGACAATTACCGCCATATTTACAATAGAATATCTCTTAAGAATTGCAAGTGTTCAAAAGCCATTGAAATATATTTTTAGCTTTTATGGACTAATTGATTTGATTGCTCTTCTCCCAACTTATCTTGGAATATTTATGGTTTCAGATTCAATTTCATCCATTAAAACCATACGTACCATACGTCTACTAAGAGTATTTAGAATTCTTAAGTTAATTCGATATGTAAAAGAAGCCAATACCTTAAAACAAGCACTTCTAGCAAGCAGACAACGGATAATTGTTTTTTTACTTGCTGTTCTGTCTGTTGCTACAATAATGGGAACACTTATCTATATCATAGAAGATCCCAAAGATGGTTTTACAAGTATCCCAAGGAGCATCTATTGGGCTATTGTTACCTTAACCACGGTTGGTTATGGAGATATTGCCCCTCAAACAGTGTTGGGACAATTTTTTGCATCTATCATTATGATTCTTGGTTACGCAATTATTGCGGTTCCAACAGGAATCATTTCTGTCGAATTTGCAAGGTCTGAAAAAATGAATACACAAAGCTGTCCTAGCTGCGGTAAAGAGGGCCACGACAATAATGCGGTGTATTGTAAATATTGTGGTGCTGAATTGAATCCAGAAGAATAATGAAGATAACGCTTTATACCGATGGTGCAGCAAAAGGAAATCCTGGGCCTGGTGGATATGGATTGGTACTAATGGCTGGGAAATATTACAAAGAAATTAGCGAAGGTTTTGTCAAAACTACTAATAATAGAATGGAACTTTTAGCGGTATGTGTTGGTTTG
>JAZADZ010000042.1:0-28490 GCA_036123135.1 Bacteroidota bacterium | reverse complement strand
CATGTTTATTGCAGCTGAGCGACCTCTTCTATGTTTTTTGTGCATATTATCCAGAAGATTCTGGTCATTGGTGTAGGCATGAACTGTTTCAATGTGTCCGTTCTTTACTCCTAAGTGATCTTCAACAACCTTTAAAACAGGAGAAATGGCATTGGTTGTGCAAGAGGCAGCAGAAAATATTTTTTCGTTTTCCAGGTCGAGTTCTTTATGATTAATCCCATAGACAATATTTGGAACTCCACTTCCAGGAGCAGTCAAAAGAACTTTAGAAGCTCCCTTGGCCTTTAAATGCCTTCCTAGAGCATCTCGGTCTTTGAATACACCTGTATTGTCAATAATAAGTGCATCACTAATGCCAAACTTAGAGTAATCGATCTCTTCAGGATTTTTTGCTTCGATTAGTCGAACTATTTGTCCATTTATAATTAGTGCTTGGTTTTCATAATCCTCAATTACACTTCCTTTGAAAGACCCATGAACAGAATCGTTTCTGAGCAGTGCCGCTCTTTTTTTAATTTGAGTCTCATTTACTGTTCTTATAACAATTGCTCGAAGTCTTAATTGTTGTCCCTTTCCAGCTTGTTTGATTAATTCTCTGGCTGCCAATCTTCCAATTCTTCCAAATCCATAAAGGACAACATCTTGAGGACTAAAGTTATGTTTTTCAGCACCAATAAAATCGTCTAAAGATTTACGTAAAAAATCATCAACAGAAAGAGATTGGTCATTATCAGAAAGGTATTCACTTGTAATTTTACCAATGTCTAATTTGGATGGTGCAAGGTTCATTTTGCTTAATGCTTTAGCTAGTTCAGCTACTTTATGAATGTCAATTGGTTTGTTTAATACCTTTTCAGCATAATCGAATAAATTAATTAATTCAGAGATGCTTATATCAACAAGGTGATTTCTGTGAAAAACCAATTCAACCCCTTTATCGTACATTAATCTTCCTACAGCAGAGATTAATTCAACAGCAGATTTTTCTTGCTTAACATATTCGTTTAGGCCTGCTTCATATCCTGTTTTAGCTTCAATTGTTGTCATTTCAAATGGTTTATCCTAAATAGGCTTTTAATAATTTACTTCTTGATGTATGTCTCAATCTTCTTATCGCCTTTTCTTTTATTTGTCGAACTCTTTCTCTGGTTAGGTCGAACTTAGCACCAATTTCTTCTAAAGTAAGTCCGTGTTGTAGCCCAATTCCAAAAAATAATTGAATGACATCTCTTTCTCTTTCAGTGAGGGTAGATAGCGATCTACCAATTTCTCTTTGTAAAGATTCCATCATTAATTCTCTATCCGCCTTAGGACT
This sequence comes from Bacteroidota bacterium, assembly GCA_036123135.1. Classification (GTDB taxonomy): domain Bacteria; phylum Bacteroidota; class Bacteroidia; order Flavobacteriales_D; family Parvicellaceae. Next base: position 27,175 of record JAZADZ010000042.1, on the reverse strand, counting down.
ATTGTTGTTCACCATAACATCTAAAAGTGAGTTATCCTCACCATCTACAAATGGTGCGTCTACAGAAACGTGTCTTCCACTTACTTTTAAGGTGTCGTTTACTTTATCTTCAGGAATATCCAATGCTTTAGCTAATTCGTCAGAGCTGGGAGGTCTTTCAAATTCTTGTTCAAGTTTAGAAAATGCTTTGTTTATTTTGTTCAAGGAACCTACTTGATTTAAAGGCAAACGTACAATTCTTGATTGTTCAGCTAGTGCTTGAAGAATGGACTGTCTGATCCACCATACTGCATAGGAAATAAATTTAAATCCTCTTGTTTCATCAAATCGTTGGGCTGCTTTGATTAAGCCAAGATTTCCTTCATTGATTAAATCTGGAAGGGTTAAGCCCTGATTTTGATATTGTTTGGCAACTGAAACTACAAATCTTAAGTTTGCTTTGGTTAGTTTTTCAAGTGCTACTTGATCTCCTTTTTTTATGCGCTGTGCTAATTCAACTTCTTGTTCTGCTGTTATCAGGTCTTCTCTTCCAATTTCTTGTAAATATTTATCTAATGACTGACTTTCTCTATTTGTAATGGATTTAGTAATCTTTAACTGTCTCATTTCTTTGCTCTATTTTATCTGATAAATTACTATTTATGACGTGCGGCAAATGTAGTTTAAAGCATACCTTAAGTCAAGTTAAAATGTAATTATTTACCCACTATTTTCAGGTAAAAAATTATTAAAAATTTGAAGTGTCATAAATCCATATAATAAATTGATTACCAGTACTTTAAATAAAAATATTAGGTAAATTTTAGTTGCTAAAATTTTGGATTCTAACCATTTTTATAAACGATTGTTGAAAATTGAATAGGTTCTTCTCCTTAGAGAATAGAAAATACATTTAATTGAGATCCTGCAAAAAGCCCAAATCCTCCGTTTACATTGCTGTATACCTGAATAGGTTGAGCAAAAGGATTTCCTGAAGCATTTAAATACAAATCGTAACTTTTATTGTATAGATATGCTGCTCGCGTTATATTAAATATACGTATTTCAAAAAAATCTAATTCCTCCACTTTTTCTTCAATTTCGTAAGTATTAATAGCGATGTCAATTGTTTTGGATTGTCCATCAAAAGTTAAGTCAGTAAATATCCCTTTGTTTTCCCATCGATCGTTGCCATAATTTTCAAATGTTGGATCTTCCAATAAAATTGGGATATTGTAATCTCTAAAAACAGAATCAACTGTTCCGTTCCAATTTTCTTCTTCGAACCATCCTCCGATGTGGACACCAATTAAATAATAATTACTTACGTTCGCAGGGTCATCAAAAGTAACTGACATCTCCAAACGTTCTTCACCACTAACCAAAGTGGTTGATGTATCTACATTTAAAATTGTTATTGGACTTGGTAAATTATTTTGAGCACTAACACTATTGAAACCTGGTGCAGCAACTTCAATTTTATAGTTCTGTCCAACTTGTGGATATAGATTTCCTGTGTATCTGCCATCAGTATCAAATTCAAGAGTTTCAATTATATTTTCTTGGTCGTCTTTGATTTGAACACTTGCATTTTCAACAACTGAAAGCGCAGAATCTTCAAGAACGCTTATACTACGACTAATGTGAACATTCCATGCATTTTCTGCATCAAAAAGTGAGTTGACTACTAATTTTGGTTGTGAAACCTCACCATCAAATGGAATTACCTTTTCACATGAAATAAGCGTTATAGCTACAAAAAAACAGGTGACAAAAAATCTCATATTAAAATTTAAAAGAGTAATTAAATGACGGGATAATAGGGAATAGGCTATACTGAGAAAGCTGTGTATTTCCATTTCGATCAGAAGTAAACTCTAAATAAAACGGATTTTGACGGTTGTACATGTTGTATACTCCAACACTGATTGTCCTTTCACCCCATTTTTTCTGCTTTATAAAATTCAAGGACCAGTCTAGTCTGTGGTATGAAGGCATTCTATAATTGTTTCTAGAACTTATGTGTTCAATCCCGTTTAATCCCTCAGAATCGAAACCATTATTGAATACTCCTTGGACATCAGAAATCGAAAGATATCGCTGCTGCCCTAGCGTAACAGCATTTCCAGTTCCATATACCCATACTAAGCCCATATTTATATTTTCATTGATTTCGTACGTTAAAGCAACACCTATGTCATGTCTTCGGTCGTATCTGTATGGATAAGAGTTTCCGAAGTTTATTGAATCAAATTGTCTATTGGTCCAAGAAAGTGTGTACCCAATCCACCCTGTCGCTTTTCCAATTTTCTTTTCCATTAATACTTCAATTCCATAGGACCATCCTCTACCAGTGTGAATCTTATCTTGCCAATCTAGCTGGGAATCAAAAAACGAGGCACCATCTTTGTATTCAATTAAGTTGTCCATTGTTTTGTAGTATCCCTCAAGAGAAAGTTCATATTTTTTTAAAAATGTTCTTGCATATCCAATTGCCCACTGATCAGAGATTTGAGGTTTCACTCTCTCCGTTGCAGGGAGCCAAAGATCTGTTGGAAGACCAATTCCAGAATTCGTTAGTAAATGAAGAAATTGTGCCATTCTAGCATAGCTAATTTTTAGTGAGGAATTGTCGTCTAACAGCACTCTTGAATTTAATCTTGGTTGAAATGAGTTGTAAACTGAATTTCCAACAATAAAGCTAGAAAAGTGTAATCCAGTATTTATTTTAACTCTGCTTCCAATACTAAATTCATCCTCTGCATAAGCGAAAAGTTCATGTGCAAAGTGAAGCTGTGATCCAAACGTGGTGTCTAAAGCAGAAGTTCCTGAACTTTGTATTCTAAACTGATTCACACCCGGGGTAAATGTGTGGTATATATCGCCTAGACCAAATTTGATAAAATGATTAGGGCTTGGCATCCAATCAAAATCAATTTTTCCAGACCAATCTTCAATCCCTGACCGATAAGCAAACGAAAAATCTTCAGAACTTTGAATGTTATTTTGTGTAGTAGTTTCATTAAAACTTGAACCCACTAAAAAGTCGTACTTACTGTACCTTAATGTTGTATTCATGAAAAGTTTGTTTGAAATCATGTGATTCCATCTTAGAGCGCTTATTATGTTTCCCCACCACAACTCAGATTGAGAGGAACCTGCATTAGTAGTTGAATCTGTCGACCAGTTATCAGTTGTATTTAAATATGCTCTGTCTTTTCCCATATAATGGCTGAAATACAATCTATTTTTGTCCGAGAATTTGTGGTTTATTTTTGCATTTACATCATAAAAATAATATCCACCAGTAATTGAATTTTGTGAGTTTGAATTCTTGCCATTGTTATTGGCCATAGCAATGAATGGTCTGGCTAAAATATCTATGTATGTTCTTCGAGCAGAGACTAAAAAAGAGGTCTTATCTTTTACTATTGGGCCCTCCAATGTTAATTTAGAGGAAATTAATCCGATGGAACCTTCTCCTTGGAATTTTTTCATGTTTCCTTCCTTCATTTTAATATCTATTACTGAAGAAAGTCTTCCACCATATCTTGCAGGAAATCCTCCTTTAATGAGTTTTGTTGATTGAATGGCATCTGCATTAAAAACTGAAAAAAAACCAAATAGATGAGAAGCATTATAAACGGGAACTCCGTCTAATAAAATCAGATTCTGGTCTGGGCCTCCTCCTCTAACATAAACCCCTGAGGAACCTTCACTACCTGATTGAACTCCAGGTAAAAGTTGTATGGTTTTCATGATGTCGTTTTCTCCTAAAAGAGCTGGTAGTGTTTTCACTTTTGACATTGATAAATCAATGGTACTCATTTCGGTTCGCTGATGAACTTGTTCTTGATTTCCAATGATTTCAACTTCCTCCAACAAAACATTATCTAGCTGAAAATTTAACGACAAATCATTTTCCAAATAGGCAGAAAAATATTGATTTTCAAAACCAGAAAAACTAACTCTCAGTCGAACAGAATCTCTGTCAAGAGTTAAGCTGTAAAAACCATAATCGTTCGTTATGGTTCCTTTTCCAGATTTTAAATCATATACGGTAGCTCCAATTAATTTTTCGCCATTTATCTTCTCTTCAATGTATCCACTTATTGTTATTTTATCTTGTGAAAGAACAATGAATGGAAAAAAACAAAGAATTATAATAAGTTTATTCATTCGAATTTTAATTGAATCAATAGCTAAGAACTAAATGTAAGATAAGTTATTGTTTGTAGAAAATTAAAAGTTTCTTTTTAAGAAAGCATCAATAATAGGTCTAGCTTTTTCGATATCTTTTTCATCAATATATAATTCACAACCGCTGCTAGTATTTACACCAAAACCAGCTAAGCGTGCAGATTCTGATTGATTTTTTAAAATAGAACGAATATTTTCTTCCTGAAGATCGAGATGTAAAAATTTAGTTAATAGCTCTGTCCCTGTATAGGCAAGAATCCAATCATTTTTTTTAGTTTCCATTGATGTAAATATATTGAATGTTTACATCAACTACTAGAACTATTAAGCGTTAATTTTGAAGTTCCGTAAATCATCAAAAGCATAAATATTGCCATTAGCACATGACTAATGTCGTGATAATTGAACCATTTACTTAAGCTAAGTTGGTTGTTGTAAACGAGTCCAGGAAAAATGCTGTAGCAGATGGTTGAAATTATAATTAAGCTTCCAGTAGCTTTCTGCTTAGAATAGTTGTAGATGTGAATTGGAAGTATAAAAACCAGCAATGAAACACATGAGCTAATTTGAGCAAGTGTAAAACTGCTCCAATTTGGATGAATGAGAACAAATACAGAAAATAGGTATTGAATGATGAAAACGTTTTTGAAAAAAGCATGCCATTTTAGATTAGAAACAGTTTTAATTTCAATAAAGCTTCCAAGACCAAGCATAAGTAGCCCAGTAGTTCCAAATATCCATCCAATTTTTTTGAAAACCGGATCTATATAAGCCTGTAGTCCATGACCTATCCATGCAGCTGAGCACATTCCAATGGCGAAAAACAGAAAGTAATATTTGAAATAATTAAAGCCTTTATGGTTTCGATCTTTAGTTTTTGAAAATTTGATGTATCCAATTAATGCAACAATGGCAACTAAAAAGTCAGTAAGCGTAGTTACAGGCTCTCTAAGCTCCAATCCTCCAATGAATATAGTTGGATTTAATATTTCATCCATTTTTCACGAAAAGTATTTGTTTCAATGGTTTTAGATGAAGTTTTATCATCCAAATGAACATTATACTACAGTATATGCTAACAATTGAGATAATCCAATTAAAATATTGTATGCTTTGAAACCCATAAATAGTTAGCGCCACAACAGAAATTAAACGAAGGCTTTCGGTAAGTAAAGGAAATTTTTTGTCTTCGATTATTCTTGAGTGCGCAAAGATGGATACCAGAATTATTACAGCCAAGGATACAATTTGAGTGTTAAATAATAGAGACTTAAGTTGAATTTCTTTACCCAAGCTTGCTTTGAAATATAAAATCGATATGAAGCTTGCAGCTGTAATCAGTACATTAAATAATATGTAAGCTCTTTTTTCTTTTTGTTTAATGGGAATTTTGTGCGGAATTCTCTTACCATTATTATCGATTTTAAATTCATTCGGTAAATGATTGACGTCAGGCGGAGTCCATTTAGGGCCTTTGATGAATACATTAATTTTATTTTTAATGTCTTTGGTTTTTTTTGCTCGCTGAAATAAATTTTTCCAGTACGAGAATGTCGCTCTAAATGGATTTGCTCTTTCAAAACCAGACGTAATTCCGTAATCAGGTTCCTCCTCCTCTTCCATGAAAGATCCAAAAAGTTTGTCCCAAAAAATGAAAATATGACTGTAGTTTTTATCCATGTATTTTTCATTTCGTGCGTGATGAACTCTATGGTGAGAGGGTGTTGTCATAAATTTTTCAACAATACCTAGCTTACCAACAACTCTTGAATGGGTAAAAAGTTGATAAAAACCAAGAAAAACAGTTGTCGATACTATGGTAAAAACATCAAAGCCAATTACGGCCATCCATACAAAGAAAAAAGCTCGATAGATTACCGCTAAAAAGGACACTCTAAATACTGTGGTGATGTTTAATTCTTCACTTTGGTGATGGACAATATGTGCTGCCCAAAGAAAATTTATTTCGTGACTTAATCTGTGGAACCAGTAGGCAATAAAGTCTGTGACAAAAAGTGCAATAATCCATGAAATTACAGTCAATTCAATTTGAAACGGGGCAATGTTTTCATATACGAAATTAAATCCAAAAAGAACAAGCACAGAAAAAAAGACATCAAAAATCCTTTCTAGTAAACCACAAGATAAATTTGTTATACTATCAGAAAAAGTGTAAAGCTTAAGATTTTTTTTCCTTGCATAAACGGATTCAAGAATTAAAAGGCCAATTACAATTGGTACGATGCAAACTATGATCCACACAACAGGGGGCATTGTTTTTTTTTGACAAATTTATAGTAATCATAAAAAAAAAAGCAAATTATTTTGTTAAAGATGTTTGGAAAGAAATAATTATCTAATGAGATTTACATGCCCTACAAATTCACGGTTCTTTCCATAAATTACATCTCTAGCAAAAATTTTATATACGTAGGTGTCTTGTTTGCACTTCTCTCCATTTTGAGTGCCATCCCATCCAACATCGATGTTATGTGATTCAAAAATTAACTCACCCCATCTGTTAAAAATGTAAAAATCATAGTTTACGGGGTCAAGTCCGTTACTTACAGGAAGGAAAACATCATTTATTCCATTGTCATTGGCAGAGAATGCATTTGGAATGTAAATTAAAAATTCATCTTTTATTTCAATGACTTTAACAATTACATCTTCACATCCATTCGCTGAATTAATTGTAAGCTCAACAGAGTATATTCCTTGATCTTCAAAATTAAAAATTGGGTTTTGAACAGTTGAACTGCCAATTTGAAAGTCCCAGCTCCATGAAATGGCGTCGTTTGATAAATCTGTAAAATAAACAACTGGATCAACAATTGAAGATTGTGTTGGAGTATACGAAAAGTTGGCTGATGGCAGTGGAAAAACCTCAATGAAATCAACTTCAGTTGCTGAATTCGTACAATTATTAACATCTGTCAATGTAAATGTAACGTCGTAGCTTCCTGCTGTTAAAAATGTATTTGAAGCATTCGAGCAGCTATTTGAGTTGTTGCCGTCTCCAAAGTCCCAATTGCAAGCTATCCCTGGGTCTCCTGTATTTGTAAAGTTCACTAGGAGAGGTACACATCCTTCAAAAATATCAGCCGAAAATGAAACATTTGGTAATGGATGTACAGTTACATCAAAAAACCCAGTGTCCCCACAGTCAGACGATATTTGATAGCTAATTGGATAAGTTCCAGGAGAGACAAGTTGAGGGTCAAATTCATTTCCATTTACGCCAAATCCAAACCAGCTTCCACCAGGATCTACTGCCGTTAAGGTGACTGGAGAATCATTTTCACAAATTGGACCAAAACTGTCTATAGTTGCATTGGAATATGGCGATCCTGACAAAATTTCGACAACAAAATTATTGTAGCATCCGTTGGCATCAAGTACAACAATCGGGTAATTACTTGCGCATAGATTTGAACTTGTTGTGTTGTTTGAAAATGAAATACCACCGTCAAACGAATATTGATAGGGTGGAAACCCTCCCTGACCTGATACATTTATCTCTCCCAAACAATCTCCAATACAAGTTTCGTGCGTTATTGTTGTATTTGAGAAAACACTATCTGGCTGATTTATTAATACATTGACCTGAGAGATACATCCAACATTATCAGTTATTGATACTGTATGTAATCCAGCGCATAGGTTATTTGTAGTTGGTAAATTTGGAGTTGATCCAGATGACCAAGAATAGGAGAATGGAGGAGTTCCACCAGAAATGGCAGCTGTTGCTTGCCCGTCACAAAATCCATAGCAGGAAGCCGATACGTCTTGAGTTGCTGAAGCAGTTCCTCCGGGAATGTCCGTGATCGTTTCGATTGCATTTCCAATACAACCATTATCATCAGTAACAGTAACTCCATATGTTCCTGCTAGTAATCCAGCAACAAGTGCATTGGTATCAACAAAATTCCCGTTTAGAGTCCATAAATAGCTGTAATCGTTAGCAATAGTTCCACCTGTAGCAGTAACACCGACAAGTCCATCTGCTTGTCCGCAATTAGAACTCGTAAAATTCGTATTGAGATTGATTTGAGTTGGCTCATCTATTGCAACTGTAAGAGATGTCGAACAAAGGTTAAAATCAGTAATAGTCAAAGAATAATTCCCCATACACAAATTAGTTACATTCTGATCCGATGAGGTGTAGTTGTTCGTACCAGACCAAGCATAAGTGTAGGGGTTGGTTCCACCCGTGACGGCTATTGTTGCGGTACCGTTACAAGAATCGTAACAAATGGCGTCTGTGAAAGATTGTATTGTTGCAGATAATGATGATGGTTCCGAAATTGAAACATTGTGAAATGAACTTATGCCATTAAAGTCTGTAAGAGCTAAATTGTATTGACCTGGACATAAACCGCTTAGATCTTCTAAGTTACTTGAAAATGCATTTGGACCTGACCAAGAAAAAGTGTACGGACTTACTCCCCCGGAAACATTAACATCAACTGAGCCGTTGCAATTTCCATTACAATCGACGTTGATTGTACTTGAAGAAATAACAATTGGTGCAGGCTCAATAACCGTTGTACAGCTTGAGTCAATGCAGCCATTGGAATCAGTTACTATTACACAAAATGTTCCAGCACATAATGAACTGGCGGATGAATCGGTCTGAGCCAAAGGATCGTCCCATAGATAGTTAAATGGCGGAGTACCACCAGAAACTTGTGCTAATGTACTTGCATCACAAATTCCAAATCCAGAAGCATCATTTAGTGTTGTAGCGTTTGAGGTTAAAATTCCTGGTTCTATTATATCAACATTTACTGCAGTTTGGCAAGTATCGGAATCTTCAATGAGGATGACGTATGTTCCTCCTTGTAATGAACTGAACGAACCATTATTTTGCCAAGTAGTTCCACCATTAATGGAGTATTGATAACTAGGAACACCTAAATCACCCTCAATCGTAACAGAGCCGTCAGATGCTCCATTGCAAGAAACATTGGATTGGGCAACAATATTTCCGTCTAAAGAACATACAAAACAGTTTGGATGCAATGAATCAAGAACAGTAATTTCTACTGTATATGAATTTATTCCAGGAATTGGACATGCATCATCAATGGCATCAATAGTAAAAGAATAAAACCCAGGAATTCCTTGATTTTCTGTCCAACAAACCGTTGCTGTAGCTGGGTTTCCGTTAGAAACGTTGAGAGTTGCTCCTGGAAGTATCGATGAAACATTTGAAGTTAAAGATATAATGTTGCTCGCATCACTATCGGTGAATGTAATGTCTGTACAAAAATCTCCGTTGTTGCAGAGCTCAATAGACGAGTTTCCGGTGACAGTACCAGTGCCAGTTGTGTTGGAAATAGTAGGATTTGGATTGGGTGGAGAATTGGAACAATTTTGAACAACAAATTGAATGTCTTGCATATAAGTTCCAATGGTATTTCCAAATGCATCCATTTCAGTAACAACAATTGTAACAACAAAATTTCCATTTATGGTTGGAGTAAAACAAATCTGACCAGTATTTTGATCGATTGTAATTCCAGGAATAGGACTTGAAGAGCTATAACCACCTGAATATGGGCTTGGATTTCCATTATTTAAAGCAGATGTAAATGAATAACTCAAAGAATGACCATCAGGTTCAACCACTGCATAATCATAACAAAAAGGTGCATTGTTACAGATATAAGGAATTGGTTGAGCAGTAAAAATCGGAGAGTTGTTGCATGAAGGGCCGGTGGCATTGCAAAGTGTACTTTGAATTGTTGACCAATCGTTAGCAGGACTCGCAAGATTTGTAATGGCACTATTTCTACAGCATAATGTGTAGGAAAACGTCCAACAGTCGCATGGTGGTAAGGTAACTTGTGTCTGATAAACATATTCTTCCATTCCAGGATAACTTCCTCCATTGCATTGGCTTTGTGGAAGTTGAGCTGGGCATAGTTGAGAAACTTCAGTTGTGGAAATGAGAGTGAGGTTAGCACTTCCTGTAAAAGATGGAGAAACTCCGCAGGAGTTTGAAATTGAAAATTGATTATTGGTAAAAGAAGGGAATGATCCTGTGTTGGTAAGAATGGTACTATTTAAGGGGATACCACCACAATCTCTATACAATGTAAGGGTTATAAGGTATGTGTTTGTTCCGGTACATGTCCATGTGATGTTACCACCTGCAACATGAGAAGCAAAAGAATGAAGTGATGTAAATATTATCAAAAAATATGTGAGTATCTGTCCTCTCAAGGAACTTTTTTTAAAGTTTTTACTAATTTAAAAAACGTACTGTATTTTTTTGGTTGCCATTTAAGAATTCTTCTTGTATGGTCATGTAAATTTCTTTCTTACATTACTTTAATAGGAAAAAACAAATTTTTTACACCTTTTACTTAATCAAGTTTTATAAATAAAAGTTAATTTGGTGGACAAAATTTTAGTCTTTTCTTTCAATAATTAAAATTAAGCTCAATGAAAAAGCATTTACTTTTTATTTTAATATCCCTATTATCGAATCTATATTTTACTCAAAACAATGACTTAGTTATTTTTGCTCAGGAACCCACCCCTTTTTATTTAGTTCTCAATGGAGTCAAACAAAACGATAAAGCAGAAACAAATGTTAAAATTGCCGATTTAAATGCATCTGCTAACAGCGTTCGAATAATTTTTAAAGACAACACCATTCCTGATTTAACAAAATCAATTTATTTTGACACAACCAATACTCAATATTCCTTCAGAATTGTTGCCACAAAAAAGAAAGGTTATAAACTGCGAGGTTTCGATCGAACACCAAAAGCATATGTATCGTCCAACAATAATGTACCAACCATCATTTATAAAACTGTCGAGTCTTCACCTTCACCATCAACCAGTAATGTTGTGGTACAAGAAACTGTAACTACCACAACCACTACTGGAGCTCAGGACAACGTTAACGTAAATGCAAATCTTGACGGAGTTGGAATTAACATGAGTGTTAATGTGAACGATAACTCAATGCAGTCTGATCAAGTACAAATTGAAAGTTCAGGAAGTTTGAATCTCAACATGAATGTGAATGTAAATGAAGATGCTGATTTCGAGGACAATACTAATTTAAGTATGAACATGAACGTTAACGATAATTTAGATAATGTTCAGTCCTCTTCTTACTCCTCAACTACAACTACTACTACAACGACTACATCCTGGGGTGGTAGTACCTATTCTTCCAATTCACAAAATGAAGTGAGCAGTGGTACAGATAATTCGGGCTTTAATGGAGATTGCGAAATTGGCAATATAAATGGTGTTTTAAATGCTATCGATAACGAAAGTTTTAACGACGATAAAATGATGGTTGCAAAACAGGCAACAAAAAATAAATGTTTAAATGTTGGACAAATCAAACAAATAATGGAAAAGTTTTCTTTCGAGGACGGTAAATTAGAGTTTGCCAAGCTAGCTTACGCTAATTGTTTGAATAAAGATGAATACTATTTAGTAAATCAAGCCTTTACTTTTTCGTCCTCTAAAAGCGAGCTGAATGAATTCATCGGTAATCAATAGTATTTAGAATACTTCTAGGCTCTCTTCAATTGCGGCATATATTTTTTGAAGCTGTTTTTTTGAAGTTGTAAATGGAGCTAAAATATACACTGTACTTCCAAGGGGTCTGAGATAGACCCCTTTTTTCATGAAAAAATCAAATAATTTAAATCTTAAATTACCATAACGTTCAGTGGTTAAATCAAGATCTAAGGCGAAAATTACTCCTTGTTGTCTGGTTTTTTTGACTTTAGGATGGTCTTTAACACGTTGATTAAATTCTTCATGAGATGAGATAATCATTTTGATATTTTGCTGAATCTCATCTGATTGAAGCAAATCGATGCCGGCTGATGCAGCAGCACAAGAGGTGGGATTGGCAGAGTAGGTATGTCCATGAAAAAATCCTTTTTCCATTTTATCGCTCAAAAAAGCATTGAAGATTTCTAAAGTACAAGTTGTAATGGCCATAGGAACTAACCCTCCGGTAAGCGATTTTGAAAGGCAAATAATATCCGGTAAGTTTTTCATGTGCTGTGAAGCAAAATATTTACCTGTCTTTCCAAAACCAGTCATGACCTCATCTGCAATGGTTATAATATTGTGATTTTTAGCAATTTCAATAAGCTCATTCAAATGCTCTGGTTTGTGCATTTGCATTGCTGCTGCTCCCTGCACTAGAGGTTCATAAATGAATGCTGCAATATCATTGGTTTTCGAGTGTTTTAGCAACAAATTTTTGACCTCTTGAAAGTTATTTTTATTTGGAGTTGGTATTCGCTCCACTTGTAAAAAATAATCTTCGAATGATCCATTATAAATCGATAAACCTGATACCGACATTGCACCAAATGTATCACCATGAAATCCATCTTCAAAAGCAATAATCTTTTGTTTTTTTTCCCCTTTATTGAAGTGATATTGTAAAGCCATTTTTATGGCAATATCAACAGATGTTGATCCATTGTCCGAAAAAAATAATTTTTGTTGATTTTTGGGTAATATTGAAATTAGTTTGTTGGCTAATTCTACTGCAGGTTGATGAGTAAATCCTGTGAATACAACATGATCTAACTTCTTCATTTGTGTAGAAACCTTTTCGGTGATGTAAGGATTGCAGTGACCATACATGCAGGTGTACCAAGATGAAATTGCATCAATGTATTGATTACCCTCAGTGTCAAATAACAATACACCCTCTGCTTTGTCAATGGCAATGTGGTCTGGGTACAGCTGGTGCTGGGTAAGTGGATGCCAAAGGTGGTTCTTATCAATTTCTTGTAATTCCATTTTCAAGGATTCGCTTTTGAATACTCATTTTGTGCTACTTCTAAAATGTTAAGTGCTTTATCTAAACTTTCATATCCCAAGGAAACAGTACTATTGTTTCTTTTATAGTTGCAAAACCATGTTTCAATTATCTGACTTATTCCATTGTACATTAAGTCCAATTCTTCGATGGTTTTAACTTTATTTATCGACGAGTTTTTAGTAATTGCAATCAGTTTATCGTCTCTTTCTCCGTTATCAGTGAGTTGTAACACACCAATTATATTACACTTTATTAAAGTGCCTTTTTCCAAGGGAGATCCTAAAACAAGTACATCAAGAGGGTCCCCGTCTCCACCATTGCTTTTAGTAAGAATGGTTCCGGGAATCATTCCATAGTTAGCAGGATATCCTAAATAATCAATTGTTCTTGGTTGTTTGCCTATTGAATCTCGCTCAATTATTCCTGTATTTTTATTTAGCTCCCATTTTTCCAGCGATCCAGATGGTATTTCTATTAAAGCAGTAACCATAGATTTAGTGTAATCTGCTTTATGGTTCAGCGAGGAGGAGTTGTTTCCACAAGAGTAAATCAAAAAAATTATTCCGATTAGAATGGAAGATGATTTCATGGTTAAAATCGTTCGATTTGTGTTTTCAAAGTTAAAGAAAGATCGATAATTTTTTAAAATTGATATACAATAGCATTGATATTCATACCTGCGCCAACAGATGCTAACAAAACTACATCTCCTCTATTTATTTTATGGTCTTGGAGTTTGTTTTTTAAAATAAGATCGAGTAGAGTAGGAACTGTTGCTACAGAGCTATTGCCAAGTTTATGAATACTCATTGGCATTATACCATCAGGAACTTCTTTTTTGCACAATTTATAAAATCGATTAATTATTGCTTCATCCATTTTTTCATTTGCTTGATGGATTAAAATTTTCTTAATTTTTTCAATCTTTATACCACTTTTATCAATAGCATTTTTCATGGCAGCTGGAACATTTTTTAATGCAAACTCATAAATTTTCCTGCCATGCATTTTAATGTAATTGGTGGTTTGTAATTCATTAGGATTGTAAGAGCTTCCATAAAAAAGAAAATATGCTTCTTCGGAAGTGTAAGACTGGTCGGCATGTGCTAAAATTCCTTTTGCTTTTGAAGTGTTTTTTTCCAATACACAAGCACCGGCTCCATCAGAATAAATCATTGAGTCCCTGTCAAATGGATCAACTACTCTTGAAAGTGTTTCAGCACCTATTACTAAGCATTTTTTTGCTAATCCAGCTTTGATAAATGCATCTGCTTGAATTAGTCCCTGTACCCACCCAGGACATCCAAAAATGATATCGTAAGCAACACAATTATTATTTTTTATTTTAAGATTGTATTTTACTCTAGATGCAACACTAGGAAGCATATCACATTGAGTAAACCCATCCTTGACATCCCCAAAGTTTTGGGCAACTATAATATAATCAATTTCTTCAGGATTAACTTTAGCATCTTCTAAAGCTCTTTTGGCTGCAACGGTGGCAATATCGCTGTTTAATAAATCTTTTGAAATGTATCTTCTTTCTTGAATTCCAGTAATGGCTTCAAATTTTCTAATGATTACTTCGTTGGAGTTGGGTAATTTCTTTTGATCATCGTTGTAAAACTCGTAGGATAAAAAGTCTTCATTTTTTTTGATATTGGAAGGAATGTAACTTCCAGTTCCTCTAATTGCATTTTGCATAATACTGATTTGATTCGTATAGTAGGAGTTCATTCAAAGCTAATGAATAAAATCTGTTGCAAAAGATGTGTTTAGCAGATTAGTTTTTGATAAACTTATATACAGTTGCACCTATTTTGAGAAAATAAAAATTGGATGCTATTCCAGAAAGATTTATTGAATATAAACTAGAATTAATTGTTCCACTATTTACAATTTGCCCTAAGGAGGAATATATTGTATATGCTGTAGGCTCTACAAAATTATTTTCGATAGTGATTTGAGATTGTCCTGGATTTGGATAAATTAAAACATAATTTTCATTGTCTACAATAGGAGTTGCTTTTTCGTATATGTAATATTCGTATTGTGCTCTTTGGGGAGATAAACTCATAGCATTGGTGTTTTGAGCTTCTATGTAGAATTTCACATTCTCTTGAGAATTCATATAAGGAAATGTACATGAGAAAATTCCGTCTTGTGGGATTAAATCTCCATTCAATCCATTGTCATTTAATTCAAACGATTTAAACTTTGATGCATAAATGCTTTGTGTAGCCATAAGGTTTGCAGATGAAACATTTTGGATATCAACTGTCAGAACAGTATCTATTATTTCAACACTACCGATTATAGGGGGAGATTGATTGATTTCAGGGTGACTAGTTAAAAAATTGAGTCGTTCTCTCACTGTTGGCATTATTCCAGCAAATCCATACCCACCCCAAGTGGAAAAGCCAAGATGATTTTCTGTGTTGAATGTGAAATCACTTATTGAAAATAGTTTGTAAATATCTGACAGGGCAGAGGAATAGCTCATAGATTGCAGATAATTCTTCTGATTTCTCAATGATATTGTATCCAATTCGTTCATTACAGTTCGAATATGAGCTGTATATCTTTTTCTGTTGTAAGGGTTGTTCAGAAGTTTGGCGGTAAGTGGTCTACCTATCATTGGATTATCTCCAAAGTAAGGGTCAAAATGAAATGGATTTGGGTCTGTTGGCTGAAAGTACAAATCCCAACCAAGTAGCGCATTGAAAAAACTTTCGCTCAGATCCCAAGGAATCATCTGAAATAATCCATCCTCAGATTGGTACAAATAGTAATTGTGAACATAGTACCCATTGTAGGTGTCAAAATTTGCAATTACCGTATTTACTGCAAACGCCCAAAGGACCCTATCAACATTTAGTATACTGTCAATTTCAGAGGTGTTGTAATTTAATGTATATATTAAATCGAGTAATTGCTCCCATCCATAATCAGATTTAATTGTGTAGGTATCATAATACGATAAACTATCTGTTCCCATCCAAGATAAATTGGGCTCCGTTGCATTGTTGCCGCTATTGTCTCCACAAAAAACATCTGCATTGTCACATTTAAATAAAACACCGTCTTTTTCACCAAAATGCTTCTCAAGAAATTGTTTATTAATGGATTCGGTATTAACATACAGGCCTAGATAGTTGCCTTGGACGTTAAGTTTGGTTAAATTAACTTCAGGTGAGGGAAGGTAGTTTTGATAGATTTCAGAGGCAAGGTGTTCCCGTGTAAATGTTGCATCCAAATAGCCATTTGCAAGTTTTACCTTTTTATAGTTCATTAGCTTTTGTCCAGAAACCCAGTAATTCATGTCTAAATTATAGGGAACCTTAGGAACTCCGTTGTCGTTAGGAATGCAAAACGTCGAATTCCCTTTGTACCGCACTCCAACACTATCAAAAACCTCTCCGTTGAGTTCAACAGTAGCTGGAATTCTAAGAGAAGAATTGAAAAAGAATGAATTTACAAGAGTGTTGTGATAATTAGGATTGTAAAAATTAATGCTAAGCTCTCGTATTGAATCGATGTCGTAAAATCCACCCACTAAGTCGTAATTAATTTGAGGATTAAAAAGAGAAATATTTTGTCCAAAAATTTGGGCACTAAGAAATATGTAGAGAAGCGCAACTTTTTTCACGTATCATAAATCTAGTTAAAAATTACAATATACATATTTAGTGATGTTGCAATAATTATCCATATGAAATATGGAAGTGTTAATAGTGCATAAAGTCTAGCTAATTGTAGAAAACCGAATAGAAAATAAGCAACAACTCCACTAAGAAGAAAAATAATAATTAAACCAAGCACAGAATTATGAAAATAAAAAAAAGCAGGATTCCAGGAAACGTTCAATATCCATTGTAGCACATAGATAACAATCAGACGGTTTTTATTTTCTCTTTTGGTAAAGAGAATTGCCATAAAAAAGGAAAAACAAAGCATAATACAACTCCAAGCTGCTCCAAAAACCCATCCAGGAGGTGTCCATGGGGCTTTATTCAATAACTGGTACCATTCTGAAAATGCACCCTCTCCAGAAAGAAGAGTTCCAAAACCTAATGCACCAAAATTTAAAACAATAAAAATTGTCAAATATTTAAAGAATGACTTTTTATTCATTGTTTTAATATTAATTCAAGCGTAAATATAGCACTGTTGTAAAAGTTTAAATGGTTGTTTTTTATAATTTAGAAAATCATATGTATTCGAGTCGTTTTGTTACAATAGTTTTCTTTATCTGCTCTTTTTTTTGCTTAAAAGGACAATCCATAATTGTCCAACCTTATTTGCAAAACGCATCGTCAAGTTCCATAACAGTAATGTGGGAAGCTAGTAGTTGCATTCAAGGATCATTAAATTGGGGTGTTTCCAATTCTACAGACTCAACTTTATTGGCTACGTCTTTACCAAGTCAAGGAGGAGCATGTATTTACACTGCAGCGCTTTCTGGACTTCTTCCTAATACAAAATATTTTTACAATGTTTCTGTTGGTTCAGTTGTTTCCTCCACATTTCACTTTATAACCCCTCCTACAAATCATAGCGAAACTTCATTTAATCTCGTTGCTATGAGCGATATGCAAAGAGATAATTCTAATCCAACAAAATTCAAACAAATTGTGAACGATGGAATATTGGATTTTATCTCATCAACTTTTAGTACATCGGTTAACGAGCATCTTCAGATGGTGTTGATTCCCGGAGATTTAGTTGACAATGGAAACAATCATGAAGAATGGGTGAATGAATTTTTCAAACCCTCCAAAAACCTGTTTAGTTATGTTCCTTTTTATCCAGTCCCTGGAAATCATGAAAATAATGCTCATTTTTTCTTTGATTATTTTGATTTGCCTAAAAACGGCTCTGCTGGATTTTTGGAGCATTGGTGGTTTAAGGACATTTCAAATGTTCGTATTATTGGCTTGGATTCCAATTCTGATTTTCAAATTTCAGAACAAATCGATTGGTTAGATAGTTTGTTGAATGCAACTGCAAACGATACCACAGTAGATTTTGTATTCGCTCAATTGCATCACCCTCACCGATCCGAGCTTTGGCCGCCTGGAAATACTGATTTTACCGGAGATGTTATCACCTTGTTAGAAAATTTTTCAAGCTTCTCCGGAAAACCCTCTATTCATTTTTTTGGACACACGCATGGCTATTCAAGAGGTCAATCTAGAGACCACAATCATTTAATGGTCAATGTTGCCACCGCTGGAGGTCGTATTGATTATTGGGACCAATATGACCAAATTGATTATCCTGAATATTCCATTAGTCAAGACGACTATGGTTATGTCTTTGTTGAGGTTCAGGCAGGTGAGGATGCGAAATTTACATTGAAACGATTTAGTTTAGGAGATGAGTATAGCCATTTAGAAAATTCCTTACAAGATAGTGTAACTATCAAGCTAAATAATAGTCTTCCAACTCAACCAACGCCTGTTTTTCCTCTGAACGGAGACTTGGTTAGCCCAGATGGTTTTACGATTATAAGCTCCCCTTTCATTGATGCCGATTTTGATGGTCATGGTGCATCCCATTGGCAAATAAGCACTGATTGTAATTCATTTTCGAATCTTGTTCTTGATAGGTGGATACAATTTGAAAATTGGTACAAAGAAGAAGATTTACAGCAAGGCGAAGATTTATTTGATCTTGAAGTTTTCAACCTTATTCCAGATTTGAATTATTGCTGGAGAGTGCGATATAGAGATAAAGCTCTTGGTTGGAGTCAATGGTCTAATCCAGTTTCCTTTAAAACAGATTCAGTGTTTCAAAATTGGAAAATTTATCCAAACCCAGTTGTGAATAATACGGTTCTAAATATTCCGCTATCTGAAAATGAACATTTGAAGATTCGTATTTTTTCTTCCAGTGGAAAATTAGTTAGTGAATATGGACATGTTCACCCACCGGTCTTTTATTTTTCAAGAAATAAGCTAAGAAAAGGAGCTTATTATTTGCAAGTACTAAAACAAAATGAGTTGCTTAAAACGATTAAATTTATTGTTGTTGACTCCAATTAATAGCTAACCATTAAACGTAAGAAAATTCCATTTCCAAGAGCATTTAGTTGACTTGTTTGTTTTCCAAATGCAGATTGCCCAATTAGCATTATTTCCCAATTTTCACGGATTGTATAGTTAATAGAAGGCATTAAAAGTAATACATTATATCCCTGCATGTAAAATGCTGAAAATGAGTAATTAAAAAGTGGATTGAATAGTCCATTTAGTTGTGTGAAATAGGTGAGTTTTGAAGGCATAAGATTTTTTGCTGAGAGGTCTGTTGCAAATGTTAGAAAAGGATTTGTTTGGTTGGTAACACTATTTTTACCACTGCTGTTGTATAAAATTGATGCGTTGACGTATATTCCATTTTTAAAAGAATAATCAAAAGTTGCGCTGGTACTGATTGCTCCGCTAGTATCAGTTAAATTTTCTTTTGGTTGAAAATAGGTGAATTCACCTTTAATTCCACAATTTTTAATATTTCCAGCCCACCCACTTCCAATGGCTAAATCAGAATAATAATTTCCAGCTAGAAATTGAAAATCGTATTTCCATTTATTGAATTTCCAAAGTCCAGCTAGAATAGATTCGTCAATCCCATTCCCGGGTTGTACTGCAAGTTCAACACTTGAAAGATCTCCCATATAGTATTGAAAACGAATGGCATCACTTCCTGGTCTTTCTTGGTAATCAAAGTCGATTAAACTGTAAGCATTAAATAAATCATTTGGATTCCATGCTAAATTTACACCCCAGTTAATGCGTTGTCTTCCAATTCTAAGCTCCCATTTATTTGCTAGATATTTAAAATAAGCCCTATCAAAAATTGAGTGAACAACAAACGAAGATGTATTAACAGATGTGATTGAAAGATCCAATTGTCCTTGATCATTATCAAGAAATTCTCCAAGGCTCGGATTTAATCTTGTTCCTTCTCCGTAAAAAATACGATTTCTCATCTCGATAACTGCCGTAAGCTGCGTAGTAAACTCCGCTTTTATTTTTATTCTATTGTGGATTAAATTATCACCAATTATGGTATCTAGCTTAACAAACGAGTTCGTATTCATGTATTTAACAAAACCATCAACTGTAATTCGATCTTTGAATTTTAATTTTTTTTGCTCTTGAGTAGTTGCTGAGCTATATAAAAGAAAGCAGCCTATGAAAAGTATGAATGATTTTAACATGAAGTAATTTATGGATTTTTATCCGAAATCACTTTTCCATCTTCCAATGTAATTATTCGTTTTGCCCTGTCAATCACTCTTTGATCGTGGGTAGAAAAGATAAAAGTCATGTTTTCGTTTTGATTAAGCTCATACATGATATCCAATAAGTTCGCTGTAGAGCTAGAGTCTAAATTGGCTGTTGGTTCATCAGCTAATACAAATTGAGGTTTAGAAGCTAATGCTCTTGCTACAGCAACACGTTGTTGTTGCCCTCCAGAGAGTTGACCTGGTCTTCGATCCATTTGCTGGGATAAACCTACAGCATGTAGTAATTCCTCAGCTCTGGATTTTCTTTCTTTGACAGAATCTCCTTGCATTAGCATAATGAACTCTACATTTTCTTTAGCCGTTAAAACAGGAATCAAATTATATGCCTGAAAAACAAAACCAATATTTCGTAACCTAAAATCAATTAATTGATTAGACTTCAATTGAGTGATATCGGTACTATTGATAATTACTTTTCCACTATCAGGAATATCTAAACCACCAATTGCATTTAAAAATGTTGTTTTTCCAGAACCAGATGGACCAACAATAGCAGTGAATTCTCCTTCCTTAAAATTTATAGAAACATCGTTTAAGGCATTTACTTGAACTTCTCCTTGCTGGTAGGTTTTAGCTAATTTATTGGTTTCTATTACGTTCATAGTTTAAATTTATAGTGTTCTTACTGCTTCTGCTGGATTCAGTTTTAAGGCTCTTCTTGCAGGAATTAAAGAGGATAAGAACGTAACAACTAACGTTAGTATAGAAATACTAATGTAATTGGCAAATGATAATGTGGTATACACTCTTGTTCCTATTCCCAGTTCTTCTAATCCTTCTGAAACTGCAGACAAGTCAATTCCATGAGTTCCGAAATGAGAAATAAATAGGTAGGAAAGAATTATTCCAAGTGGAGCAGCTACCAAAGAAATAAAAATAGTTTCCAATACAACCATTAAAAAGACCTTTTTTTTATTAAGCCCTACAGACATTAACATTCCTAATTCTTTTTTTCTTTCTAAAACTGCCATAAGCATGGTATTTATAATCCCGAATGAAAGTGCTATTAAGATGATACTCATGAAAATATATATTATACTACCCATCATTTCTTGAGCAAACCCTAGCTCGGGAGCTATTTGTCCCCAAGATTCAGCTTTATTCTCTGATGACTTATTGTTAATCAATGCAGTCATGTTGTTAACTGAAGCTAAATCTTCACAAATAATACCTAGCTCATGAATTGCCGCAGAGTTATCAAGCAACTTTTGAAGGTCTTTTTGTTTCATGTAGATGTTAGTTCTGTCAAACAATGAACTGGCTGTTTTAAAAAACCCTTCTACTTTTAATTTTAAACGTTGCTGATTGCCATCTTTATCCACAAAAGTGAGGTAGATTTTCTTTTTTACATCTAGCTTTAATTTCTCTGCTAATTTTTTACCAATTATTGCGGGTTTGCTTTTGATACTATTGAAGTAACTTCCCTTTACCATGCTTTGATGAACGTTGGTGATTTTTTTTTCAGCATCTGGGTTTATGCCTATTAGTCGAACTCCTGCAGAACCGTGAGCAGTTGAAGCCATTGCTGAAACAATAGTTCGTGAACTGAAGTATTTAATTCCTTCTTGTTTTTTTAAGAATTTTTGTAAAGAATTATAATCAACAATAGTATGCTCTATATCTAAATTTTCAGTAAATGAAGGGTGATGAACTTGAATGTGAGATAAATACGAATTTATAGCACTGTCCATTCGTTGTTCATTAAGTCCAAGCATCATAGAGACTGCAAAAAGACCAGACCACAATCCTAGAACCATAGAGAAAATGACTGTCAAGCTCCTTAGCTTATTTCTCCAGACATTACGCCATGCTATTTTAATAATGGTTTTCATGCTATCTTTTCATGGCTTTAATTGGATTTAAATTGTAAATAGTAAGTATAGGATAGAAACAAATAATTAACGAAATGAAGAAAATAATTAATCCGTGAGTAATTGGAATATCATAAGAGCTCATAAATGGAATAACTGCTTCAAAACCTTGATTTTCCATCATTTCTACTTGATCTGAGGGGAATTCTAATGGGTTGTTGTAAAAATATAGAACAATTGGCCTAGAAAGTACAATGCCTAGAAGGATTCCAATAGCGCTTAAAAAGATAGTTTCATATACCATAGCAACCATAAGCTTTGTTTTTTTCATTCCAATAGAGATTACCACTCCAAATTCATATTTTCTCTCTTGAGTCATCATTAAAACAGTTCCAAAAATCCCAAATGTAATGATCATGTAAAGAATAAAAATCATGATTAACCCACCAGCACTATCGGCTTGTATGATTGTTTCAATCTCTGGCATCATTTCTTGCCAAGACATGATTTCATAGTCTTGATTTAACTGTTTTTTTATGGTAGCTACAATATCTGCTTCTTCACTGTATTGTTTCTTGTTTATAACTAGGTGAGTCATTAAGTTATTAGCGGAAAGAAAATCTTGCGCTTTTGGTAAACTCATAAAGACACTAGTATTGTTTAAGTTAGGGTTTTTCATGTCTAAAATTCCACTTACTGGGTAAGCTCCAACAGCTTGCATACCATGATATCCTTGACCAATAAAAATTAGCGTATCTCCAATTTTTAAATTGTAGTACTTAGCAATGCCTTTGCCAACATTAACCGAGTTGCTATTGGTTTGAAGGAGTTGACCATCTATTAATCTCTCGTTCCAATCAGTTAGAAGTTGTTCTTTTTTAGGTTCAATACCAGTAACGAAAACAAATTTTGATAAATCACCATAAGAGGAAAGACAACCGCTCTGAATTCGTTTAGTTGTTCCGGCAACATCTTCGGTTTTTTTAATTTTTTGAATCAATGAGTCATTGTACACAAAGGCATTGTCAATGGTTTGTTCTTCCCAAAAACCATTCGAATGCACTTGAACATGACCGGTATATGATCCTACTACGTTCTGAATCATATTGTCATACATACCCAGTTGCATGGAGCGCATAAGAATGGCTAAAAAAACAGCTATGACAATAGCTGTTATTGTAATAATACTTCTTTTTTTATTCCTCCATATATTTCTCCAGGCAAGCCTAATTAACATTTCATTTATTTTAGTCTAGAAACATATTGTGTGGTGAAGTAATTAGATGGTATTTCAACATCAAATTTCCAATTTTTATATTCGATTATGGTCTTATTACCTTCATCGTCTAAAGGGATAAATTCTATTTTAGATGGTAGCTTTTTGTTCCCAAATAGTTGAACATCATAGCCCTCCATTAAATTTACAATTTCTAGATCCTCATCATAAAATTCAACTTTTAATTGCATGAAGTCATTTTGATCAATCCAAACCATCAATTTCCCCCAAACCACAGTTGCTTCATCTTTAGGGAATAGTTCCAATTTCCAACACTTAAGCCCTCTAATATCTTCTTCACCAATAATATTATGGGTGTAATCCACAACCATTGAAGATTGTTTTACCAAGTCGTCATTGGTTAGGTCAGTTCCCATAAAACTTTGTGTCATCATTGAAGGTGGAAGCTTGATGGTACGTTCAAGAGAGGGCAAGTAATTCCATACCTCATTTTCTCTTTTTAAAAATACAGAGCCCTTTTCTTTTGCAGGACTTGTTACAAGAGATACTGCAAAATCGTTGCCCTCAGACCAGTTTTTCATGGTCATTACTTTTTGCCACTTCGGACGAACAATTGAAATGGTCATCTCTGAATAAGAAGATTTACCTCTTACTTTAAGATCTGCTTTTTGTACAACTTCTAATGCAGATTGAGCGTGAGATAAGTGGGTAATTAGAATAAAAAATATGCTTACGAAATGTTTCAAATTGAGCGATTAAATGGTCTTATCAAAGATAGCTTATTTATATTTTGTACGTTTATGATGCATGAACTATTTATCTGTAGAAAACATAAGTAGATCTTATGGAGAAAGAGTTCTTTTTGAACAACTTTCATTTGGGTTGAACAAAGGTGATAAAGTAGCGTTAATTGCCAATAATGGTTCAGGAAAAACCAGTATGTTAAAAATAATTGCTGGTGAGGATGTTCCTGAAGGAGGAGCAATTACACTTCGAAAAGGTATTCGAATTGGTTATCTAAATCAAGATCCAAATTTTCAAAACGAATTATCCATCAAAGAACTTTTAGAACGTTCAAACTCAAAGTTCATTTCAATTATTAACGAATATGAGTCAGCGCTTAGTGCGCAATCTACAAACTACACTGAGGAAAATATAAACCGATTTGAATTGGCTTCAGCTAAAATGGATGAAGTAAATGGATGGAATTACGAACAATTAATGAATCAGGTACTTTCAAAATTTAAAATCACTGATTTAGATCAAAAAGTGAGAAATCTTTCAGGTGGTCAAAAGAAAAGACTTTCTCTTGCTATTTTACTTCTTGATGAACCAGAACTTCTTCTTTTAGATGAACCTACAAATCATTTGGATGTTGAAATGATAGAATGGTTGGAAAAGTATCTTTCTCAACAACGCATTACTCTTTTAATGATAACACACGATCGATACTTTTTAGACAGAGTGTGCAATCACATTTTGGAGCTTGAGAACGGAATGTTGTATCACCACAAAGGAAATTACGGCTATTTTCTTCAAAAAAGAGCTGAACGAGAAGAGGTTTATTCTACTGAATTATCGAAGGCGTCAAGGCTCATGAAAAAAGAATTGGAATGGATAAGAAGGTCTCCTAAAGCAAGAACAACAAAGTCTAAAGCAAGGATAAATAATTTTCAAAAAGTAAAAGAAAAAGCGTCCAGTAAAAATGTCAAACCGGAGCTAAAGTTTGAGGTTAAAATGAGTAGGATTGGAGGGAAAATTTTAGAGCTAAAAAAAGTGTACAAGAGCTATGGAGAAACAGAAATTTTAAAAGGATTCGATTATACGTTCAAAAAAGGGGAACGTATTGGTATTATTGGAGATAACGGAGTAGGTAAGTCAACTTTTTTGAACATTATAACTCAAAAGGAACCAGCTGATAGTGGTAAGATTAATTCCGGAGATACAATTGTGTACGGCTATTTTACTCAAAAGGGGATAACAATTGATTCCAAAAAGAGGGTGATTGATGTACTTAAGGAAATCGCCGAGGTAATTGTAATGGCAGATGGAAAGAAAGTAAGTGCTGCTCAGTTTTTAGAACATTTCATGTTTACTCCTCAAATGCAATATACTTATGTTTCTAAGCTCAGTGGAGGTGAGAAAAGAAGATTACACCTACTAACTATTTTGATGAAAAATCCAAATTTTTTAATTCTTGATGAACCAACCAATGATTTAGATTTACTTACCTTAAATAAGCTTGAGGAATTTTTGCTTCAGTTCAAGGGGTGTTTAATCGTTGTATCTCACGACCGGTACTTTATGGATAAACTAGTAGATCATTTATTCGTGTTTGAAGGGGCCGGGAAAATTAAAGATTTTTACTGTTCGTATTCTGAATACAGAAATAAAATATCCTCTGTAAAGAAGCATTTGAAAAAAGAAGATTTACAAAACAATTCACTTCAAGAACAGCCAAAAAATAAAAGGACATACGCCGAGAATATTGAATATGCAAAAATTGAAAGTGAAATTAACCAACTAGAGCTAGAAAAAACTCAACTTGAACAATTCCTCCAAGACAGTGAATTAGATTATGATACTATCCTAGATAAATCGAATAAGTTGGGAAAAGTTATTCAGCTCATTGATCAGAAGACTATTCGTTGGATAGAGCTTGAAGAAAAAGAGAATTAGGTATATATTTTTCATTTTCTTCTTTAAAAAATTCAGCTTGCTTTATGCTTTAGATTTCAACAAAATTTTAAAAATGTCCAATGTTAACAAGCTTTGCCTACTTTTGCGCATTAAAATTTATAAATGAACATTCGAAACATTGCAATCATTGCTCATGTTGATCACGGCAAAACTACATTAGTTGATAAACTAATTTATGCTTGTAAAGCCAATGATGATCGAAACCAAAGCAAGGAGCTCATTCTTGACAACAACGATTTAGAAAAAGAAAGAGGAATAACTATTCTGTCAAAGAATGTCTCTGTTTCCTACAAGAATACCAAAATCAATATCATTGATACGCCTGGACATGCCGATTTTGGAGGTGAAGTGGAAAGAGTCCTCAACATGGCAGATGGTGTGCTACTTTTAGTAGATGCTTTTGAAGGTCCCATGCCTCAAACCCGTTTTGTTTTGCAAAAAGCAATTGAACTTGGTCTTAAACCAATTGTTGTCATTAATAAAGTTGATAAAGAAAATTGTACTCCAGATGAGGTGCAAGAAAAAGTATTTGATCTCATGTGTAACCTCGACGCTACAGAGGAGCAGCTGGATTTTCCAACTGTTTTCGGATCGGCCAAAAATGGTTGGATGAGTATGGATTACAATACGCTAGGTGAAGATATTATTCCTTTACTTGATGCAATACTTGAGTTTATTCCATCTCCTAATGTTAGCTTAGGAACTGCTCAGCTCTTAATTACTTCATTGGACTATTCTTCATTCATAGGAAGAATAGCAATTGGTAGATTGCACAGGGGAGAATTAAAAGTAGGTCAACAAGTTGCTTTGATTAAAAGAAGTGAAAGTATTGTTAAAAGTAGAATTAAGGAACTATACCTTTTTGAAGGTCTAGGTAAAGTAAAAGTAGATAAGGTTAGGGCCGGCGACATTTGTGCAATTGTGGGCATTGATGGTTTTGAGATAGGAGATACTATCTCTGATTTTGACTTTCCCGAAGCATTGCCAAAAATCGCAATTGATGAGCCTACCATGAGCATGCTATTTACCATTAATGATTCTCCATTTTTTGGAAGAGAAGGGAAGTTTGTTACCTCCAGACACATAAAAGACCGTTTAGAAAAAGAATT
>JAZADZ010000041.1:0-9811 GCA_036123135.1 Bacteroidota bacterium | reverse complement strand
GAATGTGCAATTTATCGTCGGGGTTGTTGGTGCCAATTCCAATGTTTCCACTATTGGCGTTATATATATCTGAACCATTCAAAACCCAATCGTTGTCATTTGCAATGCTTGATGGATCTGCCCAGCTTGCTGTCCCAGCACCATTGGATTGAAGGATGTAACCCGATTGTTGATTGCCGTCATCGTACGTTAGATTTC
Organism: Bacteroidota bacterium; assembly: GCA_036123135.1. Classification (GTDB taxonomy): domain Bacteria; phylum Bacteroidota; class Bacteroidia; order Flavobacteriales_D; family Parvicellaceae. The sequence continues at coordinate 9,613 of JAZADZ010000041.1, read as the reverse complement.
CCTTTATCAATAAATTAGTTGCTGTAGAAGCTGGTGATCCCAAATTATTTCCAACAAGTGATATTTCATTGGAAGAGATTTTAATACGATTTATTCCATTAGGTAAATCCGATTCCATACCTATTCTAATGTCATCAATTGAAAGATTAGCAGATTTGTTAGATCCATTTATTCTAAATCCAAGTTCAGGATTAGAGTGAGAATTTTCTGGAGTACCTATTCCAAAAAATGCACTTGTATCCGAACTACTTGGTTGATAATTCCCTCCAACATATGAAACAATATTATTGTTGTACTTTCCTAGAAAAACACCACCACCTTCACCACTATTTGTAGTATTAGTTGAAACTGTAGCATATTGTCTATTTGTTTCGAACGAAGCAATGTCTTTTATATAGGTTGATGAATATGAATTGTCCATTACGTGAAACTTATTCAATGGATTAGTTAAGCCTACACCAACATTTTCAGTTTCGTTATAAATCACTCCAGAATTAGACGTATTCCAATCTTGGTCATTAGTAATATTTTGTGGAACCCAAGAAGACTGTGAACCATCATAAACCAGAATTTGTCCGTCTGCTGGTGTTACGGTTGAAGTTATATCATCAGTTGGATCGGTATCACCTGTATTTTCTATGGTAAAACTTCCGACAGATCCAGTAATGTCAATTCCATTTCCAGGAAATATATCAACATCAAGAGCAGATAAATCAACTGTTTCTGAGTTTCCATCTTCAATTCCAATGGTTAGCTCATTGCTTGAAGAATTAAACGATGAACCGGAAATATTTTGATTATCGCTTTGTAAAATTGCTTGGGCAACCCATTGAGAACCGTTCCAAGTTAAAACATCATTAAGGTTATTGCCAATTTGAGGCAGTTCAATAAAAGCACTCATGTCAATTGAAATACTATTTCCACCTGAAATGTTGAGAACTAAAATAGAGTTTACTAACGTGTAAGAAATTGTTTGATTTCCCAAATTGGACAAATCAACAGTTACAGCAGATCCGTCTTCAATTTCAATAGTTAAGTCAGTCCCGTTTAAAGTGGCATTGGTTAAATTTTGATCATCGGAACCAGTTCCATCTTGCAATGAACCTAAATCTACAGTAGCAGATGTTCCATTATCAATGTCTATGGTAATGTTGGTTCCATTAAGCGAACCGGAAAGATTTTGATTGTCAGTTCCTGGATTATTTAATGGGCTGAGATCAACATTTGCAGAATTTCCATTTTCAATGTCTATCACTAAAGTATTGCCACTCAATGCAGCACCGGTGAGGTTTTGATTATCTGTTCCAGTTCCGTCTTGCAATGTACCTAAATCTACGGTTGCCGCAGTCCCATTGTCAATGTCAATGGTAAGGTTAGTTCCGTTTAGTGAACCTTGCAGGTTTTGATTGTCTGTTCCCGGGTTATCAAGACTAGATAAGTCAATAGTTTGAACATTTCCTGGTGAACCATCAATAATTTCAATTTCATTGCTAGATGGGTTAAAAGATACACTAGAAATTAATTCATTGGTATTGCTTGTGTCACCAGTATTTGTAATAGTACCCGATGAAATAACAATTCCAGAACCAGCGGAGTACGTAATAAACGGAAGTATAATGGTATCGTTAGTTAGACTTAAAATTAGGTTGTTTCCATTTAGAGAGAGCTGTTGTAATTCATTTTGAGAGTTGTTGTCGTTATCATAAAATGTGATAGAATTGTCATTGTCATCTAAATCCATTGATAAAGGCCATCCATCATTATCTGCATCTATCTTTTTGGGAAGGGCAAGCCACTGACCATTAAACCAAGTAAGGATATCATTGTTGTTGGCAGAGGCTGGTAACTCAATTTCATTTAAAGAATCATTGTCGTTATCGCCTGAATTAGAAATTATTCCGTTTGTTATGTCAATTCCTTGTCCAGAACTGTAAGAAGAAACTGGGATGGTAACAGAATCATTAGTTTGAGTTAAAAAAAGTGTATTGTTTGAAATAGACAGTGATTGTATTTCGTTTGTTGGATCTGAATCTAAATCGTTTACATTATCAAATTCCACAGTTCTAGCATGAAAGGCATATGGAACGGTAACCAATTGTTGTGTACCCAAATCCTCAAAACCAAATCCTACATCAATTTGAATGTTTAAAAAATACACATCATTTTGCCATTCAACATTAGAAAAGGAACTAAGGGTTCCAGCTGCTGTTACTAAGCCATCGCCAATTAATAAAGTAAAAAGTCCATAGTCGTTGGTCGTAGGAGAATGTTCCTCTTGGTAGACCAAAATTCCAGATGGAGATTGGGCGTAAATTCCAACAAGAACATCAATGGCTTCGTTGTTTAATGTTTGTCCATTAGATGAATGTGCAATTGCTTGATAATTAATTTGATTAGGAACTACATTTGACTGAGCATAATTTGAAGAAATATTTATGCAGAAACAAATGCATGTACTAATTAGGAAGCTAAAAAAGTTTCGATAAGGATTCATAGTCTTATATAGAGGTTACACTTAAAACAATTATAAGACGTTAAAAATATAAAAAAGGATGTCTAATTTATAATCTTTGCAAAGGAGTTTTTACACCATCTACACAGCTGTAGCACCATAGTTTGTCTTTAAAAATAGAAGATTTAAATATGGATTTGTTCAATAGCATTCGGACACATTCTTGAACTCCTTCGATTATGGATGGGTGAGGATGAACCAGTTCTGCCAGTTCATGAATGCCTTTATTCATTTTTATCAATAGCGCAACAGCTTGTATTGCACTTGAAGCATGTTCACCAGCAGCCCTCATCCCAAGAATCTTCATTTTATCATCATTGGTAACAATGATTTTGAAAAATCCTTCTGTTTTACGCATTGCAATGGCTCTTGCAATACAAGAATAGTCAAGCTTTACTATTTTGACAGGAATATTTCGATCTAGACATTGTTTTTCATTCATTCCAACAGAGGCAACTTCTGGTTGAAGAAACATTATGGTACTAATGTTGGTGTAGTTTAGTTTTTCCTTCTTATTGTCAAATATTCTTTCTACAGCGTGCCTAGCTTCTAGTTCGCCAATATTTACAAGAGCGATGTGCCCACTTGCATCACCAACAGTATAGATATTGGGAACATTGGTTTGCGTATCTGTATCTCCAATGTGAACTCCTCTTTTACTGAGTTTCACACCTGCATTTTCCATTTTGAGTCCCTCAATGTTCAAGACTCTACCGACTGATAGCAAGGCTTTCTCCACTCGAATTACTTCTTTTTTTCCATCTTTGTAAGAAAGCTCATATTCAACCTCACCATCTCTTTCTTCTAATCGTTCTAAATTTGCATTTTGATGTATGGTAACACCATTTTTGGTCAAATTATTTCCAATTAATTGCGATATGTCCTCATCTTCAAAAGGGAGGATTTTATCTGCTCTATCAATAAGATATATTTTAGTTTTACCAAAATTTGAAAACATGGTAGCATATTCACAACCAATAACACCTGCACCTACGATTACCATACTTTTAGGGAAATCTTTCATTGAATCTACACCATTACTTGTCAGAATGATGTTTTCATCTACCTGAATATTAGGTAAATGTCTTGGAGTACTTCCAATAGCAATTATAACATTATCTGCATAAATTATTTTTTCATCCCCATTTGATTTAGTGATTTTTACATTATTTTGGTCAACAAAGCTGGCAAATCCCCTTTCGTATCTGAAAATTTGATTCAACTCATTGGATTGAAGCAATTTAATATGACAAGAGTATTGAAACTTTCGATCAAACATGGCTTCTTGCATTGTCTTTTGGACTTTATCCCAAGTAATATCAAATTTGCTTCTTCCAGATGAAACAATACTTGAGTTAACTGTTCTGAACTTTTGTGAAAGTTCCCACATTGTTTTTGAGGTAAGTGCACCATTGTAGAGCCCAGCACCTCCGATTTTATCTTTTTCGATAAGTACAACTTTTTTTCCAAAGTCGATTGCTCTCATTGCTGCAGCATATCCTGAAGGACCAGCACCTATTACACAAAGGTCATACTTTTCCATAGTAGATTGATTGAGACTGGGTGAAAATAATTATTTTTCAATTTACAAGTTATAATGTTGAAAGTATCAACTAAAATTGAATGTTAAGAGTTAGTAGTGTAGGAGTAGAAGTTGCAGAAAAAAATTGGGGTTGAAATCTTATCGATAGCTTATCAGAATTGTCAAAATGAATCAAATGCCCTTCAATTGTTGCATCAAGTACTTGAAGCAAATACATTCCAAGAACTGAAACAACAGATAAATCTCTCCATCTTCTGTAATCGTTTTGTAAAATTTCAAGCTGGGTAGTTGTGTACTCAGGATAAGCTTGAATTAGTCCCATGTTATTTGCTCTGAACAAGCGTTCATTTTTAATTGAATTAAATTCATTTTGATTGTCAACTAGAAAAAAAACTGAAGCTCCCAATCCACCATATATTAAAGGTAGTTTCCAGAGTAGGTTTTTTTTCTTCTTGTTGGGTCGATGAAAATGATTGTAGAATTGTCCGGCACTTGGAATGCAAAAAGAAAGTAGAGTAGCTTTTTTTGGCGAGTGAGTCGTATCTGGTAAAGCAACATTTTGGCTAAAAATATTTGAAACCAAGGTCAAAAAAAAAAGAAATGAGGCAAATCGCATTATCTGTCTAAAAGTTCAAGTATTCGATTTAAATCTGCATCGTCTTTAAATGAAATTAAAATTTTTCCATTCCCTTTCGCTGTTTTGTTGATCTTAACTGAAGTTTTAAAATTCATGCGAAGCTCGGATTGCATTCTTTTTTCAAACCTAGACAAAACTCCCATTGAAAGGGGTTTATTTTTTTTTGAAAGTTGTTCGACGTTTCTTACTGAAAGTTGATTGGATAGTATAGAATTAAAAGCATTTAGCATGTCTACTTCTTTTTCAAAAGCAAGTAATGCACGGGCATGTCCCATGGTTATGAGCTGATCTCTAAGACCTGCTTGAATTTTTTCGGGTAAATTTAGGATTCTTATGAAATTCGAAATGGTAGACCTGTTTTTTCCAATTCTTAAGCTTAATTCATTTTGAGTTAAGTTGCACTCGTCCATTAACCTTTTGTAACTAATTCCAATTTCAATTGGGTTTAAATCTGAACGTTGAACATTTTCAATAATAGCCATTTCTAGCATGCTCTGGTCGTCAGCTATACGGATGTAAGCAGGAATTTCATTTAACCCTGCAAGTTCAGCTGCTTTAAATCTTCTTTCTCCTGAGATAATTTGGAATCTTCCATTGCCAAGTTTTCTAACAGTGATGGGCTGGATTATCCCGTGTTCCTTTATAGATTGAGCTAATTCAGATAAGGCATTTTTGTTAAAATTTGTTCTGGGTTGGAAGGGATTATTTTCAATTTCGGAAAGTTCTATCCTGGAAATACTGCTAAGCAATTGATTGTTAACAACAGATGAGGTAGGTGTTGTTATGTCGGTATTCGCATTTTCAAGAAGGGAGCTTAGCCCTTTTCCAAGTGCTGATTTTTTAGCGCTCATCAGTGGAAATTTTGTCAAGATTAGCTTCTAAACTTTTGGAATTATTTTTTAAAATTTCTTTTGCCAGATTCAAGTAATTAATTGCTCCTTTACTGCTTGCATCGTGCATAATTATTGTTTCACCATGGCTGGGAGCTTCTCCAAGTCTTGTATTTCTGTGAATAATGGTGTCAAAAACAAGTTGTTGAAAGTGTAGTTTGACTTCTTCAATGACTTGGTTTGCTAGCCGAAGTCTGGTATCGTACATCGTAAGAAGGATTCCTTCAATACTTAAGTTGATATTTAATCTAGTTTGAACAATTTTAACTGTATTGAGTAATTTCCCCAGCCCTTCAAGAGCAAAATATTCGCATTGAACAGGAATGATTACACTATCAGATGCAGTTAGCGCGTTTAAGGTGATTAATCCAAGAGATGGGGAACAGTCTATTACAATGTAGTCGTAAGAGTTTCGGACTTGATCAATGAGATTAGACAATAAAAACTCTCTTTTAGATAAATTAATCATCTCAATCTCTGCTCCAACTAAATCAATACTAGATGGCAGGATGTAAAGATTAGGATTTTTCGTCGGTACAATAAAATCATTGATGTCTGCATTGTTATCAACAAGGCAATTGTAAATACTTCCTTCAACAGCGTTTGAATCAACTCCAACACCAGAACTAGAATTTGCTTGAGGATCAGCATCAATAATAAGTACCTTTTTATCTAAAACACCTAAACATGCAGATAAATTAATTGCTGTTGTTGTTTTTCCAACACCACCTTTTTGGTTGGCTATAGTAATAACTTTTCCCATAAATTTAAATTTCGATAGTCTCACCAATTGATGGAAGCATCAATTGGATGTTGTTGTTGTTAAATGATTCAATAGCAGATGCTTTGTCAATTTTAATAAAGCCGAAGGTATCGTAGTGAACACCAATAGCTTTATCTGTTTCTACAAATTTTGCTGCCAATACAGCGTCATCAATACCCATTGTAAAATTATCTCCAATAGGCAGTATCGCAAAATCAAGCTTAGTTTGCATAGGGATTAATTTCATGTCCATATGCAAAGCCGTATCTCCTGCAAAATAAAAATTTCCTTCATCTGTTTCGACTACAAATCCACCAGGGTTGCCACCATAGCTTCCATCAGGAAGCATACTGCTGTGAACAGCATTAACGTACTTTACACTTCCAAAATCAAACTTCCATGATCCACCATGATTCATTGGATGAGCATCAGTAACACCTTTTTCTGCAAACCATGATACGATTTCAAAGTTGGAGATCAATTTTGCACCTGTTCTTGTTACGATTCTTTTAACATCAGCAATGTGATCTTCATGACCATGAGAGACTAGAATATAATCAGCTTTGATTGTGCTAATGTCAACATCTTTTGCCAATTCATTGGGTGTTATAAAGGGATCAAATAAAAGAAATGTGTCCTTAATTTGGACGGAAAAACAAGCATGACCGTAAAACGTAAACTTCATAAAAATAATATTAAGAGCAGCAATTCAAATTTATTTTTTATTGAGCTAAATAATACATCTACGAACTTTCATTTATACACAAATTTTTGTTTATTCGACCATTGAAATGAGGTTTTAAACATTTTCTACAGATTTTAATCTTTTACTTCCTCAATTAAATTTAAGAAATTCAGTTAATTACGCGAATTGTCATCGCTTTTGTTAGTGTTAATAAATATTTATGATAACAATAGTTTCTTCAACCAACAGAACAAACAGCAATAGCTTTAAAGTTGCAACATCTTGTCGAGAAATTCTTCTTTCAAAAAATTATAAAACAGAACTTTTATCTCTTGAGAAACTACCTAAAGATTTTGTATTCAGTTCAAGTTTCGGCAAAAGAACCAATGAATTTGAAAATGTGGTATTTAAATACATACACCCTGCCGATAAATTAATATTTATTATTCCTGAATACAATGGGAGTTTCCCAGGTGTTCTTAAAGCATTTATTGACTCCTTGGATTTTATAAATCTCTCTGGAAAAAAGGCAGCTTTAATTGGGCTTTCATCTGGCCACGCTGGTGGATTAAGAGCCCTAGATCAATTTACACACATACTTCATCATCTTAAAATTGAAGTTTTTTCAGATAAGCCGAAACTTAGCGGAATAGAAAAACTTATAGATAATAAGGAAATCTCAGATAACAAAGCAATTGCTAGGGTAGAGGGTATGTTGGAGAAATTCGTAGGATTTTAGTTGCAACTATAAATCATCAAAATCGACATCTTTAAAGTTTTCTTCATTGCTCTGAGTCTGTGATTGTTCTTCCCCCTCATTTTCAATAGCATCTTCAGATGATAGTGTTTCTACATTATCATTCAACTCCTTTATTTTTAAAATAACTTCTTCAAGGCCATCACTGAATTTTTCGAAATCCTCCTTGTACAAAAAAAGTTTATGTTTTTCAAAATGAAATGAACCATCTTGCTGAAAACGTTTTTTACTTTCAGTGATAGTTAAATAATAGTCACCAGCTCTGGTAGACTTTACATCAAAAAAATATGTTCTTTTTCCAGCTCTTACTGATTTGGAGTAGATTTCGTCTCTGTAATTATTGTTTTGGCTTCCTTCTTCCATTGTGTTAGTTGACACTGTAAGTTAATTAACTCTTTTCTCATTACAAAAATACAGCCTTTAATTCAATTATTTTTTTCGATTAGTTGTTTTTGATAAATCTCATAATAAATTTTTTTGTTTTTGAGCAATTGCCGGTGATCTCCTTGCTCTACAATTTCACCATTTTCGAAAACTATTATACAATCACAAGACGAAACCGAGCTTATTCGGTGGCCAATAACAATTGAAATTGATTTTTTTAGAAGAGGCTTTAAGTTGTTTTGAATACTATTTTCAGTAGATGTATCAACTGCTGATAAGCAATCATCTAGTATTAATAGTTCTGGATTTCTAATTAAAGCTCTTGCAATTGAGATACGCTGTTTTTGTCCACCCGATAGAGTGACTCCTCTTTCTCCAACTACGGTATCATATCCATTGGGAAATTGAATGATGTCTTCATGAATATGAGCGTCAATAGCTGCCTTAATGATTCTATCGTTTTCCACAGCATCACTATGAATTCCAAATAGAATATTATTCTTTATGGTGTCAGAAAATAGAAATACATCTTGAGGAACATATCCAATTTTACTTCTTATATTTTCTAGATTAAGTTTGCTTAGATTAATACCGTTGATATACAAATTTCCGTTGTTTGGGTCATACAATCTACTTAACAAACTTGCAACAGTAGATTTCCCAGATCCAGTCTTTCCGATAATTCCAAGAGTTTGTCCTGTAGACAATTTGAACGATACATTTTTTAATGCTTCGATATTTGTTTGTTCATAAGTGAAGCTTACATTTTCAAATGAAATCGAATGAATTTGACTTATTTTTTTTGAATCATGAATGACGTTGATTTTCTCATTTTGATCAAGAAATTCATTTATTCTCTTTTGAGATGCTGCAGCTCTTTGAATTAAAGATGTTACCCATCCAATGGATGCAAACGGCCACGTAAGTAAATTGATGTAAAAAACAAACTGAAGGATATCACCATAGTCGATTTCTTGTTCAATTGTCTTTATGCCTCCAATGTAGATTGTAAGTACAGTACTTAACCCAATTAAAAGAACAATTGCGGGCATGAAGAAAGAATTTACTAATGCTAGATTTAATGCAGCCTTTTTATAGTTTTCAGTCTCAGACGAAAATTCCTTTTGAAAATACTGTTCCCGATTGTAAGCTTTTAAAACACGTATTCCAGAGAATGCTTCCTGAACAAAAGTGGAAAGTTTTGATTGCTGTTGTTGTGTAATTTCGCTTTTATTATTTATGATAGAGCTTATTTTATAGATTATAAATGATAAAATTGGCAGTGGAGTAAGTACATAAATTGTCAACTCAGCATTTTTATTAAACATAAATGTGATGACCATGACAAAGAGCGTAAATAAATTTAAAGAATACATTATTGCAGGCCCCAAATACATTCTGACCTTACTTACGTCTTCACTTATTCTATTCATTAAATCTCC
>JAZADZ010000040.1:0-13820 GCA_036123135.1 Bacteroidota bacterium | reverse complement strand
AACATCATTCGGTCAAGGGTTCCGTTTTCCTACGATTACTGAAATGTTCATGCAAGGTGACATTGGACCAATTAATCTTTACAGAAATCCAAACCTACAACCAGAGTCTGGTTGGACATCAGAACTTGGCGTCAAAAAAGCATTCACGTTCTCTAAATGGAAAGGGTATGTTGATTTAGTTGGATTTATTATGGAATACAACAATATGATGGAGTTTACTTTTGGTGCATGGGGAGATCCTGCCACCAATCAACTGGGTGGATTGGGATTTCGCTCAATAAATGTTGGGAAGACTAGAATTTCTGGTTTTGAATTTACTTTTAATGGCGAGGGTTCAATCAATGAAAATTGGGGATTTGGAGTTTTAAGTGGTTTTAATTTATCCAATCCAGTTTCAGTATACCCAGATTCTGTCTTTGTATACGACCGCAACAATATGGGTTATACATTTAACAATACTAGCTCGGATACTAATGGTTATTTTTTGAAGTATAGGTCAAGGGTTTCTGCTCGAATGGATGTAGAGTTTTCTTACAAAAAAAGAATCTCAATTGGAGTTTCTTATCAATTTAACTCTAAAATGAACAATGTTGATGGTGTATTTACATCTGCAGTTTTCAACTCTCCAATCGGATATGATTTAGGGATTAACAATTCAATGGAAAAGTACAACAGAGGATATCACTTAATCGATTTCAGAGTTCGAGTTAAATTGTTAAAATCTACAACACTTGCATTAATGGCGGAGAATTTATTCAACGAGGAGTATTTAATACGTCCTGCAAATTTTGGATCTCCCAGAACATTCATGGCACAACTAAAGGTTGATTTTTAAATCCATTCTCCTTTTATCATAACTCTATCTATGTTGTTTTCTCCAAAAGAGTAAGGTAAAAAGTGATACGATGGTATTTCTTCAGTTATTATGAAACTCGCTAATTTTCCTTTGGTAATAGATCCTGATTCTTTATCGATTTCCATAGCTTTTGCCCCCATAATTGTAGCTGCATTAATGGCAACTTCAGGTGATATTTTCATGTTGATACAGGCAAGTGAAACAACCAGATTCATATTACCACATGGGGAAGAGCCAGGATTGTAATCACTAGCAAGGGCAAATGGAATAGAGTTGTCAATTAATTTTTTCCCATTGGCATAAGGAATATTAATAAAAAGTGAACACGATGGAAGAAGGGTAGCAGTAGTGGTTGAATTTTTTAATGCATCGATGTCTTTATCGGAGAGTATTTCTAAATGATCGACTGAAATTGCACCCATTTGAATGGCTTTTTGTATTCCTCCAATGCTATTGAACTGATTCACATGAACTTTTGGTTTTAAATTGTATTTGATACCTGCTTCTAAAATTCTTTCCATTTCAGCAACTGAAAAATAATTTGTTTCACAAAAAACATCAATGTAATCTGCTAGGTTTTCAGAAGCTAATGCAGGAAGCATCTCATTGATAATTAGATCGATGTATTTGCTTTTATTTGCACTAAATCTTTTAGGAACTGCATGAGCACCTAAAAAAGTAGATTTGATGGGAAGATTGTACTTTTCTTTGAGTGAGGCAATGACTCTTAGCATTTTTAGCTCACTTTCGACGGTCAATCCATAACCGCTTTTGATTTCAATTGCTCCAGTTCCCATTTGCATTACTTTTTCTAACCTTGTACAAGCACTTTCAAATAATTCCTCAAAAGATGTATGTGAAAGATGGGTTGCTGAATTTAAAATACCACCTCCCTTATTTGCGATTTCTTGATAGCTTAGACCATTAATCCTATCAACAAATTCGTTCTCTCTAGAACCGGCAAACACTAAGTGGGTGTGTGAGTCATTCCATGCAGGAAGAATACTTTTTTTATGCTTCAGATCAATGCACTGATCAAAATTAATCTTTGACTTGTCTAAAGAAGTCATTTCCCCAAAATCTTTAATCAAATCATTCTCTACAACAAGAAAAGCATTATTTAAACAATTTAGCTTTTTTTGCACTTCAGCATTACACTCATTAGCAACAAGTTGTATACCAATAAGCTCTTTTATGTTTGTAATAAGAGATATCTTCTTCATGTATGTAGATATTATTGACGAATTTATAAAACTATTTAAGCTATTCATCCAATATTCTTGGTATGTGATGGATATATTGTTAATTTGGTGATGTAATTATGGACGATATTCACTTAGAAAAAACGTTAAAAACCCCTGAAGTTCATTTTGTTTCATCCAAAGGTGAACTTGAAATTGGAGGTATATCGATTCCAGAAAATACGGTTGATTTTTATCATCCATTGATATATTGGATTACTCAATACACTGCCCAACCTCAAAAAAATACCAACTTTACTGTTAAATTCGAGTATTTTAATACAAGCTCCTCGGTAGTAATTTTAAACATTTTTAAAATGCTTTCTGAGATAGATTCAAAAGTTAAAATCGAATGGTATTATGAAAATGATGATTCTGAAATGCACGAACTTGGTCAGGATTACCAAGCTATGCTAAAAGATGCACTAGATTTTGTATTGATTCCAATTGATTCTTTTTAATTTTCTGAACGTACTGTTTTGTTCTTAAAAATGTTGTATCTTAATTATAAGATAAGATATTAACTGTGAGGCTTTTAGGCTATATATTTTGTTTTTTGTTTATCATCTGTGGTAATTTGAATGCTCAGGTTACCTATACCACAGTCTCTAATGGAAGCTGGAATTCAGCTTCTACTTGGGACAATGGAATACCTCCAAACACCTTACCATTCGGAGACTCAATTATTATTAATCATGATGTGATATTCAATGCTACCACTACTATTCAAGGAGTGCTAATAGTTGGTGCTAATGGAGTTCTAAACAACAGCACAGTTGATCTTCGCATTGGAGCAGGGGTTCAAAATCAAGGTGAGCTGTTTAATTACGGTAGAATGATTTTGAATAGTCTGTATGTTAGACCCGTCGCTTGTAGTTCATCAGATACTAAGCCGGTAGGTTATAATTTTGGTGATATTGTTTGCAGTACAAAATTATATGTTGGGAAAAACTGTGGTTCAGGTTTCTTTTACAATTATTTGGGCAGTAATGTTAATCTTGGAACTGAACTTCATATTGATGCCTACTTGTGTAATGAAGATACTATTGTTGTTCAAACCAGAGTATACAATCATGGTGGTACCATTGAATGTTGTGGTTATTATTTGACACCTGTTGTGGAATCGAATGTCAACGAGGGTAGACCAGGGTGTTACTTATGCTCTAATTTTTGTACCGATCAACAAACTCAGCCTATATTTGAAGTCCAGAGTAGCTATTATAACAGCTTTGCTGATGCCTTTAACAATGCGCCTACCAATCATTTAACCTTTGATAACGATAGTACCTTAACATGTGATTACAACGACAATGGAACGTATGTGGACCTCTCTACATGCTACATTGAACTCAGTAAAAGTAAATCGATTCCCCTATGTGAGGGACAAAGTGTAGTGATTTCAATAGATTCATCGGCGCAATCGCTAGTTGGAAGTTCTATTTCCTGGAGCTCTGGACAAAATACCTCATCGATTACTGTCTCTCCAACGAATACTACAACATACACAGTTAGTGTAAATGATGGAATTCAGACGTGTATGGAAAGCATACAAGTTGAGGTTGTTCCTAACCCTGTTGTCTCTGCTGGTTCAAATCAATCCATTTGTTTTGGCGATTCTGTTGTACTTTCTGGTTCTGGAATACCACAATCCAATTTTGGATCTTTGTTGTTCAGCACAACTCAGAATTTTCTATCTCCATGGAGTATTTCTTGGCCAGTTGATTCCAATCAATATTATATCCTTGAAGTTAGTGGTGTTTATGGATTCAATACTGGAACTGCTAATTGTCTTGACCCTGCATTTGTTTTTTGTTCTGGAAATACTGGTATTGAGAATACCACGTGCATTTATCAAGACGATTGCAACATAAGACCCGATACAAATGTTTACAAATCTAACCATACCTACTACTACACTATATTTTCTGATGGTTCAATTGATCTAGCCTATTTTGATACTGACTATACAGATAACACAGGTTCCTACACGATTAAATTGTATCAACAAGATTTTTATTCTTGGTCTGGCGGCGTGGTAAATGGGATAGCATTTAATCCTGATAGCTCTTTATCTTATAACGTTGTTGGTACTGGCTTAAACGGATGTTCAGCATCTGCTGATGTTACTGTTAATGTTAATTCACTTCCAACGGTAAATGCTGGTTTAAATGACACACTATGTGAGGGTACTAGTACATCCCTCAGTGCCTCTGGTCCCTATACTTTTGTTTGGAATAATGGAGTACAAAATGGTTCCCCTTTTATTCCTCCTTTAGGACAAACATTATATAAAGTTATTGCAACGGATACGAATGGTTGTGAAAATACAGACTCCACTGAGCTATTTGTTAATGCTCTACCAATCGTTAGTGGAGGTCAAGACCAAACTGTTTGTTTGGGTTCGTCTATTACACTTACTGCTAGTGGAGCCGATAGTCTTATTTGGGATAATGGTGTAATTAATGGCCAATCTTTTGTTCCTAACCTTGGAACAACATTTTATACTGTTATTGGAGTTGATGATAATGGTTGCGAAAGTTCAGATATCGTTTCTGTTTTTTTCAATAATCTTCCAGTCGTAGATGCCGGCGTTGACCAAACAATTTGCCTTGGTTCAAGTGTTACCCTTTCAGGCTCAGGTGCGACAAGTTACGTTTGGGATAACGGTGTAGTAAATGGAATTCCTTTCTCCAATTTACCTGCAGGAACAACTGTTTTTGAGGTGTTTGGAACCGATGGAAATGGTTGTGTGAACAGTGATCAAGTCAATATTACCGTTTTAGATCCATCATTTAACTTGCAATCTTCTTATTGCAATTATCAAGGAAATATATCGCCCTTAATTATCGCTGATTCCTCAGGATTTTTTACCAGCTCCAATAATTCTTTAAATTTCATTGATTCTACTTTAGGATTAATCGATGTTTCAATTTTAGACACAGGATTTTATAGAATTTACCATTCCTTATCATCATGTGTGGATTCATTGGATTTTCAATTAGTCTCCACCTCTTTTGGATACGCCTCATCTCAGTTTTGTTCGGGTGATTCCATAGCACAAGCAACTTTATTTGGAACATCAGGTGGAACATTTTTTACAGATTCTTTTGCTCAACTTTCCATTGACTCTATAAATGGTACAATAGATATTGTAAATTCTCAAGATACTACTTTCCCGATTTATTACAATTATCTTGGTTGTACGGATACTTCAATCATTGAAATTATTTCCGCAGAATTCAACTATCTTGATTCAACATATTGCAAGTCATCTAGTTTAAATCCGATTCCATCTCCAGTGATTTTAGGTTCATCTGGAGGAGTTTTTTCCTCTGTCTCAAATTTAATTTTAAATCCAACCAATGGAGAAATCGATTTATCCATCTCAAGTCCTGGAATCTACAGTATTATTTACTCAGTTTCGAGCTGTGTTGATTCTGCTCAAATAACCATTGTTTCTGCAGAGTTTGACTATCCTTTTTCAGCCTATTGCGTTGCTCAAAATTTTGCGATTCCAGTAATAAACGGTAGTTCAAATGGAACCTTTTCATCAACTTCACTTTTAGAAATAGATTCACTCTCAGGAATGATAGATTTAAATAATTCTTTAGACACTTTTCATACTGTTTCTTATCAATTGGGTAGCTGTGTCGAAAATGTTTCTATTCAAATAATTAATCCAACTTTTTATTATGTCGATTCATCCTTTTGTCTTGGAGCAACTATTGATTCTCTAATTACCAACGGATCACAAACAGGTGTTTTTTCAATATCGCCACAAAGCGCTACAATTGACTCTTCTATGGGGACTATTGATCTTTCCTCAGCAATAGATTCTATTTACTCAATTTCACACCAAATTGGAAATTGTATTTCATTTGATACAATAGTGGTAAATAATCCAACTTTTAGTTATGATAATTCAGTTTACTGCTCCACAGATGCACCTGAATTGCCTTTATTGTTAGGAACCCAAGGTGGAGTTTTTTCAAATTCTCCTTCAAATTTGTTGGATATTAACTCTTCAACTGGAGAAATTAATTTCCAAAATTCAGCTGATTCTACATTTGATGTTGTATACTCAATTAACAATTGTACAGATACTTTTGAACTTTCAATTGTAGATGTAGCTTCTATACTTCTTGAGGATGATTCAATTTGTGGAATGGAATATCAAATACAAAATTCTTTCAATAGCTCAGCAAATTATTTGTGGAGCAGCTTAGACACTTCAGTTAATTTTTCCAACAACTCCATTCTAGCTCCCTTAATTAATGTCAATGAAGAAGGCAACTACACCATTGCTTTTTCAATCGAAAAATCTGGATGTTTGTTTGACGATTCCATTAATATTAAGTTCGTTGATTCTATTTTTTTAAATCTAGGTCCTGATTTAGTTGTGAATCAATCTTTTGCTGTAGTTAGTGCTCTAACCAACTCAGATTTCTTTAATTGGTACGATCTTTCATCCACACAAGCTGATATCCTTTCCCCTGACAGTAGCTCAACTGAAATAAACAATCTTGTTACAGGCGATTACCTATTTGGCTTTACTGCTTCAAATACTGTTTGTCCTGAAAAATACGATGAAATTATGCTTACAGTTGATTGGATTTTCATACCAAATGGCTTTTCGCCTAATGCAGATGGCATAAACGATACATTTGGAGTGGAAGGTGCAAGAGCAAATGTCGATTATGAAATTCAAATTGTAAATAGATGGGGAGAATTAATTTTTGTTTCATCTGATATTTTTGAAACTTGGGATGGTTCTTTTGCTGGAAAACCTGTAATAGAGGGAACGTACTTCTATTTTATTGACCTAGCAGGTTTTAAATACAAAGGATTTATTGAGCTTAAAAGATGATGTATCGGTTTATCATATTGATGTTATTTTTGAATGCAAATGTTTTGAGTGCTCAATTTTATCCTGCTTTTTCAGCATTTATGGAAACAGGATTACTTTACAATCCTGCTATGGCTGGAGCAAATGAGCAACTCACTTCAACAATTGGATTTAGGTCTCAGTGGACTGGTTTTGATGGTGCTCCTTCCTACTTATTTTTAAGTGCAGATTTGCCAAGTAAAAGAGAAAAAGTTGGAATTGGCTTTAATTTTCTTAATGAATCCATTGGACTGAACAGAAACACGATGTTAAATGGAAACTTTTCATATAAGTTTTTATTGTCAAAGGGAATATGTTCAATGGGCTTATCGCTAGGATTTAAAAATTCAAGATTTAATCTAACCGATTTAGAACTTTCTCAATCGAACGATCCAACATTTAATTCACAGAGCAATTCCACTTTTTCACCCTACGCTGGTTTTGGTTTGGTATATACAATTGAAAATTTTTCAATTGATGTTGGTATGATGGATTTGATTAATTTAAGTTTTTCTAGGAATATTAATGCTTCAATTAATTATGCTTTAGAGCTAAATACCAAACTTTTAATGAAATCGTTCGTCTTTTATAAAAGAGGAATGTCAAATGTTTCCCAATTAGAAATCGGTTCTTCCTTTGAATATAATCGTAAATTAGGCTGTTATATTGGCTATAGAACGAACCAAGATTTCATATTAGGATTGAAGGTTGTACTTTCAAAACAATTGTATATGATGTACAATTACGACTTTACAACCAGATATTTTAACGACTATACGTATGGATCCAATGAATTAATTTTAAGATTTAATTTTGTTGAAGAAATTCAAGCACATAACCCAAGAGATTTTTAGTTTCTTTTTTTTAACTGTTCTTGTCACTTCATTTATTGCTCAGGATTATTCAATTGAGAGCTTAAATCTTTCCAAACTTAAAGAGAGTGTTCATAGTCCTCACTTAATTGATGGTCAACTTTATTTTTCAAGTGATGTAAAGACGAAAGCGTATAAATCGTTTAAAAACCAAGATGGATTGAATTTTCATGATTTGTACAGAGTTAAAATTGATCGTGCTCAAATAAAAGGGAAAATCCAAAGATTACCAGATGGTGTAAATACTATTTTGAGTGACGGTCCAATTACTTTTGATCAAAAAGAATCTAAGCTTTATTATACTAGCACACAAAATTCCCAAGAAAAATTCTCTACTATTGGGATTTTTATTTCAAAATTGAAAAATGATACTTTTTCTAAACCTGAGGGATTTATCTACAACAATACATCTTATAATGTTGCTCATCCTTGTCTAAGTGAAGATGGAAATCTATTGATTTTTGCGAGTGATATGCCTGGAGGAGTTGGGAAATCTGATTTATATTCCTGTAAACTTAAAAATGGAAAATGGACGACTCCAAAATCACTTGGGGATTCAATAAATACCATCTTCAAAGAAAACTTCCCTTATCTCTACAAAAATCAATTGTATTTCTCTTCTGATAGAGAGGGCGGATTTGGAAAATTAGATATTTACAGAAGTTTTCTAACAACTAATGGATGGACCACTCCAAAATTGTTGAGTTCGCCAATAAATACGGAAGCCAATGACTTTTCAATATTTTTAATTAATGGTGTTCAGGAGGGATACCTTTCATCAGATAGAGGAGAGTTAAGAAAGGATAAAATTCTCTATTTTAAAACAACAATTACCGAACCTTTAGATTACGTTGAAGTTGATCCAATTTTTTGCTATGATTTTATGGACGAAAAATTTTCTGATTTGAAAGATGTGACCTATGAATGGGAATTTGGAGACGGTCAAAAAAAGTTTGGAAATCCTGTTAACCATTGTTTTGATCGTTTAGGTTCTTATTCATTCAGTCTTCATATAACAGATAATTACATCGATTATACCTACAGAAACCTATATACAGACACACTTGTGATAAGTACTCAAAATAATCTTCCATATATTGTATGCGAATCTTTTGACGATAGATATGATTTTTCAATAGATCTTCACTCTTGTAATGTGATTTACGATCACTTTTACTGGTTGGTTGATGGTGTTATTTATAAAGATGAAAAAATTAGTCTACCCAAAACAACAGAAGAAGTTAAATACGTTACTTGGCAAAATGATAAATTGGATCAAATAGTAGGAGTAAAAAGAAGAGTAATACAGTAGATGAGTTTAAGACTAATTTTAATAGTGTCATTATCGTTGAATTTAAATTATTTATTTGCTCAGCCAATTCCTGCCGAAGAAGAAAACATTCCTTTTCTTGTCACTTTCGGTACTGATGCTGATCCATCTTTCGGGGACGACGATCATTGCCAGACGTTTTTTTTTAGTATTCCGGAGGACTATAAAAAACCTTTTTACATTCGCATTTATGATCCTGATGTAGGTGGTTTACATGATGAGCTTAATAAAACCTCATCCTCTGTTTTTAATACTGTAACTAAATTCAGTTTATACGGAGGCTCTGGATGTATTTCTGAAGATGACTCAAGAAATATTGATCCCATTGGTAATTATAAAAGTGGAAACTTGATTGTATCAAAATCTTATGGATCTGGTGCCTCTTATGATGGAAAATGGATCAGTTTAGGCCCTTTTAATCCTGCTGAAGGTGAGTTGTCAAAAAAATACTATGGATATGTATTTAAACTCATTGCAGAGGGTGTTAAAGGGGACGATGGAAACCTATATAAATATTTTTTAAGCTCCAATTACAATAAAAATGTTCCTATCGAAGGAGGGAATTCATTTACTTTTGAATATACTTTTAGATTACCCGATCTTCCAAAGGAAGTAAGTCACATATATCCTTTTGTGAATGATAAAGTAGTTTCTGTAAAGCAATCGAATTTTGATTTAGACTATGGTGCTGTAATGAAACTTTTTTCTTCTGCCACACTTGCTCACTCTTTAGAAGTGTCTGGAGATAATGAGTTTGCTGAAAGCTTGTATTATGTGAAAGATTTAGAGAAGGGAAAATCTCTTGACATCCAATTTATAGTTAAAAAGTCAACTGTAAATGCCAACAATAATGTAGTTTTTTACATTACCAATCAGTATGGTGAATCACTTCCTTTTTTTTCAATTCCTATTGGTGGTGTTCCTAAGTACCAGCCCAATGTTTCTATTACCCCTAAATCAAATTAGTTTTGAAAAACCTACCTTTAATTACCTCGTTATTTTTTTTATTTTTAATTTATCACAATAGCTACTCTCAGGAATATAAATTTCACCACTTAGATAAAAAGCAGGGTCTAAGTCATTCGTTTATTTATACCATTAACCAAGACGAAAATGGATTATTGTTGGTTGGGACTGGAGAAGGTGTTGGTGTATTTGATGGAACATCTTTTCAAATGTTTAGCTCTCAAAATCGATTGGCTGAAGATTTTGTTTCAAGCTCATTAAAAGATTCCAATGGAGACATCTGGTTTGGTCACAAGCAGGGTGGAGCTTCTCTTTACAAAGACAAAACTTTTGATGTTGTTCACTCTGGAGACGGAATAAATTCAATAATTACAGATATTGCGGAGGATTCTGAAGGAAGAATATGGTTTTCCACTCAAAATAAAGGATTGTATTTTGTTGATTCTTCCTTGAACTATGAATTTTTTCTTGAATCTTTTTCAAACCATCTGATTGAGTGTATTTATTTTAACGAGGAAGATTACCTTTTCATTGGCTCCGATCAAGGGTTAGAGATCTACAAGTATTTCAAGGATGAAAAAATTATTTCTAAAGTTCAAGATGTCTCGAACCTTTCCAACTCTGCAATTGTTGATTTTATAAAAATCAATGATTCACAGCACTTACTTGTATCAAGAGATGGTAAATTTTTCAAATTAGATTTTGCAGATGGGCTGTATTCAATACATCAAATTTCTGTGAAAAACATTCCTGAAGATATAGTTGTCAAGGAACTTTTTTACAACAATAAAACACTTTATGTAAGTACGTTGTACAGCGGACTGCTGAGTATTTCGCTTCTGGAAAGTCCAAGGGTTGTGAAAAATTATAATTTCAAAAGTGGTTTGAATACAAATGCTGTGAATACCTCCTTTATTGATCGAGAAGGTGTGTTATGGGTGGGAACATATGGAGGTGGACTTGCATCAAAAGCAAACAACTATTTCTCTTTTTATTTTAGAGATAAGTTTGAGCCTAAGGAATACACCTTTTTTGCAGTTAACGATGATTATATTTTCACTTCAATTGAAGCTTCTATCTATAAATATAGGAAACACGATTTTGCTTTGTTGAAAACGTTTGATTCTAAACATTCTCTTCCCAATAATAAAATCGTTTCATTTCTGTTTACATCTGATAGTTCCTTGGTTGTAGGTACTCAGGAGAAAGGGTTGTATATAAAAGCTAGAAACGAAAATTCTTTTAAAAAAATAAATTTATCAAGTGATCGTTTGAGCGACAATATAAAGTGTATCAAAGAAATTGGATCAAAATTATGGGTTGGTACTCTCAACGGAGTCTATAAAATCGACAAAAAAACATTTGGAATATCTTCTTTCAACTTATACAATGGACTATCACACAATAATGTTGGATATGTGTACAATGTTCAAGATTCTGTATATGTTGGAACAAAGAGTGCATTTGTTACCCGGTTTGTTGATAATAAGGTTAGTGATATTCAGCTTTCTGAGAATTTAAATCTTGTAAACATCAATATGATTGATGCCGATAGCTCAGGTAAGCTATGGCTTTCATCATTTGATAATGGTGTCTTTTGCATAGAAAAGGATACTGTGCTACAGTATACAGTTAAAGATGGTTTATTGTCTAATTATTGTTATGGTGTTGTAAACGATTCCAACAATAACATTTGGGTTACTCACAATGGCGGGATAAGTAAATACAATCCGCTGAAAGATGACTTCGAAAAATACGACAACAGAAATGGGCTTGGAGTTAAATTTTCAAAATCTGCAATTTCTGTTTGGGGGAATGAAATTTGGTTTGCTACCGATAATGGAATAATTAGGTATGATGCCAAGGAAGAGTATTCCAATAAAGTTCCGCCCATAACTTCCGTATACCAAGTAAAAATTAACGATAGTATTTATGATTTTAAAGATGATATTGTTCTTCCATATGGAGAATATGAAGTAGAGATTATCAATAGGGGAATAAGTTTAAGAAAGCCCAAAGAGGTTGCGTATAGTTATTTCCTTGAAGGATACGAACAGAGCTGGTCTTTAAAATCCCTAACCAATACGGTTAAGTATCCAAAACTTTCCGATGGAAATTACAGATATCATTTAAAGTCTTATAATTCCGATGGGGTGGAAGGTAATACAGCGGAGTTCTCATTATTTATAGACTTACCTTATTGGAAAAAAACATGGTTTTATTTACTTAGCTTGATTTTTATTTTTCTGCTGATTGTTGGAATTATTAAAATTAGAGAGAAAAATTTAATCCAGATCCAGAAAAAATTGGAGTTTCAGCTAGATTTGAGAACAAAGGAAGTTGTATCACAAAAAGAAAAAATTGAACTGATTAATAAAGACCTTACAGATAGTATAAATTATGCCAAAAGAATTCAGCTTCAATTACTTCCAGAAAAAACCAATTATAAATCGATTTTACCCAAAAGTTTTGTTTTATACAAACCCAAAGACATTGTAAGTGGAGATTTCTATTGGATAAAAGACTTGGGCAATGAAATAATCATAGTATGTGCAGATTGCACAGGTCATGGAGTTCCTGGGGGATTTGTCAGTATGATTGGTTCAATTTTGGTAAATGAAGCTGTAGTTTTTCACAATGAAAGAGATCCTTCTTCAATTTTAAGAGATATTGATTTGAATATTAAAACAGTTCTGCATCAAAAAAATGATTATAAATCCAATAGAGATGGAATGGATTTGGCAATTGTGAACATTAATAAAGCAACTGGATTAATGCGATTTTCTGGAGCTGTTCGTCCTTGTTACATTTATAGAGATGGAAAGCAAACCATTCTAAAAGGAAATCGATTCTCAATTGGAGGTTTTTCTCTTCTTGAAAAAGTGTTTGAAACGACCGAATTTCAACTTAAAAAAGGGGATTTGATTTATCTTTTTTCGGATGGTTACGCAGATCAATTTGGCGGAAATGATTTCAGAAAACTTAAAATGTCAGGTTTTCATACTATTTTAGAAAGGATTGTTAAAAATCCCATTGATCAACAACAAGCTCTTTTGGACAAGGAACTTTCTGATTGGATGGGTGAAAATGCTCAAATGGACGATATCCTAATTATGGGATTTGAGTATAACTAATTGTATTACACTTCTTGAATTGTCCATGCCTCTGCTTTTTTACTGAACATTGGTTTGACAGTTGGCCAAATAAGTGCAAAAAGAGCTGAATTTCTGTAATGCTCTAATGCATTTTCGTTTTTCCATCTGCTAACGGTGAAAAAAATTGAACTTTGGGATTTATCTTGAAAAAATTCAACTTCAAAACAACCCTCTGAGGAAACTATATCATTTTTAAATTTCTTAAATAATGAAATAAATTCATTTTTATTTTCATCTTTAATAGAAAGCTTAACGATTCTAGTTATCATTTATTTAAATTCTATCGTGATGGTGTCATTAATTTTAAGACCAAACAATTGATTGGCCCCTCCACCAGATCCTACAACACCTTTATTGATTGCGATTTCTAAAAGTCCACTTGTGCTGAAAAGAGCAGTTCTTTCACCTTCAGGAACTTCTCCATAGGATTTATGGATTTTATTGATGGAGTAACCAGATCTTGTAAGAAAAATCTTGAAAGCTCTATTTTTTCCAAATTCATTAAAGAGTTCTTT
>JAZADZ010000039.1:0-14558 GCA_036123135.1 Bacteroidota bacterium | reverse complement strand
CTGAAAAGAATTGAACGTTATTTTGAGCCAGGAGATGAAGAAAAATTAAAATTCAAGTTCGATTTTATTGGTCTCCAAAATTATTTTAGAGTCGTTGCGAAAAACAGCTTCATTCCTCCTTTTGTATGGGCAAAACAAATTTCTGCTGAAAAGAGAAACGTCCCTATGAATGAGATGAATTTCGAAGTATATCCAATTGGGATATATAAAATTCTTATGCAATTTTCTAAATACAATATTGATAATATAATTGTAACTGAAAATGGAGTATGCTATAAGGATGAGGTTAAAAATGGTCGAATTCACGATAAAAAAAGAATTCAATTTTTCAAAGACTACCTTTCAAATATACTTAGAGCTAAGAGGGAAGGATCTCCAATTAAAGGCTATTTCATTTGGAGTCTAACAGATAACTTTGAATGGAGTGAAGGATACGAACCTCGTTTTGGGCTTGTTCATGTTGATTTCAAAACTCAAAAAAGAACCATAAAAGACTCTGGATTTTGGTTTCAGGAATTTTTAAAGAAAATTTAAATTTCACACTCTTTGAAAGTTTCACCTTTTCTCAAAAATTAGCTGATAACTTATCAACAATAGTCTCAAATATTTCTAGTGTTTTTTAATTTAGGATGCTAAATGTGGTGGAGCTATGTTCTTAATTTTTGACACTGAAACAACTGGGTTACCAAAAAATTTTAAAGCGCCAATTTCGGATACTGACAATTGGCCGAGGTGCATACAAATAGCTTGGCAGTTGCACGATTTGGATGGTTCTTTAATTGAAAATAAAGATTTTATCATTTATCCTGACGGATTCGTCGTTCCTTTCCAGGCCGAAAAAATTCATGGAATTTCAACTGATTTAGCGAAAAAAAAAGGATCAGATTTAAGTCAAGTTTTAAAAGAATTTAACGATGCAATTCAGCAATCGAAGTTCATTGTTGGACATAACGTGTCTTTCGATGTAAACATAATGGGTTGTGAATTTTTCAGAAACTCGTTCGAAAACCAACTTGCTCAAAAACAAATTCTAGATACTTGTTCTGAAAAAACAGCTTTGTTGTGTAAGTTAAAAGGTGGAAGGGGTGGTAGATTTAAGCTGCCAACTTTAACTGAGTTAAACGAGTTCCTTTTTGATGATGTTTTTGCAGAGGCACATAATGCAACTGCAGATGTGGAAGCAACTGCAAGATGCTTTTTAGAGCTAATTAGAATTAAGTCGTTCACCAATCAGGAATTATTATTTGATAACGAACAATACTCCTCCTTTTTTAAGAACAATCCAGAACCAGTAAAGCCCATTGGCTTAACGCATTTGGATTTAAAAAAGGCAAGTAAAAAGATAAAAAAACAACAGAAAAAAGAAGATCAGTCCATTTCGATTGATGTTGATACTAACTTGTCAGAACTTTCGGCTGTTCCATTTTCTCATCTACACAATCATTCACAGTTTTCTATACTTCAATCTTGTACACAGATTAAAAATTTGATTTTAAAAGCTTCAGAAATGGGAATGCCAGCTGTTGGGCTTACAGATATTGGTAACATGATGGCAGCGTATCATTTTGTCGAAGAAGGATTCAGACACAATTTGGGAATTGATAAACAAATCAAGGAACTTAAGAATGATCCCAATCATGATGTCAGCACTCTTAAAACAATTGAAAAGAAAAAAGTGTTGCCAATTTTAGGCTCAGAATTTTATTTATGCAAAGATCGCAAGAACAAAAGCGTCAAAGACTCTGGATACCTTATTCCCATGCTTGCAAAGAATAAAAATGGGTACCGTAATTTAATTAAACTTTCTTCAGACAGTCATGTTGTTGGTTCCTATTATGTTCCAAGAATTGATCGTGAGGTGCTTTTGGATCACATGCAAGACATCATTGTGTCAACAGGAGGCACATTAGGAGAGGTGCCACAGCTCATATTAAATGTTGGAGAAGCACAAGCAGAAGAGGCGTTTATTTGGTGGAAAGAAAAATTTGGTGACGACTTTTATGTCGAGCTGAACAGACATCACCTTGAGGATGAAAAAATAGTCAATGAAACGCTTTTAAAATTTGCCAAAAAATACAATGTAAAATATTTTGCATCGAATAATACTTATTACCTGAACAAAGAGGATGCACTTTCTCACGATATACTTTTGTGCATTAAAGAGGGTGAGTTTAAATCAACTCCAGTAGGGAGGGGAAGAGGCTACAGAAATGGATTTCCGAACAATGAATTTTATTTTAAGTCGCAGCAGCAAATGAAAGAACTTTTTGCCGATTTACCTGATGCGATTCGAACCACCAATGAAATCATTGCAAAATGTGAACCGTACAAACTAGCAAGCGATGTTTTGCTTCCAGAATTCGAAATTCCTGATGAATTTAAAGACGATAAAGACCTTACAGATCCATCATTAAAAAATGGTGAGAACAATTATCTGCGATTTCTCACTTACGAAGGAGCCAAAAAAAGATATAAAACTATTGATGATTCACTTAAAGAACGAATAGACTTTGAACTAGAAACAATACGAAAAACTGGATATCCAGGTTATTTTTTGATTGTACAAGATTTCTGTAATGTTGCTAGAGATATGGGAGTTTCTGTTGGGCCTGGAAGAGGTTCTGCCGCTGGATCTGTTGTGGCGTACTGCACTGGAATTACCAATGTTGATCCAATAAAATACAATTTACTTTTTGAGCGTTTTTTAAATCCAGATCGTGTTTCCATGCCCGATATTGACATTGATTTTGATGATGAGGGTCGATCCAAAGTAATTCAATATGTCATTGATAAATATGGTTCAAGTCAGGTTGCCCAAATTATTACATATGGAACAATGGCAGCAAAGTCTTCCATTCGAGATGCTGGTCGAGTGCTGGAGTTGCCTCTTCACGAAACAGACCGCATAGCCAAGCTAGTCCCCAATACAAAACTTAATAAATTACTAGACCTTTCCGATGAGGAAGTAAAGAAAAAAATTAGTCCTGATCAGCTCAAGATGGCACAAGAACTTAGGACCATTTACAAGAACAGTAATCTTGAAGCTGAGGTTGTTCAACAAGCAAAATTAGTCGAAGGAACCATCAGAAACACTGGAATTCACGCTTGTGGTGTTATCATAACTCCTTCTGATATTAGAGAATATGTGCCTGTAGCAAAGGCCAAAGACTCTGACATGTGGTGTACTCAATTTGATAATTCAGTAGCGGAGAATGCAGGATTACTCAAGATGGATTTTCTGGGACTTAAAACGCTCACACTAATAAAAGATACTGTTAAAATTATTGAAGCCAGAACAGGTGAAAAGCTGGATATTGAAAACGTATCTCTTGATGATAAGAAAACCTATGAATTGTTTCAGAAAGGGGAAACTGTTGGTGTTTTTCAATATGAATCTCCTGGAATGCAAAAGCATTTAAAAGCGCTAAAACCAACTGAATTTTCGGACTTAATTGCGATGAACGCTTTGTATAGACCAGGACCACTTGAGTATATTCCAAGCTTCATTAAAAGAAAACATGGAGATGAAGAAATTAAATATGACTTGCCTGAAATGGAGGAGTTTCTTAAAGAGACCTACGGAATAACGGTTTATCAAGAGCAAGTCATGCTACTTTCACAGAGTTTAGTTGGTTTCACCAAAGGTGAAGCGGATACGCTCAGAAAAGCAATGGGTAAAAAGAAATTTGATCTTCTTGCTAAGATGAAACCTCAATTTCTTGATCAAGGAGAAAAAAATGGTCATGATAGAGAAATACTTGAAAAAATTTGGAAGGATTGGGAAGCGTTTGCATCCTATGCGTTCAACAAATCGCATTCCACCTGCTATGCGCTTATTGCTTATCATACTGCTTATTTAAAAGCCAATTATCCAGCGGAGTACATGGCTTCAGTCCTTAGCAATAACATGAGCGACATTAAAAATGTTACTTTTTTCATGGAGGAATGTAAACGAATGGGTCTTGAAGTATTGGGTCCTGATGTCAATGAGAGTTGGTATAAATTTGCCGTTAATCCTAAAGGGCAAATTCGATTTGGGCTTGGTGCAATAAAAGGAGTTGGAATCAACCCGGTTAAGAATATTGTTGATGTGAGAAAGAAAGAAGGTCTATTTACCTCTATTTTTGATTACGTTAAAAAAGTAAATTTAAGAGACAGCAATAAACGAGTTTTGGAAAGCTTTGCAATGGCAGGTGCTTTCGACTCTTTCTCAGATGTCCATAGAGCTCAGTATTTTCACACCGATACTAAAAATAGAACGTTAATTGAAACAGCGATCAAGTTTGGACATTCTTTTCAGGAGCGCTCCAACTCTGCTCAAGTTGATATGTTTGGAAATATTGAAGGAGAAGTTAATTTCCCTCAACCTCCCATTCCTTTTTGTGATGAGTGGAATACTTACGAGAAATTAAATAGGGAAAAAGATGTGGTAGGCATCTATATTTCTGGTCATCCATTAGAAGATTATAAACTTGAATTACAGAATTTCTGTGATACCAATGCAGCTGTGCTTGCAGAAAATATCAATCAACTTCCGGATAGAGAGTTAACATTAATTGGTATTGCCAATAAGGCACTTAACCTCCAAAGTAGAAAAGGAAACAAGTATGGAGTACTAGAACTTCAAGACATGCATGGTTCAATTGAGTTTAGGTTATTTGGTGAACAATATTTAAAATTCAGTCATTTTCTTCATCCAGGTAACTTTTTGGCTGTCAACGGGAAAATTCAGCCAAAACCAAAACATTACAATGCTGATGGAAAACAAAAGGAATTTAAAATCTCAAAAATTGAGCTTTTAAAAGATGTTCTTGATAAGAATGTAAAGAACATTTACTTGCGTTGGGATTCCAATTTAATGAACAAAAAAGAGATTGAGCATATTAAAAAAATATTTAAAAAACATAAAGGAAAAAAACCGGTTTATTTTGAAATGATTGATACGGCCGATAAGTCCTCAGTATTGCTAATTTCAAGAGATTTCATGCTTAAAATTTCCAACGATTTGTTGGACGAGTTAAGTCAGTTATCTAGTTTTTTAGGTTGTTCTTTGAACCAATCCAAATTAAATGAGTTTCTTAGAGACCATCTAACAAACGAAACTATTACCGCTCAAATAGAAGAACAAGAACTAATTAATTAATCATTTTCACAGGATTTTATTATTCCTCAATTTGTTTGACAAACTAAACTTCGATAGTATATTAGCAAAAAATTTAAAAAAGTAACAATGGCATTAGAATTTACAGAAGCTAATTTTGACGAATTAGCAATGAAATCAGATAAAGCAGTAATGGTAGATTTTTGGGCTGAGTGGTGTGGTCCATGCAGAATGGTTGGACCTCATGTTGATGCTCTTTCTACTGAGTATGACGGTAAAGCTGTAGTTGGAAAAGTAAACGTTGATCACAATCCCTCAATTGCGGCTAAGTTTGGTGTAAGAAATATTCCAACAATTATTTTTCTTAAAAATGGTGAGGTTGTAGACAAAGTTGTTGGTGCGCAATCCAAAGAAGCATTGGCTGAGAAGTTAGAGGCCAATATTTAGTTCCAAAAGTATTTTATAAATGGTTATCTAGTAAGTTGAAAATTTCCTGTTAAATTTTCATTGTCTAGGTAATTGGTTAACACATAATAATAAGTGCCATTTGGAAGTTCAAGCCCGCTTGAGCTCCTCCCATCCCATTTGTTGAGGTAGGGATTTTGATTAAAAACAGTTTGCCCCCAGCGATTCAGTACAACTAAACCATATGTGCTGTTAACTCCTTGTATGGTAAATGTATCATTTACCATATCGTTATTTGGTGTGAAAATAGTTGGAATTACTACTTCCAATGGTAGTATGGTAACGTCTTCACATAGAGTATCAGAACAGTTGAATGAATTTGTCGAAGTCAAACAAATGGTGTAATCACCTGGAATTGAATAGTAATATGTAGGGTTTTGAGTGGTATCATAATCACCGTTTCCGAAATTCCAAAACCAATTTACAGTGGTGTCAAAAGATAAATCTTCAAATAATATGGTCTCTTGAGCATAAACATCAATCGCAGGAGAAAAACTAAAATCTGTAGTTTGATAATTGCCATCAACAATTGTTAAGAGTAATGAGTCAGTGCATCCGTTGTCATCAATAACAATAAATTGAAAGTCTCCCTGGCTCAACTGGCTGGTATCTAGTGATGTTACTGCAGTATCATTGATTTCGAAGTAGTATGGAGAAGTTCCGTCTGATACAGCAAGTCCGGTGATGTATCCATTTTGTTGTCCGCAATCTTCGTCGTAGGTTATAAGCGATGTTAAATCAAATTCGGGGCCACCTATTGAATCAACAGTGATAAGTGCAGTATCTTGACAATTGTACTGATCGGAAACAACCAATTCATAATTGCCATTGGATAGATTTGAAATATCCAAACTAGAAAGATTACCATCCCAATATATACTGTAAGGTGAGACTCCACCGCTGACTGTAATTCCTGAAATAAATCCATCTTGCTGTTCACATGATTCATCCTTAATAATCATTTGACTGGTATCAATGATAGGAGCTGGAATGTTGTCAACAGTAAATGGACCGACAGTTTCAGTACATCCAAGTCCATCTGTAATGGTTAAACTATACGAACCTGAGGAAAGATTGGTAGTATCCAATGACGAAGATGCTGATGAATTCCATGAATAGCTAATTGGACTTAATCCACCTGTGAAACTTATTCCAGTTATTGATCCATCTGATTGATTGCAGTGTTCGTCAATAACCGAAGATGAAGATGTATTAATTGAAATATCAGGGACATCAATACAAAAACGTTGTTCGTTAAATTGAGACCCAGTAGAGCCAGTAAATCCCCAAAAAACCATAGGGTCACCACCAAAAATAGTATTCACAATATCAGAAATATGAATTAGAACAACAGCACCATCAAAAAATACGGTGTAGGTGTTAATAGCAGGAGACCAAACTACTCTTAAGTTATGATAACTGCAGTCTTCAATGTCTCCCAAATCAAATGGTCCAGCTAAGTTATTAGGCGTATTGTGAAATTGATCTCCATTTTTATTGATGGAAATGTGGTCATTCAATGGGTCATTGTGAGAGGGATTTTGCCAAGTGTCTATGTAAACCCCAAGAGAGGGTGAAACCCCACCAAATCCCATGGCACCACCAGCATTTCCAATTGAAGTACTAATGGGCTGTAATCCAAAAACAATCCCATCGGCACCAACCCATTGACTTGAGTTATTACATCCCAGAAAAACTTCAAAAGAAAAATCAAATGGTTGCGTTAAATCAATTTGATTGATGTTCCATACAGATCCCACTTGATTGCTTTGATTTGGGGTAAGTTGATAGCATTTGCAATCGGTTTGTGAGGCATTACCATTTATTTGAAATTGACTAAATGAAATAGAGCACAAAAACGATAATGAAACTATAAGAGTTATCCTAAAAGTAAACACAATATTAAGGTATCGAATAAACATTTTTGTTCATTGGGGGTATTTAACTTGTTAAGTTATAAATTTTAATTAATTCAATAGGTTTGAAAATGAGCTTGTTTAAAAAAATATCAATTGATTACAATTGATATTTAAATAGTTCCCCTTTTATTTTACATTTGTCTGAATAAGATAATAGATGAAAATTTCAATTATTGGATATGGAAAAATGGGTCAATTGGTTGAAAAAATTGCACTTAAAAAAGGGTACGAAATCCTTTTTATTGCCAATGAATCAAACTGGGAATCCAGTGATATTCAAGGAAGTGATGTAGCCATTGAATTTTCAACTCCAGATAGTGCTGTAAAAAATATTAACTATTGCTTCGATGCTGGTGTTCCAGTTGTGGTTGGTACCACGGGATGGCATTCTGATTTAGATTTAGTTTTAGCTCAGTGTAAAAGTAGAAATGGAACATTACTTTCGTCAACTAATTTTTCACTTGGAGTTAACATTTTTTTTGAAATAAATAAGAAATTAGCTTCGTTAATGAGTAAACATCCAGACTATAAAGTGTCAATTCACGAAACTCATCATACTCAAAAGTTGGACGAACCAAGCGGAACGGCTATAACCATTGCAGATCAAATTATTTCAAATCATGATAGTTACAATCAATGGAATCTAGCGCAGGAATTTGATTCACCAGTTGCAGATTCTATTGCTGTAAAAGCGTTAAGAAATAAGGATGTTAAAGGAATTCATACAATATCTTTTCAGAATAACATAGACGAAATTACCATCACACATAATGCCAAAACGAGAGAAGGTTTCGCTCACGGCGCATTGCTTGCTGCTGAATTTATTAAAGATAAAAAAGGAGTTTTTTCAATGCAAGATGTTTTAGCAATACAATAGATAAGATATGATACCTCAAATTTTACTCTTCTTAATGATTGCCATCTATTTTGGTTCATTGTGGAAGATTTTTGAAAAAGCTGGAAGAAAAAAATGGGAAGGTTTCATTCCTGGTTACAACATTTACGTATGGTTAAAAATAATTAAGAAGCCTTGGTGGTGGATTTTCTTTTTCATAATTCCATTTGTTAACCTTGTTGTTACAGTGGGTTGCAATGTGGAAACGGCTAGATTATTTGGAAAATATTCTCCGAAAGACACTCTTTTTTCTATTCTTCTTCCTTGGTATTTTATACCTTTTTTAGCTTTTGACTCAAAGAATAAATTAGTTCAACCAACTGATTGGTCTAAAAAGGAAGATAGAGAAAAAAGGAAAATTCACGATCACCTAACACTTTTCTTTATTGCTCCCTTTGTGGGGCATACATTATTTATTTTATTCAAACTTTTGGGTTCCAAAAATAAGCCCAATAAAAAGACCATAACTTGCGAGTGGACCAATGCTCTTGGGTTCGCAATTGTTGCTGCTTCAATCATCCGAACTTTCTTTTTTGAGGCCTTCACCATTCCAACTGGTTCAATGGAAAAAACTATGAGAGTTGGAGACTATCTTTTTGTTAATAAAATGAAATACGGTGCAAAGCTTCCGCAGACTCCTATTTCAATTCCTTTTGTGCACAATAGAATTCCTTTAACATTCATTCCCTCATTTGTTGAGTGGTTTAAAATTGAATACACCAGGCTTCCTGGGTATGGAGACATAAAAAGGAACGATATCATGGTTTTCAACTGGCCTGTTGGAGATAGTGTTATTGTTCACGATGCTGTAATAGCTCACGATTATTATTCAATTTTAAGAAATGAGGCATTTATCAATTGTGCTATTGATCAAAATGCAATCACTAATAACAAGGTAACTTTAACCAATGAGAAATATCAAGATTTCATTGATTTTTACATGAGACAGACAAGAAAAAAATTCATTGACGGTGGATCAATAAATCAATCGCCAGCTGGAAGAATTGAAGAAACAAATGGTTTAACTACTTTGCCTGTTGATAAGAAAGAAAACTACATTAAAAGATGTGTTGGAGTAGGTGGTGATACTCTTGAAATTATTGATAATATCATTCACATCAATGGAGTTGCCGAACAATTACCTGAGGAGGCATTGTTTACCTACAATTTTTACTTTGATCAAAAGTCAGGGCTTCCTCCTTATGATGTCCTGTTAGAGGAATTTGAGGTCTATAATGATCAGCATCATCCCATGATGTTTCCAAATGGAGCTATGGAGTGGTATAATCCAAGAGAATTTGTTCGAACTTCGTTAGATACAATCGTTACCGTAACCGACTCTTCCGATCGAACAAAAGATATAATCTCAATTAACGAAACCAAAAAAGCACTCAAAATCAACTACGAAATTTTAACTTGTAGTCCTGAGACTGCTAATAAACTAGCCGCTATCCCTGGATGTGATAGTGTTGTAATGGAAATAAATTCGAAAGGAATGGATTATGCGTCAATGGGTCAATACTGTCCAGTTTTTCCAAATGATCCCTCTTTTGATTGGTCACGTGATAATTTTGGGCCTCTTTATATCCCAAAAAAAGGAAGGGAAATAGAGCTAAACGAACGCAATTGGATTCTATACAAAAGAGCCATAGAAGTATATGAAAAAAATGAAGTACAACAACTTCCTGATGGTTCAATTGAAATTAATGGAGCTCCAGCCACACATTACACATTCAAACAAAATTATTACTGGCTTATTGGAGACAATAGACATGGTTCAGCAGATTCAAGGTATTGGGGTTTTGTCCCTGAAGACCACGTTGTTGGAACTGCTTCTTTTATTTGGTTCACTAAACATGTTGAAACTGGTATCAGATGGGATAGAATTTTTTCGTTTGTGAAGTAATGAATGTTCTTCTTGGATCCACTTATGCTGGTAACATCGATTACTTTTCATGCATCAAAAATGCTGACTCAATACTAGTTGATTCTTTTGAATTTTATAACAAACAGTCTTTTAGAAACAGATGTGAGATATACGGAGCCAACGGAAAACTGGACTTGATAATACCTGTTAATAGAGAAAGGGGAAAAAAAATCATGAAAGATGTCAAGATAAATTATTCTTCGGGCTGGCAAAAAAATCACTGGAAATCTTTGGAGAGCTGTTACCGGTCCTCCGCCTTTTTTGAATATTACGAACACTATTTTCATGAATTATATTTTAAGGATAAGCCTGTTTTTTTACTAGATTTTAATACAGAATTACAAAACCTATTTATTCAACTTTTACAAATTGAAACGTCAATTAGCTATACAAATCAATTTCAACTTGACGTAGAAAATCTAAGCGATCATAGAACAACAATTCATCCAAAAAAATCTGCAACATTTCAGTTCAATGAAAAAAAGTACTTTCAGGTCTTTGACAGTAAATATGGATTTATTCCAAACCTAAGTATTTTTGATTTACTTTTTAATAAAGGACCCGAGTCTACTTTATTTTTATAGATTGTTGCTTTTATTTTTTGAATGCATCAATAAATACTTTTTGAATTCTAGTCCGAATGTTCATGGTGATTAGTTTTTTATTCTCAGCATTTGGATGAATCCTGTTGGATAAAAAGACATAGACAAATCCATTTTCAGGATCCGCCCAAGTTAACGTTCCAGTGAAACCAGAATGTCCAAAACTTTTTGTCGATGCGCAATTGAAACATGTTGGACCCCCAGCGCCATTTCTTACAGGTTTATCAAAAGCAATTCCTCTTCTATTGTCGTTGCTTTTGTAATAAGGTGAACTGGTAAAAAGTTTTACAGTTTCCTCATTTAATAAGGTATCTTGACCATATATCCCATACTGCATAAACATTTGCATCATAACCGCAAGGTCGTTTGCGTTAGAGAATAAACCAGCATGTCCAGCAACTCCCCCAAGCATCGCTGCACCCTGATCGTGTACATCTCCATGAATTATTTGTTGTCTAAACGCTTTGTCATCTTCAGTTGGTGGTATTCTATCTAAGTGCCATTTAGTTCTTGGTCTGTAGCCTATATTTTTTAATCCAAGCCTGTCGTAAAAAACAGAATCAAGGTATTTGTCTTGTTCCAAACCAGTGATTTTCTTTATCATTTCATTTACAAAGTAGTACCCAACATCACTGTACTTATACTTTTTCGTTTTTAAAAGATCAGTATCTAGGATTCTTTTAAATATAGTATCTCTGTAGTTTTCATTGATAAAAAGGTCATTTGCAACTCTTTTGTTGAAATATTCAGATTCTTTTATGCTGTATATTTCATATTTAGGTTTTCCTTTAAAAAGTGTTTTAATGTAAAACGGGATCCAAGGAGTGAGCTTTGCTTGATGAGTTAACATTTCTTTCAATACAATCGCTTTATAGGCTGATGTGTCTACTAATTTGGGTAGGTAGTACCCAAGATTAGAATCTAGGGAAATTTTATTTTTTTGATGTAAATCCATTAGAGCAGCTGCAGAGCTAGCAATTTTTGTAATAGATGCTAAGTCATAAATTGTTGAATTGTTAACTTTTTTAGCCCCTTTATCATACGTATGAGAGCCATATGATTTTTGAAAGAACACTTCACCATTTTTAGCTGCTAGAATCTGACATCCAGGAAACGCTTTAGCATCGATTGCTTCCTGAACAATGGTATCTATTTTTAATAGTTCAGTGTGTGATACGCCAATCGATTCCGGGAAAGTATAGGAAAGCCTTGTTTTTATAGTTTCTAAACCAAAGCCCTCTTTGAATTTTTGATTAATGCTAATAGGTAATTTTCCTTTTGCAGGAATTCCTCCGAAAATTAGCTGAGCAGAGAGGTCATTTGGTAGCTCCTCGTCTTCATATGAAATTAGAATTGCATCAATAAAATCTATTGTTTTCAGTTTCGATAAACTATAAGGGTTTCCAAATACGTTCAGTATGATTTTTTTCTCAGGGTGTAAAATTTTTGTAAGCAGATCAATTTCAATTGGTAGCCCAAAATTTTGATATGGATTTTGGTTCATTTCATATACTGAAAAAATAATTGTATTGAATCTAGAAAGTTCACTAATAATTGAGTCAAGTTTTTGCTTACTAGCATTTTTGTCGATGTTAAATTTCTCAAAATTGCAGTAACGGTCGATGGAAGATTCAAATCCATTAGATATTGACTTACCAACGCTTACTAAAGCAATTTTCAATTTATCTAATCGTTTTATTGGAAGTATTTCATTGTCGTTTTTGATTAACGTTAATGCATTTTTATATAGCTCATGATTTGTAAATGCTGCTTTATAGCTATTAATTCTTTTGGTAATTGATTTGCTTTCAATCGAGGATTTGTTCGATAAATTAACCCATTGCTTTGCAGAAAGTATTTTTATTACTTTTCGATTAATTTCATCAACTGAAATTCTGTTACTGATAATGGCTTTTTTTATTTTTTCAACGGCTTTTGGAATATTTTCGGGAATGAGCAAAATATCATTTCCTGCAAGTAATGCCTGAACATCAACTTCTCCCTCATCATAAAATGCACTTACCCCTCTCATGTTCAATCCATCGGTAAAAATCAACCCCTTAAAGTTGAGCTCCTTTTGAAGAAGGTCAGTAACTAATTTTTTTGAAAGTGTAGATGCTCTATTGGGTGTCTTGTCAATTGAAGGCACGTATAAATGCGCAATCATTGAGGATTTAAGACCACTATCAATAAGAACTTTAAAAGGATAAAGCTCTACACTATCCATTCTTTTTTTGTCATGATATATAGTCGGTAATGTTTTGTGAGAGTCACTGTCTGTATCTCCGTGACCAGGAAAGTGTTTTGCAGTAGCTAGAATTTTTTGAGCGTGCAGACCTTTCATGTACATCAGTGACTTAAGAGCTACATTCTCCGGGCTTTCACCAAAGGATCTGTTATTAATTACTGGATTGTTGGGGTTGTTGTTCACATCTGCTACAGGAGCCATATTCATATGCACTCCCATTTTCTTTAATTGGATCCCAATTTCATTTCCCATTTTATATATTAATCTATCATCTGTAATCGCTCCAAGTGTCATTTGTTTGGGAAACAATGTAGAGCTATCCAAACGCATTGCTAAACCACATTCAGCATCCATTGCAATTAGAAGCGGTATTTTACTAGTTTGTTGGAATTTATTTGTAAGGCTGATTTGTTTGTGAGGGGATCCTTGAAAAAATAGAATGCCACCAACATGATAATTTTTAATCAAATTTTCAATTGATTTTTCGTGTGCATTATCCAAATTTGAATATGCAGGAATCATGAAAAGCTGACCTATTTTTTCCTCCAAAGTCATCGTTAAAAGAAGGCTGTCAGCCCAAGGTGATAAAGAATTAGCTCCATAAGTTGTATGAAAACCAATGGTCATTAATAGCAGTGAAAAACAAAATTGTTTGAAGATTTTTCGAATTAAATTTTTAATTGCATTTAATGTCATATCGTAAAAATAACATTACCCGCAAATGAAAGGAATAACGTTTTTTTTTATTATTAACGCGGCACTGTGAAGTGTATTATGGAGGGTATTTTAGATTGAGAATAGTATTAAATTATTTCACATCTATGGTCTTAAAAACAATTCTTTTTGGTTTGTTAATTATAAGCCTTGAAATCAAGAGATATTTAGGAATAAGCTTTAGAGTGTTCATGCAAAAGAAGATATTCGACATGTAAATTCTAACGAAATTTTTCTTAAAATTTTGAGAAAAACGTAGTGCTTTAAGAATTTAGTTTTGGAGATGATCATCACCATAAAGTTCAAAGTAATCATCAGGTTCACTTTCAAGATAATCCAATTCATTTGAAAACATTCGATTTAAAATTTGTTTGATTTTTCGTTCTTCGAAAACAGTGATTTTATTTCTATTTTTCTTTGAATAATGCTCAATTAGTTTGGTACAAAGCTTTTTGTATTTGTTTAGGTTTGCGGCTTCAACGTCTACTTTCCAATTTTCCATTTTTTCGATTGAGTCTAATATTATTTAACCTTAATTGAATGAATTACGAATTTATTTCGCTTCTAATCTATACAATCTTTAGTAATGTTAGAAATCTTTTTAATAAAAAAATAATAGGACTAATTGAGAGCGACTGAAATGTATTATTTATTGATTACACTAAGCGTATATAGTTCATTGTTTTT
>JAZADZ010000038.1:0-19890 GCA_036123135.1 Bacteroidota bacterium | reverse complement strand
AACAAAAAACCATATTCATTAAGTCAGATATCTATTCCATTTGGAATTGGTGCAAAATTGAATTTATCTAATCGTGTGGCCATCTCATTGGAATATGGAATGCGAAAAACCTTCACTGATTTTTTAGATGATGTAAGTGGCTTATATCCCAATCAGGCTTTACTAGTTCAGGAAACAGGAACGGGCTTATCAGCTGAATTAAGCGATCGGAGTGTAAATCCAGATGGAATAAATAATTCGAATTATGGTCTTCAAAGAGGAAACCCCAACAATAACGATTGGTATGCTTTTAGCGGTTTTATTGTCACCTTCTCATTGGTAAAGAAGACCAGTTGCCCAACATGGTAAATAAATTTCATTTTATCGCAAAATTTTAAGAAATTCGCCCACTATTTTAATGAGTTATAAATCTCAAATATTACCTGACAAAGTTCCACAGCATGTTGCTATTATTATGGACGGTAATGGCAGATGGGCTCAGCAACAAGGTGAACTTAGAATTTTTGGACATACAAATGGTGTTGACTCTGTTCGATCTGTGATTACTGCATCGGCTGAAATTGGAGTCGAATACCTTACACTATATGCTTTTAGTACTGAAAATTGGAACAGACCTCAAGAAGAGATCGATAGTCTAATGAATTTATTGGTTCAATCCATTACCAATGAGCTCAATGAGATGCATGAGAAAGGTGTTCAACTGCGAACAATAGGGAATACTGCAAACCTTCCTTTATCTTGTCAGCAGGCATTAAATGACGCAATTGAACAGACTAAAAACAATGACCGCCTCACTTTAATTCTTGCACTTAGCTACAGCTCGAGGTGGGAAATTACAAATGCCATTTCAAAGATTGCTGAAAATATTGAGCACAATAATTTATCTTCAAATGAAATAAATGAAGAATTAATAAGTTCATACCTTTCGACCGCTAACTTCCCAGATCCTGAATTATTGATTAGAACAAGTGGTGAAAATAGAATTAGTAATTTTTTAATGTGGCAACTTGCTTACACTGAATTGCTTTTTACGGACACCTTGTGGCCCGATTTTGATAAAGAGTGCTTTTACAAGGCAATTGTCGATTATCAAAAAAGAGAAAGAAGATTTGGAAAAACAACTGAACAACTAGACGAAAATGAGATTAATTAAGCTTGTCATAATAGCTGTTTTTCTTTCAAAAGGTTCTGTTTTTGCGCAGTTGGGATCAATTGACTATATGACCCCAAAAGAGTACACAATTGCAGGAATTGTGGTTGATGGAGTTCGTAATTTAGATCACAATTTAATTGTACAGAAATCAAATCTTCAAAGAGGAACCAAAATTACTATTCCAGGTGAGAGCATTTCAACCGCTGTTAGAAATTTATGGAACGAAAACTTATTTTCTGATATTGAGATTTTAGCTGAAAAGATTGTTGGAGGTGATATTTTTTTGGTAATTAAGCTAACTGAAAGAGAACGTCTTTCTAGATACAGTTTTAAAGGGATATCAAAATCCGAAGGTGATAATTTGAGAGAAGACCTAGATCTATACAGTGGAAAAATTGTTACAGATGATTTATTGTTAAGAGTTCGTCAAACTACAAAAAACTATTTTGTTGGTAAAGGTTTCCTTCGCACTAAAGTTGATGTTGTAATTTCTAAAGACACTTTAGTCAATAATAGTGTCATGATGAAAATCAACATTGATAAGGGCAATAAATTTAAAATTAACGCCATCAATGTTTCTGGCAACGTTGCTCTTAATACTGCTAAGATTAAGAGGCAAATGAAAGATACCAAAGAGAAAAAATGGTATAAGCTTGGTATAGGATCTAAGTTTCAGTATTCTACATTTAAAACCGACAAACAAAAAATCATTGAAAAATATCAAGAACTTTCCTACAGAGATGCCCAAATTACGTATGACACTGTATACAATTTCGATGAAAACTCTGTCAATATTGATTTAACAGTCAATGAGGGAAGTAAGTATTTCATAAGAAGTATAAATTGGTCTGGGAACTTGAAATATACTTCTGGTCAGTTGGACACTGTTTTAGGCATCAAGCCTGGTGATGAGTACAATCAAGCAACACTTGACGCTAGATTGTACATGAACCCCAACGGCAACGATGTTAGTTCTTTGTATATGGACGATGGATATTTATTTTTTCAGATAACACCAATTGAAAAAAGTATCAGAAATGACTCTGTGGATTTAGAATTTAGAATTTATGAGGGCAAACAGGCAAGAATCAAAAACATCACTATTAAGGGAAATACAAAAACTAGCGATCATGTAATTCTAAGAGACATGTACACTCATCCAGGTGATTTATTTTCTAGAGATGCCATTATCCGTACGCAGCGACAGCTGGCTCAAAACGGTTACTTTGATCCTGAGAAATTAGGTGTTAATCCAGCTCCAAATCCAACAGATGGCACAGTAGATATTGAATATGTTGTTGAAGAAAGACCTAGTGACCAGATTGAACTCTCTGGTGGATGGGGTAATGGAAGTATTGTTGGAACACTTGGAGTGTCATTCAATAATTTTTCGATGCGAAAGATATTTAAAAAAGAGTCTTGGTCTCCCTTACCAGCTGGAGATGGTCAGCGGTTGAGTATAAGGGCGCAATCAAATGGTTTTTTCTTTCAAAGCTATAACATGTCTTTTACAGAGCCCTGGCTTGGAGGAAAAAAACCAAATGCCCTAAGTGTTTCAGTATATCACTCGTTACAAGCTTACGACAGAAAATTTTATCAAGATTCTACAGATTCAGATGGCAATAGGGTTGA
The DNA here is from genome assembly GCA_036123135.1 of Bacteroidota bacterium. Classification (GTDB taxonomy): domain Bacteria; phylum Bacteroidota; class Bacteroidia; order Flavobacteriales_D; family Parvicellaceae. The sequence continues at coordinate 17,105 of JAZADZ010000038.1, read as the reverse complement.
AAATCTTGACAGAAGGGTAATTAAAATAACAGGAGCATCAATTGGTCTTGGAAAGAGATTGAAATGGCCAGATGATTATTTTAGTGTGTATTATGAATTGGGCTATCAATATTATGAACTAAATAATTTCGGAAATGTCTTTAGTTTTTCGGATGGATATGTCAACAATCCTTATGTCCAATGGAATATTTCTAGAAATAGTATCGATCAACCTCTTTATCCGAGAAATGGTTCTTCAATTTCACTTACATTAAAATCAAGTGTTTATCCTTATTCAAGAGTGAACGGATTTGATAACCATAGCGATCTTACCGATCAACAGAAATACAAGTTCCTTCAGTACAACAAGCTAAAATTTACCACCTCTTGGTTTACATCCCTCTCAAAGGATAAAAAATTGGTATTGAACGCAAGAATGGGATTTGGATTGTTGAACGGTTGGAATCGAGATTTAGGAGCTCCACCCTTTGAACGTTTTTACCTTGGAGGTAGTGGGTTATCTGGATTTAATTTGGATGGCAGAGAGATTATTGCACTGAGAGGATATGACGATCAAACATTATCTACTCCAACGGGAGATCGTCTCATAAGCAAATACACCATGGAACTAAGGTATCCGCTGAGTTTGAATCCATCTGCTACTATATACATGTTGGCTTTTACAGAAGCTGGAAATACATGGAATGATTATAAAAAATATAATCCGTTCAAAGTGAAACGTTCAGCTGGCCTAGGTGTCCGAATTTTCCTACCAATGTTTGGATTACTTGGCTTGGACTATGGTTTTGGATTTGACCCTGTTAATCCAGGTGCAGCTGGTGAAGTTATACACAACAGTGAAATTCTCTCAAAAGGGTATCGCGGACAGTTTCATTTCACAATTGGTATGAATATTGGTGAACTATAATTCAAAAAATCATTCGTTATGAAAAAACAGTTTCTTTTAATCGCCCTTTTTGGATTACTTTCAATGCCGGTTATTTCACAGAAATACGCTTTTATTGATACCAAATACATACTCAGTCAAATGCCTGAATATACTACTGCTCAAAAAGAAATAGATGATATGGCTGAGAAATGGCAAAAAGAAATTGAGCAACAGTACAATGAAATTGAGCAAAAGTATAAGGCATATCAAGCTGAGGAGATTCTTCTTCCAGATGAAACTAAGAAAACCAGGCAGCAAGAAATCATTGAACTTGAGATGAAAGCTAAAGAAATGCAAAAAAAACGATTTGGAGTAGAGGGGGACTTGTTTAAAAAGAGAAAAGAACTAATTGATCCTATTCAAGAAAAAATTTATAAAGCTGTTAAGCAGTTGGCTAAAGACAACAGCTATAGCTTTATTTTAGATAAAAGTAAAAACTCAAATATAATATATGCTGAACCTAAGTACGATAAGAGTGATGCTGTATTAAGAAAAATCAACAATTAATAATAAAAAAATGAAAAGAATATTTACTGTTTTAGCTGTAGCATTGATTTCATCTACATGTTTTGCTCAAAAACTTGGGCATTTAAATTCTCAAGCGATTATGTTGGAAATGCCCGATTATGAATCCGCTAAAAAAGAGCTGGAATTGTTTAGAACAGAGAAGACAAAGGAGCTGGAGATGTACCAAAAACTCTTCCAAGAATCTTTACAAACTTACGAACAAGAAAAAGGAACATTAACTGAAGATGCAAGAAAAAGAAAAGAAACACAGTTGATGGAAAAGCAGCAAAAAATTGAAAAAATTGCTTACGATGCTGAAAATGAAATGCAACAAAAAGAGCAAGAACTTCTTCAACAGATAATGAAAAAAGTTTCTGAAGCTGTAGCTATTGTTGCCGACAAAAACAATTACGACTATGTATTTGACCTAAATTCTGTTTTGTATGCTGGTGGAGAGAACATTGAAGCTTTGGTGAAAAAACAGTTGGGGATATCTTCTGAAAAATAACTTTCAAAAGCCCAAATTGGGCTTTTTTTATGTCTTGAAAAGTATAGGTTCAATAGGAATTTTTGATTCTGGATATGGTGGATTGACTATTCTAGATAAAATCCGTGCTAAGCTTCCTAAGTACGATTATATTTACCTTGGTGACAACGCACGAACTCCCTATGGCTCAAGGTCTTTTGATGTAGTGTATCAATATACCTTAGAAGCTGTAAAGTTTTTATTCAATGAAGGATGTCCACTTGTAATCCTTGCATGCAATACAGCCTCGGCAAAGGCATTAAGAAGTATCCAACTGAACAATTTAAACCAAATCGCTCCAACTAATAAAGTGCTAGGTGTATTAAGGCCAACGACTGAAGAAGTTGGTACATTCACAAAAACCAATCATATTGGAATTTTGGGAACATCAGGGACAATAAATTCGATGAGCTATGCTATTGAAATAAAAAAGTTTTTTCCTGCTGTTACAGTAGTTCAAAAAAGTTGTCCAATGTGGGTTCCACTGATTGAAAATAATGCATTTAATAGTCGGGGAGGAAAGTATTTTATTCAAAAATATATTGACGAGTTACTTGTACAAGATGATAAGATTGATACGGTTGTATTGGCATGTACTCACTACCCGATTATCGAAAATAAAATAAGAGAAATTCTTCCTGAATCTGTTCGACTTGTTTCCCAAGGAGATTTAGTTGCTGATAAATTGGGAAGATATTTGCAAAAGCATACGTCGCTAGACCATCGATTAAAAAAGGAAGGGAATATGACGTATCTTACTACTGAGAATAGTGAGTCATTTGATCAAATTGCTTCAAAATTTTCAAATAGTTCTATTGTTTCAACAACAGTAAACCTTTGAAGTTATTTATACCAGTTGGTGTAATCTATGTAACCCGTTGCTAATTTTTTGAGGTCCACATTAGCAGGTATATTTTTTAGTTTTTTTGCAGGAGTTCCAGCATATATTTCTCCAGACTTTATGTGGGTGCCCATGGTAACTACAGCACCAGCCGCAACAATCGCATCATTTTCAATGATGCATTTATCTAAAATTACTGCACCCATTCCAATCAATACATTGTTTTTAATGGTACAGCCGTGAACAATTGCATTGTGACCGATTGTTACATGGTCCCCAATTTCAGTTGGGTTTTTTTTGTATGTACAATGAATTACAGCTCCATCTTGTATGTTTGTTCCATTTCCAATTCTAATGGAATGAACATCTCCTCTTACAACACAATTGAACCAAAAGCTACAATTGTCTCCACATACTACATCTCCGATAATTGTTGCATTTTCAGAAACATAGCAGTCTTTTCCAAGTTCTGGTGAAATGCCATTTAATTTTTTTATTAGCGCCATAAATGTATTGTTCTTGCTATTTTTGTTCAAAATTAACTTTTATGAGCAAACCAGTTACCGTTTATGCAGAAATGACTCCAAATCCATCAACTATTAAATTTGTTGTTGATTGTATGTTAATTGAGAACGGAGAATCTGTTGAGTTTCTTTCTAAATCAGAATGTAAAGAGCACTCAAAGTTTGCCGAAGCACTTTTTAATTTCCCCTTCGTAAGTGGAGTTTTTATTTCTGGAAATTTTGTAACTATTACCAAGTCCGCATCAATTGATTGGAATTATGTTATGCAGTCCTTAAGAGATTTTATTCGTGATTGGGTAAGTGAAAATGATGTTCTTGTAGAGAAAATACCAGAAAATAGAACATTTTCAATTGAAGCTGAAAAGGGTGCAGAAATAGTATCGGAGGAGCCCGAAATCAATACTGAAATTGACAAGCAGATTTTTGAACTATTGGAAGAATACGTTCGCCCTGCAGTTGAAGGAGATGGGGGTGCTATTTTTTTTAAATCTTTCGACGAAGAAAGTGGAAAAGTCACTGTCGTTTTAAAGGGTTCGTGTAGCGGATGTCCCTCAAGCACAGCAACACTAAAGGGTGGCATTGAAACACTTCTAAAGAGTCATGTGCCAGAAGTTACAGAAGTAGTAGCACTCAACGGATAGCAATTCTACTGTTTAATCAATTTAATGGTTTGATTTCCAACTTCCAAAATGTAAAAAGATGGGGATAATGTACCAAAATTAAAAGTAGTAAGACCAGGAACTAAATTTCCAGATTGTACTTGCTTGCCATCAATTGAGTAAAGCACATAGGAACTGAAATCATCAACTTGAATATTCAATTCACTGTTAAATGGGTTAGGATAAACACTGATGTTTTCATTCTCTTCGAAAATATTTAATCCTGTAGAATTACAACCGATTTCACCATTCAAATCGAATCTTGATACAAAATTCCAAATTTCAGTTGTTGAATTGATGTCCATATTTCCAATTGTCCCTGGCCAATCGTGACCTCCTCCAATTACCTTTAAATGCTCAACGTAGCTACATCCATTTGCATCGGACCATACATGACGCTCTACGGTGCTTCCATCAGATGTATTGGTGTTAGGTAATTGGGTAATTACAGGCTGTGAAAAACAATTGTTAAAAGAAGACCAGTAAGTGTGTACTTCGTCGGCAGACAAATAATATTGTATTCCTTGCCAAAAAACACCATTATAGAGTGATATAGCATCGTCTGTTCCAAGAATAGTGAGAACACCTGTTGGATGTGAGGGTGAGCAGTTGTTAAAAGTATAGGTTTGCATTGTACGAGCGACTACACCTATGGAGGCAATTCTGGAATTCAATCGACAACCAACTTCAAACGTAAACTCACCTCCAAGGGAATAACCACATGCATATACTCTGTTCAAGTCTACATTGTAGTTTGAGGATATTTCATTGATTAAAGCGTCTACAAAGAAGACATCGTCAACATTGGTAGGATCTTTATGAATCCAATTTGTTGAATTACCATCGTTTGGGTCGGCAAGAGCCTGAGGATAGACAGCCAGAAAATTCTCTGTTTCAGCAAGAGAACTCATATCCGATAAATAAATTTGTGAAGCTATATCGCCAGAACCTCCATGAAAATTAAAAATTAGTGGAAATGAAGTACTCCCATCGTAAGTTGAGGGTACATATATTTGATATTCTCTTGTTTGACCGTCGTAATTTAATGTCTGTGGGATGTAGGATTGGCAGTGGGAATTAAACTGTAAAAAGAATAAAATTACAATAGCAAGAATAAGTTTTTGAAGGTGGTTGTTGATTTGTTTCATTGGAGCGGAAGTTGATGTAAATTTTCTGTAATTAATTATATAAGTAAGATAATAACTTTTGGGATTACATAAAATTTCGTTTTAAAGTTTTTCAACTTTTCAAAACATGTTTAATTGCCAATTGAAAATTTTTTTCTCCTTTTTGTATTTAATTAAATAGATGAGTTTGAATAAAAATTCTATTGTAGATTTTCTAAAAACTTTTAGCAGGTAGAGAATTTCTACAATAAGCTTACGATTGGTCAATTTTTCGAACCATTGTTAATATTGTTGCAAGTGCAACTGTTTCTCCGGTTTCATCGAATACATCAACAAGAAACTTAACAATTCCCTTGGCAATATCGTCTTCATCTTTTTTTTCTTGGTCGATTTTTTCTTTGACGGTAAATCGAACTCCAACAGTAGAGCCAGCATAAACAGGCTTTGTAAATCTACATTCATCAATTCCATAGTTGAGCAAGACTGGTCCCTTTGCTGGGTCAACGAAAAGTCCAGCAGCTTTGGATAATACAAAGTATCCGTGAGCAACGCGCTCTTCAAAAATGGTACCATCTAAAGAAGTTTCGTCCATGTGCGCGTAAAAATTGTCACCGCTAACATTCGCAAAATTGACAATATCTGCAGTTGTTACTGTATGCTTGTGGGTGAAAACAGTTTGACCTATTTCAAGTTCTTCGAAGTGCTTTCGAAAAACATGTGGCTGAGCCTCAGGCTGATCTGCACCAACTTGAAACTGTTTTGTAATCGCTGTAATTGTTTGTGGGTGCCCCTGAATTGAAGTACGTTGTAAGTAATGCATGATGCCTCTTTTTCCACCCATCTCTTCACCTCCTCCGGCTCTTCCTGGTCCGCCGTGAGTTAATAAAGGCATTGGAGAGCCGTGACCAGTACTCTCTTTGGCACATCGTGCGTTAAGTACAAGCATACGACCATTTACATGTGCAGCTTCAGTTACAAATTCGGTTGCCAGTTTATCGTTAGCAGTAACAATTGAGGTTACTAGTGACCCTTTGCCCATTTCAACCAGCTCAATGGCTTCATTCATGTCCTTGTAAGGTATCAATGTAGATACTGGTCCAAACGCTTCAACTTCGTGAACAAGTGTATGTTGAAATGGATCATCATTTCTGAAAAGAATACTTGGAAAAAAGGCACCTTTTTCTTTATTTCCCCCGACTAATTCATAATTTTCCATACTACCATAAATCACTTTCTGATCTGACATGAGTAGCTCAACATTTTCTTTAACTCTAGAGACCTGTTCGATTGAAGCTAAGGCTCCCATTCTTACTCCTTCAATTGACGGATCTCCTATGGTTGTTTTTTTCAACCTTCCAATCAACGCTTTTTCAACATCTTCAATAAGATTTTCGGGAACTAAAATGCGACGAACTGCAGTACATTTTTGACCTGTTTTAACAGTAATTTCTTTTTGCACTTCTTTAATGAAAAGGTCAAATTCTTCGGTTCCAGGAACAGCATCAGTTCCTAGAACACATGCATTAAGTGAATCGGCTTCTAGGTTAAACGCTACAGACTCTTCAATGATGTTGGGGAGCGCTTTTAGAATTTTTCCAGTTTTTGCTGATCCTGTAAAGGTTACCACATCCTGATTGGTAACATGCTCTAAAATTCCTCTTCCTTTTCCAGCAACTAGTTGCAACGCACCCTTTGGAAGAATAGCTGAAGCAATGATTTCTTGTACCATCAGCTCTGTTAAATAAGAAGTAAATTCTGAGGGTTTGACAACTGCCGGAACACCTGCCATGAGATTAACGGCAATTTTCTCAAGCATTCCCCATATTGGAAAGTTAAATGCATTGATGTGCACAGCTACTCCTTTTTTTGGGACCATAATATGATGTCCAATGAATGTACCTTCCTTTGAGAGTGGAGCAGCGCTACCGTCAACATAATAAGGCAAGTCAGGAAATTGCCTTCTCAAAGAGGCATTGGCAAATAGATTTCCAATTCCACCTTCAATATCAATCCAAGAATCAATTTTAGTAGCTCCAGTTGCAGCACTTAAACCATAAAATTTCTTTTTGATGGAAATTAAATGAAGTGCAAGAGCCTTTAGCATTCTTCCTCTTTCTTGAAAAGTCATTTTTCTAAGGGCTGGGCCACCAACAGTTCTACCATAATTCAGAATCGAGTTGTAATCTAACCCTTTGCTTGAGCATGTACTTATTTCGTTTCCAGTGATCGAGTGATGGTGAATTATTTCAACTCCGTCCCCCTCTTCCCACTTTCCTAATACGTAGTTTTTTATTTTCATGGTTGGTGCTTAACTTTTTTCTAATATAAATAAAATACATTACTGCTCCGTTGAGAATTGGTCTGTTAACAGCGGTAAACTATTGAGAAAGGTTTCAAGAAAATGTTCATTTTCGTTGTTAAAATGTAATGATCCATTGATAAAAAGTTCACTGTTGGTTACTTTTTCGCAGTATAACTCAAAATTTTTAGGATTGAAATTTTTAACAGAGCTCAACAAAAATTGCTGATATATTTTCTTGACTACATAGGAATCAATTGTTTTCTCAAGATTAATTCCTAAAGAAAGGGTATGAAAGTCTAGTGAAAGTTCATCAATATTAACAGGAAGTGAAGTAATAATAAGTTGATTTTGATGTACGTATACATAAAATATTTCATTTTTAAAATCTTTTGAAGTGATTTCATAACAGTCATTAGTTTTATTAAATGTAAAATTACTAGGCATTAAATCTTTGACTTCAATTGCGCTAGTAAGTTCGATTCCAATTGCAAATTCAGGAATGCTGAAATTCTCATTTAAAACAGTGGAGTCTTTGTAAATCACATTTTTTTTCCTAAAACCAATTGCAGAAATCCACATTTTTTGACCTAAATATTTTTGGATTGAGTCTAATTTAAATGGTAAATAAGATAAAAATCCTGATGCTTTAGATTCGCTTACAGAGAAAGATAGTTTACCTAACTCACTTTTTCCAAGACGAATTGATGTAGAGTTAGTTAAGCTAAAAATACTTGAATCATTTAATTCAATAGTACTTTTAATATCTAATCCGTTTTCTGAAAGGTTGACATTAGTAGTTTGAGAATTCAAGGAAAAATAGTTAGCCAGTGGATGATTAATTTTTTTATTCCATAATGTAAATTGACTGTTAGTATTGAGAAAAAATGTTGAGTCTTGTTTTTGGTCTTGAACTAATTTTTCAATGTAATCTAAAATCAAATCTTTATTAAGAAATGGACTTTGGCTGTAAAAAACAATTCCAGCATCCTGCAAAAGAGCAGTAGCAATGTTATTTTCAATAAACACATCAAATTCATTAGTTCTAGTAGGTTGAATATCATTTTTAAAAATGTAAGAGATAAAATCTTCGCTGTCTTTGAGGGAAACCGTTGCTCCAATAATGAACTTTTTTTCAAGGGAGTCTTGAAATATTCCAATTTTAGCCAGTGGATTTATTCCTATTGATACATTTTCAGAAAAAAGCTGAGTTAAATCAAATTTTAAAATCAGTGATGGATTTTTTTGAATTTGAGTTTTAAGTTCTTCACCAATCTCAAAAGGATCAATAATTAGAACACTTTGAGCAGTAGCTGGAATAAAATTGAGATGTTTTTCAGAGGGTTTAGAGCTTATGAATAAATAAATAAGAAAAAGAATACCTAAAAACAATAGTGTTATTGTTCCCATCAATACTTTTTTTGAAAAAGAACTGAAATGCATTACAGTTTGAGGTTGAGGATTTTTTCTGCAGCATAAAAGGGACTTATTTTATCTCTTTCAACTTGTTTTTCGTATTTAATTATGGCCTTTGAAATGGCTTTATCTCCGTAAAAATCTGTTTTAAGCTGTTCTTGGATACGCTGATGCATCCAAAAAATATTCTGTTTGGCTCGGTTTGCACTAATCCAGCCGTTCTCTAAATTGGTTGATCTGTGAGATTCTATGGTTTTCCATATTGTATTAATTCCAGAATTTTCATGTGATGAGCAAATGTGTACTTTAGGAACCCATCCATTTGCGTTAGCAGGAAATAGGTGTATAGCATTTTTAAAAGTAAGCCTGGCTTTTTTTGCTTGTAATTCATTCCCAGAGTCTGCTTTAGTAATGGCTATGCAGTCTGCAAGTTCCATAATTCCTCTTTTTATTCCTTGTAATTCATCACCAGCTCCAGAAAGCATCAAAAGGAGGAAAAAATCTACCATTTCATTGATTTTGGTTTCTGACTGGCCAACTCCAACGGTTTCAATTATAATTACATCAAAACCAGCGGCTTCACAGATTAAAATAGCTTCTTTGGTATTTCTGGCTACACCTCCCAATGTCCCTCTTGATGGAGTAGGTCGTATGAAAGCATTTTCTTGTTTACTTAACTCATTCATTCGAGTTTTATCCCCTAGGATGCTTCCACCACTTTTTCCAGAACTAGGGTCAATAGTGAGCACTGCAACAGTGTAGTTTTTCTTACATAGTAATAAACCAAAAGATTCAATGAAAGAACTTTTACCAACTCCTGGGCTACCAGTAATTCCAATTCTTATACTTGTATCGTTTGGGGTTATTAATTTAGATAAGATGTTATCGGCAGTTTTTCTATGCTCAGGATGATTGCTTTCGATTAGGGTAATCGCTTGACCAACACAATTTTTATTTTTTTGTTCAATTCCATGCATGATCTCTTTTTCTGAAAGAAGCTGCTTTGGATTGTATCTATATTTTTTATTGATTCCATTGGTCATCACAACAAAGTTATAAATTTGTTATAGTTCACTATGAAGATTAATTGGTATATAAAGAAATTTAATGAACTTTCAACAGCTGAATTTCACGATATTATTCAGCTCAGGTTAGCTGTTTTTGTTGTTGAGCAAGACTGTGTGTATCAAGATTTGGATGGAAAAGATAGAACTGCACTTCATATCATTGGTAGAAATGAGGAAGATGCAATTGTTGCAACTGCAAGAATTCTTCATGAGAACTCAAAAAAGGTAATAATTGGCAGGGTAGTTGTCGAAAAAAAATTTCGAAAATACGGACTAGGCAAAGAGCTTATGAAGCAATCTATTTCAGATATTATCCGTTTGTATGGAAACATTCAAATTAATATTGCAGCCCAAAAATATTTGTTAAATTTTTATTCTTCTCTTGGTTTTGTTTCTTCAGGAAAAGAGTATTTGGAGGATGGTATTCCTCATGTTGAAATGAATTTAAACTTGTAAAATGAAAAAAGTTGTATCGATATTCATATTCGCTGTTATTGGTGTAATTGTGAATGCTCAAAAGGAAGTGAAAAATTTTAAGACATTAGAATTTGATTACATGGATCTTTCAGTTGAACCCTCTGATGATTTTTATCAGTATGCCACTGGAACTTGGATGAAAAATAATCCAGTACCTGATGAAGAAAGTAGGTGGAGTAGTTTTAATCAACTTTCTGAAAAAAATAATACCATTTTAAATGCAATTCTAGATAGTGTCTCAGCGATTCAAAATCCAAATGAAAGTTCCGATGAGCAATTATTGGCAGATTTCTACTCTTCTTTTATGGACACAGTAAATAGAAATAAAAGATCTACTCAGCCCATTAGTAAATATTACAGAACAGTAGAAAAAACAATCAATAAAAATGATTTACAAAAGACCATTGCGTATGCTCAAAATATGGGATTTTCTTCTTTATTTGGTCTATACATTGGTCAAGATAAAAAGAACAACACGCTTTACAGAGTTCATCTATACCAAGGTGGACTTGGACTTCCCAATAGAGAGTATTATTTTAAAAAAGATAAACGTTCAGAAAATATACGTATTGCCTACAAAGAATTTATGCTGAAAATGTTTCGAATTGGAAATATCTACTCTCCCAAAGCAGTTGAAAGAGTTTATAATATTGAGGAAAAAATTGCTAAAGTTTGTAAAACTCCAGTTGAGCTCAGAGAGGTTGAAAAGCAATACAATCCATACACCATTGCTCAACTTAATAAATTGTGCCCATCGATCAACTGGACAGATTTTTTGTCCACTCGCGGAATTCGCAATCAAGACACCTTGATTGTTGGTCAACCTGAATTTTTTAAGGGAATTAATCTATTGATGGATTCTATTTCAGTTGAGGATTGGAGAAATTATTTTAAATGGAACATATTAAGATCTGTTTCTAGTGCACTTTCAATGGATTGCAAGAGGATAAGCTTTGAATTTTACAATACTACTTTAAGGGGAACAAAAAAGATGAAACCGCTTTGGAAACAAGGTATTCAAGCAGTATCAAGTTCAGCTATTGGGGAACTTTTAGGGAAAGCTTTTGTAGAAAAGAATTTTAGTTCAAACGCTAAAATTAAAGTAAATGAGATGGTGGACAACATTACTCTTGTTTTTGAAGATAGAATTAACTCACTCGACTGGATGTCAGACTCAACAAAAGTAAAAGCAAAACAAAAACTTGCTGCTTTTTCAAGAAAACTCGGATTTCCAGATGAGTGGGAAGACTTCTCTTCCATTACTATTTCGAGAGATAATTATTTAGAAAATGTTATCAATTGCAGAAGATATTCAATTCACAAAAACATCTCCAAGCTTGGGAAGCCCATAGACAAAAAGAAATGGTCAATGTTCCCCCAAATTGTCAATGCGTACTACAGTCCGTTGCTCAATGAAATAGTATTTCCAGCAGGAATAATGCAGCAACCTTTTTTTAGCGAATACTATGAAGATGCAGTAAATTATGCCAGAATGGGTGCTGTTATTGGTCACGAGCTTACGCATGGATTCGATGACAACGGTGCTAAGTTTAGTGCTGATGGAAGAATGTTAAATTGGTGGACTAAAGAAGATAAAGAAAAGTTTGATGCAAGAACTAAAAAGCTAGTTGACCAATACAATTCCTTTGAAGCTTTGGAAGGAGTTTTTGTAAACGGTCAATTGACCCTTGGAGAAAACATCGCTGACTTGGGTGGGCTCACCATAGCATATTATGCATACATGAAATCTTTAGAAGGAAAAGATCAAAATAGTATCAATGGTTATACCCCTCAACAACGATTTTTTATTGCTTTTGCACACGTTTGGAAAAATACCATTCGAGATAACGCATTGGAAGCAAGAATAAAAAGTGATTCTCATTCTCCCGGAAAATATAGAGTAAATGGAACTCTTGCCAATATGCCTGAGTTTTTTGAAGCTTTTGAAGTTAAGGAAGGGGATCCAATGCGTCAAGATGAAAGCAAAATTGCCAAAATATGGTAAGAAAAAAATGGCAAGGAAATTGAATAGTTTATGTTATATGTTTTACCAATGAGAGTTTTTTTTGTTTTAATTTTTTTATTTCCAGTTGTATACTTTACTCAATCTAGATCTCTTATAAATTTTACAGATGAGGATGGATTGAAACAAGGAGATTGGAAAGTCCGTTATGAAAATTCTCAGTTTACACGATATATAGGTCAGTTTAAGGATGGTACTCCAATTGGAGAATTTAAATATTATTATCCAAATGGTTTACTGTCTGCAATTGTAAATTTTAGTGGTTCTACAGCAAATGCTACCATGTATCATGAAAATGGCAGAGTGCTTTCTGTGGGTAAGTATACCAACCAACTTAAGGACAGCGTTTGGTATTTTTTTAATGACAGAAATGAATTATTAAATTCTGAAGACTACGTAGAGGGAAAAATTCATGGAAAACAATTTATATATTACCCGGTTGATCCGAGTATTGAGGGAATCAAGATTATGGAGATGTATAATTTTAACGAAGGAGTAAAGCATGGGTTTTGGGAGCATTATTTTGAAAATGGTCAAATAAAAGCAAAAGGTAAATTTAAAAATGGGTACCAAAACGGTGAGGTGTTTTATTATTTTTCTAATGGACAAGTTGACTTGAAAGGATGGTACAAGAACGGTAAAAAAACTGGGATTTGGACGTATTATGCAAATGATGGTTCTGTGAAAGAGAAGGTGTATTATAAAAACGACAACTTACTTAAAGGAAAAGAGCTTGAACTATATTTACAGCAAATAGAAAGAAAAAAAGAGAATTTGAAACGTGAATAAACTTCTATGCATACTAGCTTTATTCGTATTCTTTAGCTCATGTCTCAAACCTACTAATGAGTTAGCTGATTTTCATTATCAATACTATCCGAATGAAATCAATTCTTGGATAGAGTATGAGGTGACAGAAATTGTACATGGGACTTTATCAAGTGATACGCTTAATTATTTTTTAAAAGAAATAAAGACCAATGAGTTCTACGATAATGAAGGACAAATAGCTACAAGAATTGAACGTTTTTGGAAATTTAATCCGAACGAGGATTATACTATAAAAGACGTTTGGCAAGAAAAAGTAACATCTACTACAGCAGAAAAAGTAGAGGAAAACAACCGTTATGTAAAATTAATTTTCCCTGTTAAATATGGGGATTACTGGGACGGAAATGCATTCAATAGTATGCCGTATTGTGAATATGCTTTGGATAGTATTCATCAACCATTTAGTATCAACAATTACACCTTTGACAGTTCTTTAACGGTTTTACAAAAGGATTTATATACTGCAGTAGATTATCAAAATGCCTATGAGGTGTATGCTAAAAATATTGGATTGATTTATAAGAAAGATGTTGATTTGAACATCAATTTATACAACATTACAAACATCAACGAGGGTTCTGAATTAGAAATGAGAATTATCAATTACAGTCTATGAAACGAGCACTTTTAATTACATTGGCTCTTAATTTTTCTGTTCTTTTTATTTTTTCTCAGGATACACTTCCAAGATATTGGATAAAATTCTCGAATAAGAATAATTCAATTTTTACACTAGACGATCCCCAATTGTATATTTCTGACAGGGCAATACAAAGAAGGCTAAAACAAAATATTGAATTGGACTCATTGGATTTACCTGTTTCCCAAAGTTATATTCAGTCAGTTTTAAGTTCTGGAGAGATAACATTTTGGGGTGCTTCTAAATGGCTAAATGGCATAATTGTTAAAACAACGGATACTATTGCCTTAGATTCTATTGCTAACTATTCTTTTGTAGATAATTTAATTCAGATTAAATCATCCTCACAGTTAAAAAGTAAAATAGATAAGTTCAATAATTTCATACAAGGAGATCAAAAATTATCAGTTTTCAATACTCCAAATTATCCATTTGGGGTTTGCTATCGACAACACAATCTTCACCATGCTGATTTAGTCCAACAGTTAGGGCTTACAGGGAATAATGTCCACATTGCAATTTTAGATGCAGGTTTTAAAGATGTAGATCAAACCCCTGCCTTGGAACATTTATTTTCAGAAAATAAAATTTTATCGACTTTTGATTTTGTAAGAAAAGAGACAAGTGTTTTTGAAGATCATTACCATGGTGAGGCTGTTCTTTCAATTATTGCTGGTTATGACCCTGGTTATTATGTAGGTTCAGCTTCTGGAGCTTCTTTTCATTTACTTATTTCGGAGGATGTTTTTTCTGAAACCTTGGTTGAAGAATACTATTGGGTTGTAGCTGCGGAATATGCAGATTCTGCAGGAGTAGATGTAATTAACACTTCATTAGGATATACGGTTTTTGATGACTCTACTACGAATCATTCTTATTCAGAAATGGATGGAAATACCACAGTTGCTGCAAAAGGACTAAATATTGCTGCTTCAAAAGGTATTCTCTGCGTTACTTCTGCAGGAAATTCAGGATCAAATGCATGGAAATATATTTCAACTCCAGCTGATGCTGATTTTGGTCTTACGGTTGGTGCAGTAGATTCAAACGGGCTTCGAGCATTTTTTAGTTCTCAAGGGCCATCTTTTGATGGAGATATTAAACCAAATGTAATGTCAGTTGGATGGAATACTTACTATATTCCACCTGCTTCAGCATATGCAAGTCAGGGAAACGGAACTTCATTTAGTGCTCCCATGATCACTGGAATGGTGGCAGCACTTTGGGAGGCTATGCCTTCACTAACTAACTTAGAGTTAATGCATTTAGTAGAGCTTTATTCAAACAACTATGCTAACCCAGATTCATTAATCGGATATGGAATTCCTGATGTTTTTCAGTTGTTACTAGATAATTCAAATTATGGCGCTTTAGTCGATTTTTCAGAAAAAATTAAAAATGTTTTCCCTAATCCCTTTAGCGATCAGGTTACTGTATTTTACAATTGCGAAAACAGTAGTCAAATTGATGTATCATTGATTTCTCTTACCGGAGAGCAGTTACATCAACAGTTTTTTTCTATTGAAAAAGGATTGAATAAATTGGTCGTAGAACTTAACCAGGTGTACAGTTCAGGAATATATTTTTTAGTTATTGAAGATGAAGTAATTAAACTGATAAAATCAAATTAGTTTATTTAACTCTAGTTTTAAATGCTTCAATATTTTCTATGAATCCCACAAGTTGATCTCCGATTTCAACTTTACCAACACCTTCGGGTGTTCCAGTAAAAATTAAATCTCCAATTTTCAATGTCATATATTTGGAAACATAAGAAATTATTTGATTGAAGTTAAAGAGCATTTCAGATGATTTCCCATTTTGAACTGTATTTCCATTTTTTTCTAGTCGGAAGGAAATATTTTCAATGTTTAGTTTTTCTTTTTTGATGAATAAGTTGGAAACGACTGCAGAATGGTCAAATGCCTTTGCTTTCTCCCAAGGATGTCCTTTTTTTTTGCATTGATTTTGAACATCTCTTGCTGTAAAATCTATCCCTAACCCAATCTCATTAAAGTAGTTACTGGCAAATTTCTCATCAATGTTCTTTCCTAGCTTGCAGATTTTAAGAACTAATTCTACCTCATAATGTATTTCATTTGAAAAATTTGGAATGTAAAATGCATTGCGTTTAGGTAAAATAGAAGAATCAGGTTTTAAAAAAAACATTGGTTCACTTGGAATTGGATTGTTAAGTTCCTTAACGTGATTGAAATAATTTCTTCCAATACAAATTATTTTCATGATTTTGGGTTTTTAAAGTCTTCCCATATTTGTTTAAAACACCTCTTGGTATCTGATGTGAAGTCCGCTGAAAGAATCCATGAGTAATAACTTGGTTCTTTTTCAAACACGTCAATTACTTTTCTCCCCTTGTGCTTGCCAAAATTAACGAAGAAATCTCCATTTTCATCAATAGCAATTCGCTTTGCTAAGTCTAAGGTTTTAGATCCTTGTATTGAAAAATCGTGTAGATAATCTATGTTTTTTTCTAAGCTTTTGTATTTTTCAAGTTGTGCCAAAAAAACATCTAAGGTAGCTGCAGTATCAGCCATAGCATTGTGTGCATTGTCCAATTCTTTATTGCAATAAAATTGATATGCAGCAGCTAGAGTTCGCTGCTCCATTTTATGGAAGATATTTTGAACATCAATACGCTTTCTATTTTCAATATTGATGTCAATTTCACAACGATGGAATTCTTCAGTAAGTAAAGGTATATCAAATTTATTCGAGTTGAAGCCACCTAGATCACAATTGTTTATAAAGGCTTTAATGTCATTAGCTACTTCCTTAAAATATGGAGCGTTAATAACATCATAGTCATATATTCCATGAATCTCTGAGGTTTCAAGTGGAATTGGAATCCCAGGGTTCAATCTTTGTTCGTAGTTTTCTCTTGTACCATCTGTATTAAGCTTTATGATAGCAATCTCAATTATTCTATCCTTTGCAGTATTCACTCCAGTGGTTTCAAGATCTAGGAATGCCAGTGGTCTTTCAAGTTTAAGGGTCATTGGTTTTGGGTTTAAGCAGATGTGTTTGTCGAATTATTTCTTTGTCGTAATCAAAATTAGAGACATTAAATTTTTTAAGTACTGTTTGATGAGTTGGAGAGCTAATTTTAAGCTGATATTTTCCAGGGTCAATTGCTACTGTAAATAATCCATTATTTTTATTAGGAAGATATTTCCCATAAATCACATTAGACTGTGTTGAATTGATTTCAATTTCTACAGA
>JAZADZ010000037.1:0-12331 GCA_036123135.1 Bacteroidota bacterium | reverse complement strand
ACCTGATTACGGCTCAGGCGGTTGCAGGTTTGAATCCTGCCGAGGTCACGAGAGCCCCTTCCTTTGGTTGGGGCTTTTTTTGTGCTTCAAACCTACAATAGCAGAGTAGTTTCAGTCCCTGTTAGCTGGTTGTTTATGTGTGTTTAGAGGATCAAGATCTTCTTTATTTCAGTCTAATTGTTTTAAATAGTCATATAGCTTTAAACCTCTAATAATAATGGTAGTCACAATAATCGAGATTTTTGTGGCTTTATTTTATATTTTTAAATTGAAATTCAATGTGCATGAAAATAACATTTATAATTACTCTTTTAACCTTTTTTTATACTGTAAATGGTCAGAGCAAAAAAGTTTTGATTCAGACAATTAATAAGTTGAAAGAAGATTCTATTTCTAATAATGAATTAATTATAAAAAATAAAAATTTGCTTATTCTTAAAGAAAAAGAGTTAAATCAGATTAGTAGCGAATTTGACGAAAAAGTAAGAATAATTGAAAAGAAAAATCAAAAATTAAATGAATTAGGCAATAAAATAATTGAAGTTGAGAGAAAGATTATTGATTTAAATTCTCAAATTAAATTTACAAAACAAAAAGATTCATTAAATAAAATTGATTTACTAAATAGGAACCTAACTATAGATAGTTTGAGTAAAATAATCGAGTCATTTAACACACCATCATCTGGAAAATCAGATGTTTTATACTACAATGATATTTCAAAGAAAAAAATCAATTTAAATTATTTACAAATTTCAGAAACTAATGATAGATACTCCAGAATTAATTTTAATATTCCATATTCAATGATAAATCAAAAAGGTATTTCTTGTTGTTTTGTAAAAGAACATCTAATTAAGAGTATTGAATTTTTAGACGAAAACGTTGCGACAATACTTTTAAATAACAATAAGAAAGCTACTTTTCTATATAAAGTATCTCAAAATATTAAAGAAAGTCATAATCATAACTATTATGCTAACGATTATAATAGTTGTTCAATTGCTAATGAAAATGATTTTAATATTACCAAAAACGATAATTTTTATTCAATTGAATTTACAAATTCTAATCAAAATAAAATCATACTATATTTTTCAAAAAATTATCAATACTACACTGCGTCATATTTCCTTGACTACGATTACCGAACATTTTTTAAATCTATCCTCAACGATTGTAGCCAAACTTTTGAACGACTTTCATTTAATTATAAGAATAACTTGTTCTCAAACAAAAATTTCTTTCTTGTAGGTTCAATTTCATTTTATTGATATTTAAAATGACAGAATTAACTTTTTTTTTCTACATTAATTTTTCGTAGATATTTTATTGAACTTCTTAAACTGGAAAAAACTTCCGATAGCAATAGCAGGACCTAATATAAATTTAAATGGTCTTTTTTTGATTTTAGGCTCCTTATAATCATTAGCGTTGGTGTTTTCATAATAGTCTTCCGTATTTTCTAAAGGCAATTCATACACTGCAGCCATTGGGATTTCGTTTGGCAAATCATTCCAATTTCCATTGTTGAGCATCTGCACTCTATTTTCGTTTACTTCCCCATAGTTGTTGGGTTCATATTGCTGCCAATTGGTAAACGACCATTCTTTACCGTTGCTCCAGTACCAATGATCGGCACCAGTATCATTGCCGCATCCTTTTCGAATTCCACCAATCCACACTCCCTCACAATAAATAATGTTTCGGACTTGTTCATTCTCCAAAGCATTTGAAATAGAAGCGAGGTTACCGCCCATCGCAATAGCACGATTGTTGTGCTCATCCCAAGTCATCTTTTCTGGAATAAACTTGTAATAACTCAAAGGTTCATTATTGATTTTATTTTGTATGGTTTGATTTAAAATTTCTTTTTGATAATACTGATTTGTATTATGGTTTTTTGAAAATATTTCAGCTTTGGGCTTAACAGTGAAATCTTTTCTTTCGTATAGAGTATATCCGCCATCTGAGAATACTCTAATGCTCCAATCGCCTTCTGTTTGCTTCGGAAACGATACGTTGTTCGCATCGATTTCGCGGAGCCATTTCCATCGTTTGTTTTGTTCTCCGTGATCTTTGTCGCTTGCACCCGGTGCATAGATGCCCACCCAAGCATCGTTACTGCTTGGATGATTGTTGAGTTTAAAACGCACAGGTTTTCCGGGTATAGCCTCTAAAATTTGAATGTTTTCTGTAGAAAGGCTTGGAGAATGCTTAGCGGGATTGGTTTTAGGCTGATCCTCGTAATAACTGAGATTTGGTGCTGGATGGAAGCCAGCCTCCTCAACTCCTGCGGGCCAATGGTGTACTGTTTCCCATTTCCCGATACTAGGAGCAACATTAATTTGTTTATTAGTATGAGCGGCATAACGAGCTCCTTTTTCTGTAAAAATCACCCATTTGTTCCATTCAGGTTTATTAAATAATTTCCCACAGTTTTGAAATCCAATGAAAATCGCTGGATTGGTTGTGTGTTGATAATGGCCAGGTTCGGTCTCAAAGATTCGATTTGGATGCTCTCCAGCCACGAATACGTAGCTTCCATTCACTTCAACACTCCCCGCCCCGGAGACGTTGAGATTTTTTACGACCGACGAGTTGATATCTTTTAAAGAGGACTGATCGAACTTGTACTGGGCTTTCCCGCTGCAATGCCTGTTTTTCCAGTCCGTCTCCATGCGGTTTCCTTTCACTTGGCCGTGTGCAGTCTCCCCATGATTCCCATTGCCAGGGTTGGAGTAAGTAAATTTGACTTTGCCGTTTGGGCTCCATGTACCAGTGACCTTAAAAGTCCCATTACGAGGATCGGTGGCTCCACCTGTGATCGTACCATTATCATGAAAGGTGAGCATCAGGTCATCATTACCCCGGTCTATAACTTTCGCACCAACCATGGTCTGCCACTGTCCGTGCCACGTCCCAGACGGAGGAACGATACTCATTTGTGGTCTCATGCTTTGTTTGGATGTGCTTGTCTTCTTTTTTTCAGAATCAAATTGGAAAGGTATTTCATACACTGCTGGGAGCTCCACCCACGAAGGAGCATCATTCCATTTTCCAGTATCGTACAACCAAACGCGATTTTCGTTTAATTCAGCATGGTTGTTGGGCTCTCCAGCACTCCAGTTGGTGTAATTCCATGGTTTTCCATTGGACCACCTCCAGTGTTCAGGACCAGGTCCGTTGCCACAGTTTCTACGAATTCCTCCAATCCATACAATTTCTCCATCTGCGATTCTTCTAACTTGTTCATTTTCAGTTGCATTGGTAATACATGCAAGCTGACCACCCATCTGAGTAGCTCGTTTTTTGTGCTCTTCCCAATTTAATCTTTCTGGAATGTATCTATAGTATCCAAATTTAGTTGCAGTAGCCCGATTTTGAGCCATTAGCGCTGAGCTAAACATTAATAATAAAAGGTATAAAATCGTTCGTTGAAATAATTGAAACATAGCAAAAAGTGTAAAGTGGTTTACAAAAAAAATACCAATTATTGTGCCATAAATTAATTTTTGTTTTGATGGTCTCTTTGAAAAATTTTAACTGCTGCTGCTCCGTATGATGAACTTAATTCAATTTGTTCCTGCAAAATTTAGTCTAAATTGATTAAATTTAAAATCTAACAATTAATGAACATGTTTAAGATCAACCAAAGCAACAAAGAGAGAGTGATACGAGCAATTATTGGAATTCTTCTTCTTATTCCATTTTTCATGAATGCAAGCTTGCTTTCTTATGTTTCACTAGTAATAGGTGGTATACTTATTTTCAATGCCGTCTCTGGGGTTTGTATGATTTATAAAATGTTCGGACATTCGAGCTGTCCAGTCGAATGAGACTTAGTACCCAAAGTCGGAAAAAATTCAAAGATTCTTAGAAGAAAATATCTCTGGCCAATCTAAATGTATTAACATGTGCATCCACAATTTCTTTAAGCTGTGATGAATATCCTCCACCCATACTTACTTGAACTGGAATATTGTTTTTTTTACATTCCTCAAATACCATTTCATCTCTGTTTTTACACCCTTCAATAGATAATGCTAGTTTACCAAGCTTATCGTTTTTTATTACATCCACGCCGGCTAAATAAAAAATAAAATCTGGTTGCACCAACTTAATGGTTTTAGGTAAGATTTGTGAAAGCTTTGTTAGGTAGGTATTGTCCTCTGTTCCATCTTCAAATTCAACGTCTAAATCGCTTATTTCCTTCTTAAAAGGGTAGTTGTTTTTTCCATGAAAAGATAGGGTGAAAACGTTCGGATTGTCTTTAAATATTTCAGCTGTTCCATTTCCCTGGTGGACATCTAAATCGATAATTAATATCTTATGAGCTAGTTTTTTTGTAATTAAATAGTTGGCTGCAATGGCTTGGTCGTTCAACAAACAAAAAGCCTCTCCCTTGTCAGAAAAAGCATGATGTGTTCCACCTGCAATGTTCAAGGATACAGCGTTCTTTAGTGCGTGAACAGCTCCTTGGAGTGTTCCTTGAACAATTATTTTTTCTCTTTGAACCAGAGCATTGGAAAGAGGAAATCCAATTGGTCGTGCTTCTTTTTTAGTTAGTTCAAGTGCACATAACTTATCGAAATACGCTTTGGAATGTGTAGTCAATACATTTTGTTCAGAGATGGGAGTAGGATTGAAAAAATTTTCCTCTTCGCAGATGTTTTCTCTAACCAACTGAAGGGGAATTAGCTCGTATTTTACCATTGGAAAACGATGGTTTTCCTTGAGAGGGTGTTTGTAACAAGTGTGCCAAGCAATTTTTAACATCGTAACTATGAATCAAAATAACTACATAAAATTAATTCTTTGTCCACTGAAATAGTTGGTGTTAATCGAAAAAACACATAAAAAAAAATGAAATTTGAGTGTATATTTATGTGAAGAAAGTTAGTTCATGCCAAAAGTAGTTTCAATTAATATTAACCCGAATGGTGGTGTTCCAAAATATCCGACTGAGAAAGCATTTTTTGGTAAAGCTAGCGTGAAAGGAGACAAACAAAACGATACGATCCATCACGGTGGAATTGACCGGGCAGTTTGTTTGTTTTCAATGGAAATTATTACTGCATTAAAAAATGAAGGTCATCCTATTTTTCCAGGTTCTACTGGAGAAAATTTAACCATAAAAGGAATGGACTGGGGTAGTTTAAAAACAGGGGATAAGCTAAAAATGGGCGAAGTAGAAATTCAGCTTACTGGTCCTACAGCTCCATGTAAAACCATTCAAAATTCGTTTACCAACAATCAATTTTCGAGAATTTCTCAGAAAAAAAATCCAGGTTGGTCAAGGTGGTATGCTAAAGTGCTCAAAGAGGGTACTGTAAAATTGAATGATAATGTTGCCTTTTTTCCAATATAAAATTTATGAATCGAACAGATATCCTAGAGAAAACCCCGAACAATAACTTCATTTATAAGATAATTCTCGTTATCTCTGTGTCGTTTTTAGTAATAGCCGTTCCTCTTCTTATTCTTTCGATGTATTACTTCTTTTTTAATAAAGTTTGATGAGAATAAAAAAGTTTTTGATTATTGGAGTTGTTGCCTTAATTGGAATTATTTTATTGGGTGTTCTTTCTTTTGCAGTTCTTGTGAATAAAAGTCTTCCAAAAGACAATGGTGAGCTGTCGCACAGCTCACTTGAACACAATGTAGATGTGTTCAAAGACAAATGGGGAATTCCACACATCAAAGCCAAGAACCAGCACGATGCTATTTTTGCATATGGTTATTCAGTAGCAAAAGACAGACTGTTTCAAATGGATTTGCAAAGACGTGTTGCTCAGGGTAGGCTTTCCGAAATTCTTGGAGATGATCTAATTGAAATTGACATGATGTTTCGAAGGTTTCTGTTTAAACATTGGTCCGAAGAATATTTAGCCAACGATCCCATTGATTCCAGTGCTTTAGCTTACGTTGATGCATATTTACAAGGCGTCAACTGTTTCATAGAGACAGGTCCTGTTCCCTTTGAATACCAACTTATCGGAGCCGAAGTTGAGCCTTTTTCAAGAATTGATGTAACAAGTATGATTGCCTACATGGCTTTCACTTTTATGGATGGATTTCGTTTTGATGGACTGTATTCGGTTTTAAAAGAAAAGGTTGGACCAAAAAACATACAGATTCTTTTTCCAGATTATGCCGATAATAATTCCCTAACCATCAAGGAGGAAAGGGTAGATGTCATTCCTAAAAGAACCTATGAAATTGATTCAGCTCCAGAAATTGATAGCATTCAAGATTTAACCTATTTTTTTAATCTTTCTGATGAAGCAAATCGTTGGAATCCTCCTTTTCATGGAAGCAACTCTTGGATTTTAGCTCCAAGTAGATCGGTCAATGGAAAGCCAATACTGGCCAATGATCCTCACATAGGTATTTCAAAACCTGACGTTTGGTATGAAGCACATGTGAGTTACCCAGGCTACAACAATTATGGATATTATGTGCCTATGATTCCTTTCCCATTAATAGGACATGATGATTTTAAAGCATGGGGTTTGACCATGTTTGAAAATGATGAGCTCGACTTGTACAAAGAAACCTTCCATCCTGAAAAAGAAAATTTAGTGCGCTATAATAACGATTGGATAGAACATATAACCATTGAAGAAACAATTTATTCTAAGTCTAAAAAAGATACAACCATTTCAATTAAGATAACCGCAAATGGACCTGTTGTTACTGAAAATATTCCCTACTACAACGGTTCTCCTCTATCGATGTTTTGGGTTTTTTACCAAAATGAGAATCCTATTTATGATATTTTATACGGACTTTCTCATTCGAATTCTATGAGCGCTTTCGAAAAAAATCTTTCCAAAGTAGTTTCTCCTGGACTTAATTTTTCTTACGTAGATACAACAGGAAATATTGCTTGGTGGGCATCTGGAAAAATTCCATACAGACATCCATGGGTAAATGCCAAAGAAATATTGGATGGAAACAACCCCGATCATAAAGTATTGTCATATGTTCCCTTTGAAGAAAATCCTCAGCTCATTAACCCTTCAGTTGGAGTAATTGTAACCGCCAATAATCTTTCTACAATTGATAGCGTTGGTGGCATTCCAAGATTAGACGGCTATTTTAGGTCAACTGACAGGGCAGA
The DNA here is from genome assembly GCA_036123135.1 of Bacteroidota bacterium. Classification (GTDB taxonomy): domain Bacteria; phylum Bacteroidota; class Bacteroidia; order Flavobacteriales_D; family Parvicellaceae. The sequence continues at coordinate 5,205 of JAZADZ010000037.1, read as the reverse complement.
ACGTATTTTGGAGTTGCTCAACACCCAAGAGAAATGGTCTACAGAGCAGCTACAAAAAGTACAGACCGATGTTCAATTGTGGAGCGGCTCACAAATGAAAAACAGGCTCTGTGAGGTGCTCAAACTTTCTGAAAAGCTATTTTCATCGGCTCAAAAAACAGCTTTTACAACATTACAAAATTGGGATGCTAATTTTAGCACATCTTCAACAGCGGCAAGCATCTTTATGTTTGCCAATTATCACATAATGAGAAATACATTGTCCACAGAATTGGACGATGAATTGGTAAGGTTGTATTTAAATTGTATTGATCATTGGGATTTTATCCGCAACATTCTATTCAGAAAGGAAATTCCATTTACAATCCAAGATTCGTATGAGATTTTAATTTTTGAAGGATTTAAAGCTGCAATTGAGGAACTGGAAACAAAATATGGATCGAAACAAGAGAATTGGAATTGGGGCAATGTACATACCATTGAATTTGAACACCCCCTAGGAAAACAAAAGCCGTTAAATTTTTTATTTAATCTTGGTCCCTATGGGGCGGAGGGAGGCTTTAATGCAGTAAATAAAATAATGGCACATCAGGGAGATCACAACTATAAAGTGGTATCAATGCCCTCGACTAGAAGGTTGATTACTATTGGTGCTCCTGAAAACAGCTATTCCGTCTTGCCAAGTGGGAATTCTGGTCATTTTCAAAGTGATAATTATGACGATCAATTGAACTTATTTTTGGAGGGGAAATATCGAAAATTAAATTTTTCTAATTCTCAGATTCAATTATCGAAGAAAAGCCATTTTAAATTATTTCCTTCAAAGACTGCTGAAGAAATCCCATAATAATTCTGCAGAACTCACGCCATATGAATTTGTCATAGGAATTTCATGCCCCATGTTGTGAAACTTATAGTACCATACTTTAGTGCTATTAATACCATCTTCAAAGTGAAATGCGTCCAGCTGATTGGTTGAATTGGAAGTGTTTATTGTTGAAATTTGGTTTAGGTCTTTCCAGAACTGAATGATGGTATCCATATGTGGCGCTCCTCCCCATCCATCCCATTCGCTCATACTGCCGTCCATTGGGACAATATCGTCTTGCGAGCCAGTAACCTGTAAAATGGAAACAGGACTAATCTGGTCTCTATTCTCCCAAGTGTATCCACTCATGGTACCTGTAATGGATGCAGCTCCTTTAAATATTTCAGGGGCCTCAGCAACAAGCGTATAACTCATGAATCCTCCATTTGAAAATCCACAAGTGTAAGTTCTGTTGGAATCGAGGTTGTACTCCGTGTGTAGGTGCTTTGCCAATGCAGATAAAAACCCTATATCATCGGTTGAACTAATCGATAGCCGAGCATTCCAATGAGGATAATTATCATTGTCAAGTGCTCCTTGAGGGTAACAAACTGCAAAATTCTGACTACTTGCAAGTTCATCAAGACCAATTATTTCTTTTATGTCTGGAGCGTTACCTGTATAACCATGAAGCACAAAAATTAATGGGGCATTGGCAGCAAGAGGGCTAGGGGTGTGAATTAAATACTGTCGTTGTTCACCATTGTGGTTGAATGTTATGCAATCTCTGCAGTGATTTCTATTTTTTCTACATCCAACGAAAATAAAAACAATACACAAAAGACCAATGAGCTTGAATTTCATGTGAAATAGAATTAAAAGGGATTAATTTTTAAAAATCCAAATTGTCCATTGTCTACAGCGACAATTGCACCTCCGTCAGACGTCAAATCTATATCTTCACCTGCCCAATCTCCATCATTAGAAGTATAGGTGTTTTCCCAATCTAAGCTTCCCAATGTGTTGTACTTAATCAAATAAACTCTCCAAGTATTTGAGCTTTCATTGTCTCCACATCTCCTGTTGTATCTTCCGTATTCGTCACCTGTTCCAGCAACAACAATGCAACCGCCATCCGTAGTTGCTTTTATTCCCCATGCTTCGTCGTGAATAAATTTTGGATTAAATCCTCTCGGATTTCCTTGAATTTTCTTCCACAGCTGATTTCCAGAATTATCAATTTTCATGGTATAGGTATCCCAATTTTGCACTCCTGAAACCGTGTGTCCTGTTAGGAATATATCACCATCATTGTTTACATCTAAACCAAAACAATGATGTGCAGTATTTCCAGAAACGTTTTCACCAAATGTTTTGTTCCAAAGAATGTCTCCATTAGCGTTCGTCTTGATTAATGCAAAATCATTGGCACCCTCAGTAAGACCGGAGATAATAAGTTCATTGTTGAAGTTTTTTATTCTGTATCCCTGAGCCATATATGGATTTATATCAACCAGTGATGTAATGTTTCCATTTAAGTCAATGAAAAGAAGCATTCCATTTCCTTCAGTAAAAAAAGTATTGTTGGGATCCTCGGCATTTTGATATCCAACTGCAGCATATCCTAGATTTGTTTCACAGATGTGCTCAATTGCATTATTTCCTGAAAAATTAGGGAAAGTCCATTCATCTATGAGCTGTCCTGTAGATTTATCAACTTTTAGCAGAGTGCTTTGTTGGTTGATTGCCCCACATACTATATAGCCATCAGCTGTTTCAATGGCGCTGTTCCCAAGATTATGTCCTGCACTCGAATATTCCTTTTTCCATAGAAGCTCTCCGTTGGAATTGGTTTTAACAACAAAAAGACGTGCAGAATTTGGTATAAATCCTGTTTCTCCAATTTGTAAAAATCCGCCATCGCTACAATTTAAAATAAAATGACCGTGTGCTTCTTCTCCAGACCCACCATGGGATGTAAACCAACTAGACTGTGGTGCATTACTGAAAAAATTTTCATTGCAATCTCTGTTGACTTTTCTACATCCAAAAAAGAAAAAAACAGCTATCAAAAGTAGGCTTGAATGTTGATGTTTCATGTTACTAATAATTTATATTCTAACGCAACTAATGAGAAAATATTTTAACCATCGGTTTCTTTGAACGGTTTTCGTTGAATCCAGTTTGGTGGCTGTATCCGGCTAACAAAAGGTTTAAATGCCTTGTTGTAGAAGTTGTTTGATATGAAAACTCCTGCGGCTGAATCAACTGGTTCAGCTCCAACAGTACTTTTGAATTCTGCAGCAGTCCTGCCAAATTTAATTGTGCTGGCTTTTTTCTCTATCGCATTTTCTATAGTATGGTACAAAATTCTATTGTAAAGGGTGAATTTTTTGTTATAGCTATAATCTAAACCAATCAAGTAGGAGTAAAGTGTGGTGTTGTTGATGATTTCAGTTGAAAATCCAATAAGTTGTTCGTTAAAATAGAATCCAAATAGAGAAAAATTTAGGTTTTTGTCATCTATGAAATCTAAGAAGATTTCCAAATCGAACTTGGGTCCAGAAAAGGAAGATTTTTCATAAACATTTTCATACAGTAAATTAAGTCTCTTTAATTGGTTTTGAATTTCTTTTTTTGAAAGAAGTTTTATTGAAAGGGTAGAACTGTTTTTAATTATTTTCCTTGTTCTTTTCTTGTATTTTGAGCCTATTGCGTCAAAGTATTGTTCAAAAGACGTCCAAGACGTTGGAACGTTCAAGGTCATGTCAGGATCAGTAAAAATAGAAGTGTAGTTGTTTCCTAAATCTTTAATATTTCTTATTGCTTTAACAAAGTGGTCTGGAAGTAAATAGAACTTTACTTGAAATTTTTGTCTAATCTGTTCGATAATTAGATTTAACTCATTGGAACAAAGCGGTTGATTGTCTATTGTTAGTATGGTTTGTTCGTTGGATAGATGCGTATTGCCAAAGCAGAAAAATGAGAAATTAAGCCTGCTCATAAAAGCTCTTTTAAGGCTAAAATATGTGTTGGTAGGAAAATAATTTGACACTTTTTCACCTCTTATGGTTATTAAATGTCCATAGATGATATAATGTTCTCCAATAATATAAAGTGGTTTTAGCTCGTTGTTGTCAAGCTTTTCGAAGTGCTTTAAAAAAGAGGGGGCTAAAAAATGATTTTCTTTTGCAATTGAATTCCATTTTTTTTGATTTAGCTCATCAACAGAACCAACTATTTCAATCAAACTCATTTTTGGTTAAGAAATTTCAAGTACAGCAATCTCTGGAAGAATTCCAACTCTTCCTGGATAGCCCAAATGTCCAATTCCCCTGTTTACATAAATTTGATGCTTTCCAGAAGAATATAAACCTGCCCATTGTTTGTACTTCCACTTGGCAGGACTCCATTTAAATTTTCCAATTTCAATACCAAACTGCATGCCATGAGTATGACCAGCCAATTGTAAGTCAATCTTTTTTGAATGTTGTTGAACTTTAGCTTCCCAGTGAGATGGATCATGAGATAGTAGAAGCGTAGGTAAAGTATCATCAATTCCCTCACTAGCTATATCTAGGTTTCCATATTTAGAAAAATTACCATTTCCCCAGTTTTCCACTCCAATTACATTGATTTTTTTTGTACCAAAGGCGACTAGTTTGTTTTCATTCAATAACAAGTTAAATCCTATCTCTTTGTGGATGTTAACCATGTTGTTAAAATGATCTTGCCACTGTTTTTTCCCCTGCTCAGAGGATTTATTTATTCCAGTGTAATCGCAGTAATCGTGATTCCCTAAAATGGAATAATTTCCATACTTAGATTTAATTTTTCTAAGTGTCTTAACGTATGGCTCTGCTTCCCAGTAATAATTATTTACAAGATCTCCCGTAAAAAAAACAAAATCTGCATTTTCTGAATTAATAAGCTGAACAGCTTCCTCAAGCTTTTGAACGGAATCAAATCCTCCAAGATGAAGATCGGAAATTTGAACAACTTTAAGTGAAGGGTAGTTTTTTGGCCATCTTGGAAGTTTTATACTAACGTACTGTTTTTTGAAACGGTATCTTCCAACCAGAACTCCCCAGCTTAGTGTACTAAAAAAGAAACCAGCTAAAATTATGGCGGCTCTTTTGAGAAATTCAAGTCTTGAAATGGGATTTCCCTTAAACCCCTCACTTGAAAACATTCCAGTAATCAGCTGATAGATTAATTTTGCAAGTCGAATGATGTCATCTAAAAGAAGCGGAATAATACCAATAAACTTGCAAAAGATTAGTGCAAAAACAATTCCTCTGATTGTAGTGAAAAGTGCTGAGTTTGAGGGCTGTTGAAAATTTTTAAAGCCATAAAATATAACAATAATTGATACAAGTGAAACTCCCCAGTAAAGG
>JAZADZ010000036.1:0-50268 GCA_036123135.1 Bacteroidota bacterium | reverse complement strand
CCATAAGAATATGCAACCATGTGATTGGTAAAGGGCTGCGCTAAATTGGAACACGATATATTCGCATCCCATCCAGCTCCCTCAAGAGTTGCATCACTAACGAAATCTATTGTCAAACATCCAGAAGTATTAGACCAAGATGCAGGGATATTTAATCCATTAGGAGAAATTGAATTGTTTAATTTTTCAAGTAAGGGACTAGTATTACTTGGACCATCATATACGTATATTGTGTCTGATGGATCAACATCAAAAACATACCCTGCATTGGTAGCAAATACAGCTACAACTTTAGACCCAGTTGCATCTGGACAAAAAGTTATAGATTCATTCTCGTTGGCAGAATAAGATGCTCCAGATCCACCAGTATCGTGGAAGTTTTGAATTGAACCATTATTGAAATTTGTCGAACATCCACATGGACCATTCGAAGAAGAGGAAGTCCAGTCTGTATCGTTAATGTTAACATCTGGTTGGGCCCAACAAACAGTACCAATCAATACGCTTGCTAGTAGGGAGAAAAATTTGTGTATCATTTATTCATTTCTGAGGAAACGTGTTGGCCAGATTTAACAACAAGAAGAACTTCTTTGCCGTTGACCTTAAAATATTGATAATCGTTTTCTTTAAGCTGGATATTCAGTTTGAAGAAATTAAAATTTTTGATGTCTTCGATATCAACTGTGCCTGAAAGTCTGTTTGTGAAATTTTTTTCGCTTGGAACATCAACAAAATAATAAGCATTATCTAAACAATATTCGATAAGATCTAATCTGTAAGGTTCTTCTTTTTGAATTTTATTAAGTTCTTCTTTTGTAAAAAGTTCCAAAAGTCTTTCATCGTAGGAGTTTGAGCTTTGTGCAGAAATGGTTGTGGCAGTAAGCAAAAAAAGTATAAGCAAGTATTTCATAATTAGTTTTTTTTGGGCACGTAAATTTAATTAAATCTTCCAAACTTCAGCAATTAAGATTTTAACTTTAATTGTTGATAATAATTCATAATTGTCAAAGATAAACACACTTATCATTATAATTCTACTTCCAGATACCTTACTTTTGAAAAAAACTATTTGTTTGAAGTATGGATAAGGAAAAAATGAATCAATTAAGTCTTTTTTGCTCTCAGGTTAGAAGAGATATTGTAAGGATGGTTCATGCTCAAAACTCTGGTCATCCTGGAGGATCATTGGGTTGTGTAGAGTTCTTTGCTGCATTGTACAATGAAATCATGCATCACTCTCCTGCTCCATTTAATATGGATGGTGTCAACGAAGATTTGTTTTTCTTATCAAATGGTCATATTTCCCCTGTTTTTTATTCAACCCTAGCTAGAACTGGATACTTTCCAATTGAAGAACTTAAGTCCTTTAGAATGATTGACTCAAGACTTCAAGGTCACCCAACTACCCATGAAGGTTTACCTGGTGTTAGAGTGGCAAGTGGTTCACTTGGTCAGGGACTGAGTGTAGCCATTGGTTCTGCCCTTGCTAAAAAATTAAATAATGACAATTCTCTAGTATATACATTACATGGAGACGGTGAATTACAAGAAGGGCAGATATGGGAGGCCGTTTTATTTGCAGCAGCAAATAAAGTAGATAACATAATAGCATCCATAGACTACAATGGAAGACAAATAGATGGAGATGTTGATGATGTATTAAGTTTGGGAGATCTTAAATCCAAATGGGAAGCATTTGGATGGATGGTATTAGAGTCAAATGGTAATGATATAATTGATGTTACAGATACCTTAGAACATGCCAAAAAGCTTACAGGAAAAAAACAACCTATTGTTATCATCATGAGAACAGAAATGGGATTTGGTGTAGACTATATGATGGGATCTCACAAATGGCATGGTGTTGCTCCAAATGACGAACAACTTGAAATTGCTTTAAATCAACTCCCCGAAACTTTAGGAGATTACTAAATAACAACTTTGGAATCATTCTTGATGAATGAAGGTAGATGAAAAAATTATTTCTTTTAATATTAATTTTCTTTTTTACAGCCTCTAGTTTCTATTGTCAAAATAAAGACATTGAAAAAATTAGACTCCTTTTCATTTTTGATGGCTCCAATAGCATGAATGCACAATGGGAGAAAAGTAGTAAAATTAAAATTGCCAAAAGACTTCTTTCCCAAACACTTGACAGTCTCAAATTTATTGATAACATCGAGGTAGCTTTACGAATGTACGGACACCAAACCAGAATCAAACCTGGAAAACAAGACTGTTCGGATACAAAACTAGAAGTTCCATTTTCAGATGAAAAAGAAAACTACAACCGGATAAAATCTAAAATCAGATCTTTAGAACCTAAAGGCACCACTCCAATTGCTAGATCACTGGAATATGCAGCAGACGATTTTCCAGATTGTGAGAATTGTAGAAATGTAATTATTTTGATAACTGATGGAATCGAGGCATGTGATGAGGACCCATGTGCAGTTTCTTTGGCATTACGAAAAAAAGGGATTAAACTAAAGCCATTTATAATTGGAATTGGTCTTGATACCTCTTACTTAGATCAATTTAATTGTGTTGGTGAATTTTTAAGCGCAGAGACCGAAGATTCTTTCAAAAGTGTTTTAAGTTTTGTAGTGAGTCAAGCTTTAAGCAATACTTCAACCCAAGTTAAATTATATGACAGCTACGGGAAACCCAAAGAAACTGATGTTACCATGAGTTTTTACAATTCAAAAAACAATAAGCTACTATACAATTACATGCATACAATGAACAGACAACATGTTCCTGACACCCTTTCTTTGGACCCATTATACACCTATAAAATGGTGGTTCATACTATTCCTCATGTGGTTAAAGACAGTATAAAATTAACTCCAGCAAAACACAACATCATTAAGGCCGAGTGCCCACAAGGAGTTTTGCACTTAAGAGTTCAAGGTACAAACAGTCAATACACAGGAGTTAAAGCAATTATTCGACAAAATCAACAACATTCGACGTTGAATGTACATAACATGAATACCACACAAAAGTATTTGGTTGGATTTTACGATGTTGAAGTTTTAACTCTTCCTAGGTTGTATTTTAATAGAGTTAAAGTAAATCAAAGCAACACAACTGAAATAACCATTCCTAAGTCTGGCACATTGACCATTTCAAAAGGAACTGGACCAGCGTCAATTTTTCAGCTAAAGGATGGAGAAAACAGCTGGGTTTGTGATATAGAGTATTCGGCATCAACCACTCAATTAAACTTACTTCCAGGAAATTATAAAATTTCTTATCGTCTTGGAAGGGCTACAAGCACAGCACATACTATTATCAAGACATTTAAAATTACTTCAGATATTCAGCAAAATATAACACTATAACAATATGGAAATTAAAGTTTTAGGAAATAAAGATACAAGATCGGGATTTGGTGATGGTTTAACCCATCTTGGTGAAACAAATCCAAATGTAGTTGCTTTATGCGCTGATTTAACTGGGTCTTTAAAAATGGGAGATTTTAAAAATAAATTTCCCAATCGTTTTTTTCAAGCTGGTATTGCTGAAGCAAATATGGTTGGAATGGCGGCAGGGTTAACAATCGGAGGTAAAATTCCATTTACTGGAACTTTTGCAAATTTTTCAACATCTAGAGTGTATGACCAGGTAAGACAATCCATTGCTTATTCAGGAAAAAATGTTAAACTATGTGCTTCACATGCTGGCTTAACATTGGGAGAAGATGGAGCTACTCATCAAGTGCTTGAAGATATTGGAATGATGAAAATGCTTCCAGGAATGACTGTCATTAACCCATGTGATTACAATCAAACAAAAGCTGCTACAATAGCAATTGCTGAACATAATGGTCCTGTATATCTGCGCTTTGGTAGACCAAAGGTTCCCATTTTTATCCCTGAAAATACTCCTTTTGAAATTGGCAAAGGGTTACAGATTATGGAAGGTTCTGATGTGTCAATTTTTGCAACTGGACATTTGGTTTGGGAAGCAATTGAAGCTGCTAATGCCTTAAGTGATCAAGGCATTTCAGTAGATCTAATAAATATTCATACCATTAAACCAATAGACGAAAATTGCATCTTATCCTCAGTTGCTAAAACGAAATGTGTTGTAACGGCTGAAGAGCACCAAATGGCAGGTGGAATGGGTGAATCCATAGCTCAACTATTGGCATCAAATAATCCAACTCCAATTGAATTTGTTGCAGTCAACGACAAGTTTGGAGAAAGTGGAAAACCATTGGATTTGATGAAAAAATATGGTTTACATTCCTCCAATATTATCGAAGCCACACATCGTGTTTTAAAGCGGAAGTAATGGCTTCTCTTTATGGATAAAAAAATACTAGATCAACAGATATTAACTCTTTTTAATTCCCCTTTTACAAAAAATAAAGGATTCAACTTATTAGTAGATTCCTACAAGCAACCCCTATACTTTCAAATTAGAAGAATTTTAATTTCTCATGAAAGTACAAATGACGTTCTTCAAGAAGTGTTCATTAAATGTTGGAACAAGTTAGATTCGTTTAATCAGCAATCAAAACTTTCTACATGGCTCTATAGAATTGCGTACAATGAGTCGTTGCAATGGATCAGAAAAAATGATAAACATAATTCCTACAGTCTAGACGAAATAAATCAAAATCATACTCCATCAACCTCTATTTTTGCTAAAAATGCAGACGAAATCAGTTTAATTTTAGAAAAAGCAGTTCTTAGCCTTCCTGATAAACAAAGAATTGTTTTTCAGTATAAATATTTTGAAAATTTAGAATACAAGGAAATTCAAGAAATTACTGGGGGCAGTATCGGAGGTTTAAAGGCCTCATATCATCATGCAGTATCTAAAGTAAAAAAATATTTAACCATGAATTAAACCTTTCGAACTCACTTTCATCATATAATAAATGAAAAATAAAAAGAATATATTTTCAGAAAATCATAGAAGCATACCCTCAGCTGTTTACAATGTTCCGGATGGATATTTTGAATCGCTTAATGGAGAAATTTCCAAAAAAATAAAGGATAAATCAAAATTTTATGGATTCAATACTTTTTTAAAATATGCTGCTACTATTGTTCTTTTGCTTGGAATTTATTTCACAAATTCATTTAAGGAGCAAAATACAACAGTGAATTATGCCGAACTAGCTGCTTCTATTGATGAGTTTATTATCGGTGATGATCAGCTTTTTTACACATTTGCGAATCTTGAAGAGAACGAGTCTTTTAGCTATCTAGATATTGATGAAAATATTGCGAATTATTTGGAATTTGAACTTTACTAATAACTAATACACAATATCATGAAAATTATAACCAATAAACTATTTATCACACTGCTATTTGTAGGTTTATCGATCACTCAAGCATTCTATTCACAAGAAAATCCAAAAAAAGTAGATAAGGAGGCAGCAAAAATTGCTTTTTTTTCCAATAAGCTTGCTTTAACTGCTGAAGAATCAAAGCTCTTCTGGCCTGTTGTCAATGAAATGGAAAAAGAACTAAAAGATTTGAGAATTAAAATGAAAGAACAGATTAAACGTTCTAAATCTGAAACAGAACTCTCCGATAAAGAGCTTGAATCAATGATGGATGCAAGAATGGAACTGGGGAAAAAGCAAATGGATATTAAAATTAAATATCACGAAAAATTCAAAGAAACACTACCAATTAAAAAGGTAGCTAAATATTACCAAGCAACTAAGGAATATAAAAAATTGCAAGCACAAAGAAGAGCGAGGATGAAACAAAAAAGAATGCAACAAAAGTAGCAAGCTTAATTTTTAAAAAATAGCACCAATTTTGGTGCTATTTTTTTAAGTTCACAACGTTAAAATCCTTTTGTAGTATATTCAACAAATGAAACTAAAGTACTGGTTTAAAGCATTTCGTCTTCGCACTCTTCCATTATCTATTTCCTGTATTTTAATGGCATTTGGTCTGGCAAGAATAAATTTTAAAGTTGATTTGATTGTCCTATTCCTTTGTCTTACAACAACTATTTTACTACAAATATTATCTAATCTAGCCAATGATTATGGAGATGGTGTTCGAAATACTGATCAAAATAGAACAGGAGAACAAAGGATGGTTCAATCTGGTTTGATTTCCAAACAAAAAATGCTTAGTGCAGTAGTTGTCTTCAGTTTTTTATCGTTCATTTCTGGTGTTATTTTACTTTATTTTTCCATAGGTTTTCAACACATCCTAAAACTTATTTTTTTTTTGTTACTTGGAGTTTTTTCAATTTGGGGAGCAATAAAATATACCATGGGTAAATCGCCCTATGGCTATCACGGTTTTGGCGATGTATTTGTTTTTATTTTTTTTGGATTAATCGGTATTTGTGGAAGTTATTTTCTATTCACAAATGACCTTTCATCGATAGTATTTCCTGGAATTTTGGTTTGCGGCTGCCTTAGTGTTGCTGTTTTAAACATGAATAACATGAGAGATTTCGAAAGTGATAAAGCCGCTGGGAAATTAACAGTAGTTGTGCGAAGGGGAATAAAATGGGCTAAATTTTACCATATTTTTTTGATAAGTACTGCAATTTTAGCTTTCGCATCATTATTCATAATTAACTTTAAACCAATGTTACTTTTTGGACTCTTTCCTGTTTTAATCCTGTTTATAAATGCAAGGAAAGTCTTGAGAACAGCAAACTGCAATGAACTGGACAGTGAATTAAAAAAAATTGCATTTTCTGCCTTTATCAGCTCTTTAATAGTTGCGGTTGCATTTATATAATTTACTGAATATTTTCCTTTTTTAGCCAATCTATATAATCTCTTTTATATTTCTCGTGTTGTGAATTGGTTGAAGAAAAATTATGGTATCCAGAGTAAGCAGGTTGAGCACACATAAATAAATAATCGTGTTTTTCGTAATTCAAAACAGCATCAATTACCCTTGGATCAACAATACAAATTGGACCGGGTGGTAAACCACTATATTTATAGGTGTTGTATGGCGAATCAATTTCAAGGTGTTTGTAATATAAACGACGTAATTTTGGTTTATTGAGTGCGAATTTTACCGTTGGATCGGCTTGCAGTTTCATATTTTTTTTTAACCTATTTAGGTACAGACCTGCAATTTTTGAATGTTCATCGTATTTAAGGTTTTGTTCGCACTGAACAATTGATGCTAGTATACTTACTTCAGATTGTGAAAGACCAAGCTGCGATGCCTTATTCTTTCTTTCTGTATTCCAAAATTTTTTATACTCTTTTGCCATTAAAGAAATGAATTTATCAGGATTCAGATCGTTGTAAAACTCATAAGTATTTGGAATAAACATACATGCAAACTGTTCGTATGAAAAGCCATATTTTGTACTATAAGTTGGATCAGAAAATGCAGCATATAATTCAGTTTCATCCATACCAATTTTTTTTGATAGAGCTTTAGATAGCTCTTCTAAATTTCTGGTGGACGGAACGGTTAGTGAAATAATCTGCTGATTTCTCATTAAATACAATTGATTAATGAGCACATTATTGTTCCATTTTCTTTTAATCAAAATTTTACTTTTAACAAGGGTGTCATCATTGTAATTTTTATACTTAACAAGTAAGTTGAAGGCAATCGTATCTTGAATTATTTTTTTATCAAACAAATAACAAGCTAATTCTGAGAAAGGGATGTCTTTTTCTAAATTCAACGAAATGGACTTTCCAGTAAATGAAAGATTATCTAAGTTTTTAGCATTGTACAAATTGATGTATGGATACAAGAAATATGCAGCTATCATTATAGAGACGGAAATAAAAATAATAGAAGATTTTTTCAATCCAATCGTATTAATTCGTGATTATTGTAGCGATAGATATGAACTCCTCTGTTTTCAAATCCACTAGATGAATCAACTTGAAAAATATTAACCTTAAAGAAATAACCCTCATGATTAGATTTTAAAGAGTTAGAGTCCTTTATATTTTCTTTAAATAGCATGCGCTCTTTGATAGCATTGAAGGCAACATCAAAAGCAATAAAAGAAAATTTTTCCGGGTCAAAACTAAATTTAGTACGATATTTTTTTATGAAATCAACGGTAGTTGAGCAATTGTAATCTACTCTACCGATCATGGGAAGGTGCAATTTGAAGCTACTCTTATATTTTTCATCAATGGTCTGCATGTCTTTCCAATTTTCCATTCCATACACAGAAAATTGATGCTTTCTGAACTCATAAGTATTAACAAGTCCGCTAAGTTTAGTCATAAAATTACTTACAAATCCAATATCATCAGATGGAACAATGAGAACATTGTTTGCATCAGGATTTAGCAGATTTTTAATATCATTTAAATTACTGGAGCTGGTCATTGAAATCGTTTTCAAAGAATCTAAATTTTTGGTTAGATGACTGTTGTAGTAGTTTTTGAATGCATTTGCATAGGACAAGTCGTTTTTGCGAATTTTATTGATTACTAAAATTCTATTGTCTTTCTCTGATTGTTTCAAATTATATTTTGCTAACTCGGATAACATTGTCTGTTTAGATGGGGTAATTCTTGTAAGATACCTATTGTTGAATAAAGCTTGGTTGGGTATGGGTACTGGACAAATTATATGAATAGAGAATTTATTGCAGAAATCCGTTACTAGCTTGATATTTCTCATATAGATTGGTCCAATTACCAAGTCACTTTTAATAAAACTGGTATCCGTTAAAATGCTCTTAGTTGTTTCAACATCATTTTTAGTATCGTAAATGGTAAGTTCAACATTTAAACCTGCTTTAATCAAAGAGTCAATGGCCATTAGTGTACCGTTTACAAAATGTACACTTTGTATTGAGTTGGCATTAAGTGGGCATTTTTGAAGAGGAGGGCAATTGGCTAAAATAGTATCGTTTTCATCTAACATCAAAGGCAATAACAGCGATACAGACAGCAGGGAATCATTGTTAAAATCAATTGTTGAACCATTTATTGATTCAGAAAAAGATGCAGCTTTAATTGTTTTTTCATCACAATTCATTTTTTTGACTATTATGCGTATTTCCTGTCCTTTTTGCAATCCTTCAATTAATCCACTATTGATGTCATTTATTGAGTTAATCGAAACAGAATACATTTTAGAAATTGAATACAAGGTTTCCCTTTTTTTCACTTTGTGAATGAAAATACTATCGCAAGGACCAGCTAATGGATTGATAGGATTTTTAATTATTGGAGTGATGACATTAGATGTATCTGCTTTTGAAGTGGGTATTAGTATTGATTGACCAATCTGTAAGTGCTCTATAGTATCTGAATTAATACGTTTTAGTTGTTCAATACTAACTCCATATTTTTTAGTTATCGACCATAAGGTTTCTCCCGCACTGACTTTGTGGACTACAGAACTCAGTGTATCATTAATTAAAAGGACTGGATTAATTTGCTCTTGTTCTGTATTTTTGAATGGAATATATAAAACCTGATTAATTTGAAGTCCATTTCTAGCATCTGGATTGATGTCATAAAAGACGTTTAATTCTACACTGTAAAGCTTAGCAATTCCAAATGAAGTCTGCCCTTTTTGAACTGAATGTTTGTAAAATTTGTCTCCATCAATTTCAACAATCTCATTACTTATCTGTTGAGAATTTACAACTGCTGGAGAAAAAATAAGCAAAGCAAATAAAGAGACCATATGTAAAATTCGAGCTATTCCCATTCAATCGTTGCAGGAGGTTTTGAACTAATATCATAGGTAACTCGGTTTATTCCCTTGACCTTATTAATTATATCATTTGATATTTTTGCTAAAAATTCATAGGGCAAATGGCACCAATCGGCAGTCATTCCATCTGTTGAGCTGACAGCTCTTAATGCAACAGCATTTTCATATGTTCTTTCATCACCCATGACTCCAACAGACTGGACCGGTAATAAGATGGATCCTGCTTGCCAAACTTTGTCGTACAATCCGTTCTTTTTCAATCCACTAATAAAGATATAATCTACTTCTTGCAAAATCTGTACCTTTTCTTGAGTTACCTCTCCCAATATACGAATTCCTAGACCTGGGCCTGGAAATGGGTGTCTTCCAAGTATTTGTTCAGGCATGTTTAATGACTTACCTACTCTTCTTACTTCGTCTTTAAAAAGAGATCTTAATGGTTCAACTATTTTTAACTTCATATAATCCGGAAGGCCACCAACATTATGATGAGATTTAATCGTAGCAGATGGACCTTTTACGGAAACAGATTCAATTACATCTGGATAAATGGTTCCTTGAGCCAGCCACTTAGCTCCTTCAATTTTGGTTGATTGCTCATCAAATACTTCAATGAAAACATGACCAATTGCTTTCCTTTTTGCCTCGGGATCAGTAATTCCTGAAAGTGCATCGTAAAATTTTAATTTCGCATCTACTCCTTTCACATTTAATCCCAACTCTTTATAGCTATCTAAAACACCTTCAAATTCATTTTTCCTCAACAAACCATTGTCTACGAAAATGCAATTAAGCTGACTTCCAATAGCCTTATGAAGAAGAATGGCAGCAACACTTGAATCAACACCACCAGAGAGACCTAAAATCACTTTTTCATCACCAATAATTTCTTTCAAATTAGAAACTGTCGACTCAACAAATGAATCTGGTGTCCAAGATTGTTCGCAATTGCAAATCCCAACAACAAAATTTTTGAGAATTAACTGACCTTCTGTTGAGTGATATACTTCAGGATGGAATTGAATTCCAAAGGCATTTTTATCATGAATTTCAAAACCGGCATTGTTAACGTCATCTGTGCTGCAGATTACATCAAATCCATTTGGTAAAACCTGTATTGTATCACCATGTGACATCCAAACTTGGGAATTCACTGAAAGCCCTTTTGTAAGCTTTGAGTTTTGATTAATGTTGTTGAGTCTTGCTCTTCCATATTCTCTAGTTTTTGAAGCCATTACAGTTCCACCACTTTTGTGTACTAAATATTGAGCACCATAACAAATCCCAAGTAAAGGCAGTTTTCCAAGAAATTTTGACAAATTAGGTTGTGGTGAACTAGCGTCGTTTACACTAAATGGACTTCCTGAAAGTATAACTCCAGAAATTTCATGTTCAATTGGAGGGATATTATTGTAAGGATGAATTTCACAGTAAACATTTAATTCCCTAACTCTTCTTGCAATTAATTGAGTGTACTGGGAGCCAAAATCAATTATTAAAATCATTTTTTGCATATGCAAAACTAAACAACCCTACTTTAAATGTAAGGTTATAGAGAAAAAAAATCAATATATATTTGTTAGTATCTAAATACCTAATTTTGACTTCTAAAACATTGATAGTTATTGTAGGACCCACTGCAGTTGGTAAAACCAGTTTTTCGATACAATTGGCTAAAAAATTAAAATGTGAAATTATTTCTGCAGACAGCCGTCAGTTTTACAAAGAGATTTCAATAGGAACCGCTAAACCATCAAACTACGAATTAAATCAAGTAAAGCATCATTTCATAGACTCATTGAGTATCCATGACAACTATTCGGCTGGGCAGTTTGAAGAAGATGCACTAAAATGTGTAACATCATTGTTTCAACAATACAATCGTGCAATTCTTGTAGGTGGATCCGGTATGTATGTTGATGCTGTATGTTCAGGAATTGATGAAATACCCTCAAATAGTTCAGTAAGAACACAATTAAACAAGGAATTTAATGAGCACGGAATTCTACCACTTCAAAAAGAGCTTGAACAAAAAGATCCAACACATTTTAAAAGTATGGATATTCAAAATCCAAATCGATTGATACGTGCACTTGAGGTCTGTAGACATACTGGAAATACGTATACTAGCTACAGAAAAAATAAACCAAAAAAAAGACCATTTTCAATATTGAAAATTGGTTTGCATCTTGATAAAGAGAAATTACACGAAAATATTTCCAATCGAGTTGATACTATGTTGGATCAAGGATTATTAAGGGAGATAAACAAATTAGAAGAATACCAAAATCTCAATGCGCTAAATACAGTTGGATACAAGGAATTGTTTAAGTATAAGAATAACCTTTGTTCTTTAGAAGCTGCCATAACAGACATAAAAAGGAACACAGTAAAATTTGCTAAACGTCAAATGACTTGGTTTAAAAAAGATGAGTCTGTGCACTGGTTCAATGTAGATAACTTGAAGAGTATTCAGAAATTTATTGAAAAAAAAATAAACTAGTCTAAGAGTTCTGACTCTCTAGCTTTCAGAAGATCTAACTTTTTATTCATGATATAAAACCATAAAGGGGGTATTAAGGACATTAAAATCATTCCTGGGTATCCTGTTGGCATTTGCGGAGAGTGCTCGAAGCTTCTTAGCGTTTGATATTTTCTGTTCGATTTAAAGTGATGGTCACTGTGTCTAGACAATTCAAAAAGTAAAATTCTTCCAATTGGATGGTTGCTGTTCCAACTGTGAACAGGCATGACTTTTTTAAAGTTATCACCATTGTGTTTTCGAAGAAGTCCGTAGTGCTCAATGTAATTAACAGTTTCAAGAAGAAGAATACCAATCGTTGCCACACAAAGAAATAGTAAAACAGCTTTGAGAGAAAAAATAAAGTAAATAATAAGAATCAGTAAAATCTGAATAATTTGAAAAAGTAACATTTCATTAGAAAGACTAATCGTCGGTTTTTTCATTTTCTGAAGTTTAAAACTTTCTAACTTCCAAGCAGAAAAGTAGCCTTGAACTACTGATCTAAACCAAAAAACATACACCATTTCATTTCTTCTTGATGTAGCTGGATCTTCCATAGTCGCAACTTTTGCATGGTGTCCCCTATTGTGCTCAATAAAAAAATGCATGTAAAAAGACGAGAGCAATAATATTTTAGAGAACAACTGTTCGTATTTAGTAGATCTATGGCCAAGTTCATGTGCTACATTGATTCCCAATACTCCGCAAGATATTCCCATTGATAAGGTCATCCCAATTAATTCAAAACTTGAAATTGATTCATAGCTAACAACATATAAATAATAAAAAAGGAGAACCCACTGGGTTGGAACGACTGCATAAACAATTAAATCAAAAAATAAACTTTCCTTAAATATAGATTCGTTGATTTTTGATAGATTTTCAGAGTTGCCATTAAAAAAAAGTTCAAGAAATGGAACTAGAAAGAATGCATAAAGTGGAAGGAAGAAAGTCCATTTACCACCAATATAAAAGCCACTAAATGCAATAATTATAACAGAAAAAACAGCTAAATATTTATATTTCTTTACTACTAATTTCATGATCTAAAAATAGATTGTAAATCATTCCATCTGCTAATCCCACTCTGGGAACAATCATTTGATTGGCTTTAAAAGCTTCCATAACCTTGATGTAAATTTCACCAGATGGAACAATTACATCGGCACGATCAGGCTTCAACGCTAATTTAATTATTCTTTCATTAAAAGAAAAGGAGGCAACATGATTCACAACATTTCTTAGTTCTTCAATCTGGATGGGTTCTTTGAATGTTTTACTGCTTAAACTATACAATTTATTAATACTCCCCCCTGTACCAATTGCTGTAAAACACTCATCTGAAATATTTTGTTCATCAATCCAAGAGAAAATATTGGACCAAACGGATTCATCAACATTATTCTTTAACATTCTTACAGAGCCAATTTTAAACGATTTTGAAGCGATTCTGTTGTTGTTTTTGATAATGGTTAGTTCTGTACTACCACCACCAACGTCAATGTATATGTAATTGACTTGCTTGCTTAGATTAGCAAAATGAAAATTTGAAAAAATTAAATCAGCCTCCTCTTTTCCAGAAATTAGTTCAATTTTAAATCCTGTTTTTTCTTGAATTTTTTTGGAGACTTCGGTTCCATTTAATGATTCACGCATAGCACTTGTAGCACAGGCTCTAAAAAAATCAACTTTATTGATTTCCATTAACAACCTGAATGCTTTGAATGCCTTTGTAAGGTTTGCAATATTATCTTGTGAAATTTCACCACTACTAAATACATCATTTCCCAAACGAATTGGAAGTCTTGTATAACTAATCTTTTTAAAATGATAGTCACTATTATTGGAATCGATGATTGATTCTTTGATTAGCAGTCTAACTGCATTGGAGCCTATGTCGATTGCGGCGTAAATCAAAATAAGAAGTTTCAGTTGCAATATAGTGAATATGCAATATTGATTTTATTGTTTAGTATTATTAGTGTAGAGTAATTTTTTCAATATCCTGTTTGCTTTAAATAAATCTAATAATTTTGTACAAAAAACAGTAATGGTTGTATGGGATGAATTTGATTCATGTTCGATTGACGATTGGAAAAATAAGATCATTAAAGATCTTAAAATTGATTCTGTTGACGACATAACTTGGCAAAGCTCCATTGGCCCCATTTATCCTGTAGCGGGTCATTTCAGTGAAGTTAATTCAGTTCATAATCAGAGCAATTTGTGCATCAACGCGAATTTTGAAATGAACAGTACTTTTTCAAACAGTGATGTTCTTTATGCTCTAAAATGTGGAGCGAATTCCATTACTTTAAGTGGTTCAGTTCAAAAAGATTTCTTGAAAGACGTTATGCACGAAATTATTTCAACTCACGTTGAGTTCTCATCGGAAAATTTTCAGGAAGAGTACAATTGTTGGAGGGAGTATAAAAATTATTATTCGAAAGAAATTTATGGAAGTCTAAGATTTGATCCTATTGGGGATTCTACATCGAATTTTGATCAACTATTTTCTAGAGATTCTTTAAAAACATGGTTAAGCTTTTATCACAATGATGATAATTATTCAACAAAGACCATTTTTGTTGATGGAAGTATATATGGAAACTCTTTTGCAAATCCTGTTCAAGAAATAGCCTATACCCTTTCGCATTTGAATGAATACATTGAACTACTTAAAAATAAAAAAAGCACACATAAAATAATTGTAAAATTAGCTGTTGGAAATTCATATTTTATTGAAATTGCTAAGCTTAGAGCAATTCGGCAATTGATATCAATTGTTTGTGATCATCACAAGTTGAAATATAGTATTCAGATTGAAACGATTGCAAATAATTCAAGACTATCCCCCAATGAAAAAGAGCTTAATTTACTTCGCCTAACAACATTTTCTATGGCTTCTTTCATAGGCTCAGCTGATATATTAACAATAAGTCCTGACTCTTTAAATTCCGCTGACAGTGAAAAATCAACCAGACTAGCCATAAACATTCCAATAATCTTGAGGGAGGAGTCTCATTTTTCAAAAGTCAAAGATCCTTGTCGAGGTGCTTATGCAATTGAACAAATTACTTCATTAATCAAAAATGAAAGTTTTAAACTTTTTAAGGAAATTGAAAACTTTGGAGGTTGGATAAAATACAAACAATCTTTGGCTCCACAGAAAAACTGCTCAAAAAACACTGAAGAATTCTTAGAATCTATACTTGATAAAAAGGAAACCATAATAGGATTCAATAAATATTCTTTGAATGATATAAAGTTGAAAAAGCCTGTTGGTTTAACCTCAAAGAAATTTAGTTCTGTAAACCTAGAATCGCTTTTATGAAAAGACTAAGTTTCAACGATATTTCAGTTTCAGATTATTCATCAAATCAATCCAAGCTAAAGGAAAGTTCATGGATGAGTCCAGAGAACATTGAAATTAAAAGTGAGTATACTAAGGATGATATTGTCGATTTGTCACATCTAAAATTTGTTGCTGGTATACCTCCATTTTTGAAAGGGCCTTACTCCTCCATGTACCTTACAAGACCTTGGACCATACGCCAATATGCAGGTTTTAGTACAGCTGAGGAATCAAACGCTTTTTACAGAAAAAATCTTGCTGCTGGTCAAAAAGGTTTATCTGTTGCCTTTGATCTAGCAACACACAGAGGATATGACTCTGATCATCCAAGAGTTGAAGGAGATGTTGGAAAGGCTGGAGTTGCGATTGACTCAGTTGAAGACATGAAAATTTTATTTGATCAAATCCCCTTGGATAAAATGTCTGTTTCCATGACCATGAATGGTGCGGTGATTCCAGTTATGGCTTTCTACATCGTTGCTGCGTTGGAGCAAGGAGTCAATCTCGACCAGCTTTCTGGTACTATACAAAATGATATTTTAAAGGAGTTTATGGTTAGAAATACCTACATCTATCCTCCAAAAGACAGCATTCGTATAATTGCTGATATTTTTAAATTCACTTCTAAAAATATGCCAAAATTCAATTCGATTAGTATTTCAGGGTACCATATGCATGAAGCTGGAGCTAGTGCTGATATTGAGTTGGCTTACACGCTTGCAGATGGACTAGAGTACGTTAGGACTGGACTAAAAGCTGGATTAAAAATTGATGACTTTGCTCCAAGACTTTCATTTTTCTGGGGAATTGGAATGAACCACTTCATGGAAATTGCTAAAATGAGAGCTGCAAGATTACTTTGGGCCAAATTGATTAAGCAATTTAATCCGAAAAATCCTAAGTCAATGGCACTAAGAACACATTGTCAAACTTCAGGTTGGAGTCTTACGGAACAAGATCCGTACAACAATGTTGCAAGAACTTGTATTGAAGCGATGTCAGCTGTTCAAGGCGGGACACAATCATTGCATACCAATTCATTGGATGAGGCAATTGCCCTTCCTTCCGAAAACTCCGCTAGAATTGCAAGAAACACTCAATTGTACATTCAGGAAGAAACCAACGTCACTAAACTGATTGACCCATGGGCTGGTTCTTACTATATAGAAAAGCTTACAAGTGATTTAGCAAATAGAGCCTGGGAATTAATAAATGAAATTGAAGAGCTTGGAGGAATGGCAAATGCAATTGATACAGGATTACCTAAAATGAGAATTGAGGAGTCTGCAGCCAAAAGACAAGCAAAAATTGATGTTGGTAAAGAGATAATCGTTGGTGTTAATGCATATCAAGTAGATCAAGAAGAGAACATTTCAACTCTGGAAATTGATAATGTTTTGGTGAAAGAAAATCAAATTAAGAGCATAAAAAGAATTAAAAAATCAAGAAATACAATGGCTGTTAATGATGCTCTTTTAGCTTTATCGAATGCAGCCAAATCTGGCGAAGGTAATCTGCTCGAACTTTCGATTGAAGCAGCCAAACAAAGAGCAACTCTAGGAGAAATATCAACTGCAATGGAAAATGCATTTGGAAGATACAAAGCTAAAATAAGATCAATTTCTGGTGTATATTCATCTCAAATTATGGAAAATGAAGATTATAAAATGGCTTCGAAGTTGGTAGAGAAATTTGAAAAACTTGATGGTCGAAGACCTAGAATAATGATTGCTAAAATGGGTCAGGATGGACACGACAGAGGAGCTAAAGTAGTGGCTACATCTTTTGCAGATATTGGCTTTGATGTTGATATTGGTCCTTTGTTCCAAACACCTCTAGAAGTGGCAAAGCAGGCTGTAGAAAATGATGTCCATTTATTGGGAGTTTCTTCATTAGCTGCAGGTCATAACACTCTTGTTCCATCTGTTTTAAACGAGCTTGAAAAGTTAGGCAGAAGTGATATTATGGTAATTGCTGGTGGAGTAATTCCCAAAAAAGACTATCAATTTTTATTTGACCAAGGAGTAGCTGCTGTTTTTGGACCAGGAACAAACATTTGCAAAGCAGCTCAAGACATACTTAAAATTATGATTTCTAGCTTTGAGTAAAATGTCAAAATGGTCTAAAAATAGTGCTAAGAAAACTGTGCTAAAAACTATTTCATATCCTCCAAAAATTCTAATTGCTTGGAAAGAAGCCATTAAAGGAAATAAAAAAATTGAAACCTGGTTAATTTCCAATGGCTACAAAGAATTAGGCATCTTTTGTCATGCTTTGAGAAACGATTATAAAGCCAAAAACTGGTTGTTTGAAAATGGATATCCGCATCTTTTAGCACTAATAAACGGTGCAGAGGGTGATGAAAAAGCACTCTTCTGGCTAAAAAAATTAAAATTTGATTTTCTTTTTCACATGGGAAAAGCTGCCGACAGCTACATTGAATCCAAAAAGTTTTTAAGGATTAAAGATCCTTTGCTTTTAGCAATTGCTTTAGAAATGGAAATAATTAAGGATGAAATTGAGGATAACTATAAAGACCCACACAAGCTAAATCCATAATCATTTAACGTCCTATTGCATTTATGGCTTCAACTGCTTCAATAGTGGTGGCATTTGATGAAGAGTCAGCGTCATCAAAAGAATTGGTTAGTGAATCAGATTTAGTTGACAAAGAATCAGCAGAAAGGATGGAATCAACAATAACTGGTTCAACACTTATTTCTTTTTCAGCAACAATGGTTTCTTCGGCTGTAATTGTGCTGTGCTGGTCGGTTGAATGCTCTTGATGCTTTGCAGTGTCTTCATGATCATCGTGAGTACCATGATCGTTAGAACTAAAAAACATAGTGTATCCAAAATATGCACCAATAGCTAAAATAATAACAACAAACACTAATAGGATGAGCTTCTTTTTAGATTTCTTTTTTGGTTGTTCTGTCTCAAGATTTTCTGATGATTGTTGTTCAATATCATGTGAAATCGAACTTGAATCTACAGTAGAGTCTTCTAAAGAAGAAATTGGAGATGATTTAATTTTTGAAGGAGAAAGTTTTGAAGGACCTCCACTTGAATAGATTTCTTCTAGTCTAGCCATTACATCATCCTCTTGGGCTGCAAAATTGCGGACAATTTTTTTAACCATATATAAACGGTCTGGATCATGTTTTTGAAAAAACTTTTTTAATCTAACGTAGAAAGCCATAGTTCTAATTTTAGCATTATATCAGATAAATATAAACATTTTAGAAAATATGAGGGATAAAAAATTTCATAAACCCGATTGTCCTAATTTGGTACTTGATCCTAAAGTGATGTGATAACTATTCTTAATTTAATTGTCTTTGATGCTTCTGAAAACTTAAGATTTTTATTCGCTACATATCATCCGCTCATTCAATGCTTACAAGATATCCAGCATGACTTCTTAAATTAATCACCTTTCCATGTTCAAAAATGAGGTATTGCCCTTTTATTCCAATTAGCTTTTCCTCAATGATTGGAGTTTTTTCTAGTTTTAACGAACTTACTTTTTCTGGATAAGATAGAACTGGAAAGTTAATGATTGTCTTATCTCTGTATACGATATATTCTTTGAGTTCTTCAGGAATTTTGTCCATTAAAAGATTTGCTGTAGATTCTAATGTATCCTGGACGATGTCATTGGTAAGCATCTTTCTCCAATTGGTTCTATCGGAAATGTGTTGTTTCAACGCAACCTCAATTAAACCAGCTGCTTGCCTGTAAGGAGTTTCAGCTATTACAAGACCCTCCACTGCACCTTGATCAATCCATCTAAATGGGATATTTGTTGCTCTAGTTACACCAACTTTAATTCCAGCGGTTTTGGTTAAGTAAACATAATGAGGTTGAAGGTGATGCTCAGTTTCCCATTTTTCATCTCTCAGCGCAATTCCCTCATGTATTCTGCTTAGTTCAGGACGAATGATACTTTCAACTGCAAGTGGTGAATTCTTCCAAGCATCAAAGCACATTCCTTCACCGTAGGTTTTTTTTATTTTTTTTCCTGTTACTACACAATTAATTTGTCCTTGAAAAGTAATTTTAAGCATTGAACCAATGTAATGGTTCATACTAATAAAATGATTGCTTGAAAGATTATCAAAAAGAGGAAGTGTGTAATTGACTTCGTCACCGAGATCTGTTCGCATTTTGCGAATATTTCCAGTGTAAATCATGTCAATTATTTATTGACCAAGTGCTTTTAATTTGGTATCAGCCTCTTTGTACTGATCGTTCATTGAAAGGTTCAAGTATATACTTTTAAGAACAGTGAGTGTAGAAACATCCTTAGGAGTAAGTTCGTGTGACTTCTCCAAAAAAGGTAGGGCATCTTTCATCATTTGATCAGCTCTTGCGACTTGTGTATCGTATTGTTCTCCATCTAAATCTTGAGCAAGTGATTGAACTTCAATGGATTGGTTGTAGTATAATGCTCCTAGATTAAAAAATGCATCTCCATAATCGGGTTTTATTTCGATTGCAGATTTATAAGATTCAATTGATTTGTCCATGAATAGAAAAGCATCATCGTGATTTTTTTCTTTATGAGCTGCTGCAGACATGTTGTCAAATACAACTCCTATATTGAAATGTAGAATATGATTATCAGGGTCTGATTCAACTGCCTTTTGAAGCGCAGCTTGTGCTTTTTCGTTGTCGCCATTTGAATACCAGAAATTAAATTCCTCAACATTAAGTGTATAATCATTAGGAAATTGTTTAATTCCAGCATCTATGACCTCTAAAATTGCATTTTTTGTAGTACTATCATTTTTTGCATTCAAAACACGAATCATGGATACGTACATTTCTGCTCCATTTCCATAATTGTTGTCGGCACACATTTGATAGTATTTTTTTGCATTGTCATAATCTTTATTTCGTTCTGCAGCAAGTGCAGCATTAACCATCGCTAATGTGTCAGGAGCACCCATTACAGAATAAATTTCGACAGCTCCAGAAAACGCTTGAAATGCAGCCTCGTAATTTTCTTGCTGAAACATTTCAACACCTCCGTTGATCATTGTACTTCTTAGCATGTTCACTTTGGCCGAAATTTGATCTTTCCACTCACCTCTTGAGTCCAATTCCATACATTTCTTTAAAGATCCTACGGAAGCATCACGAATGGTTTGTTCATCCATAGTTTTGAGCTCAGACATTAATTCTACATCCATTGCTGCCATCATGGTGTAATCTAAATAAATCATTCCCCTGTAGTAGTACATCTTTGCAACGTCCTTTGGTTTTGTAAAAGGAGTTTCAAGTTGCTTGTTGTAACATTCATCAATGGCCTTTTTGGCTTTCTGAAGAGTAGATTTATTTTGTCCCATTTTGTCGGGCTGCATCATCCAAGCTTGGCTAAAATTATTTTTGTATTCAGTTGCAGCTTCAGTAAGCTGAAACTTTTGTCCAAGAATTGATGAGCTGGTAATTAGCAAAATGCTAAAAAGGAAGGTTATCTTTTTCATGATTAAATTTTAAAAAAAATATAAAAGTAAGTATTATTCAGTAGTGTCAGTATCAATTTCTTTGCCATTTTGATCTGAATTCTCATCAAAGTTTTCGTCTTCGTCGTCAGATTCAACTTTTGCAACAGCAGCGATTTGATCTTTACCTTTTAGATTTATTAGTTTAACACCCTGTGTAGCTCTTCCTTGAGTCCTCAAATCTGCAACATGCATTCGAATGGCAATTCCAGACTTGTTAATGATCATTAAGTCATCTTCATCAGTTACTACCTTCATTGCTACTAGATTGCCAGTTTTATCCGTTACATTTAGGGTTTTTACTCCTTTACCTCCTCTATTTGTAACTCGATATATTGTTTCATCGGTTTCTGGGTCATTTAAATAAGTACGCTTTCCATATCCATATTCAGAAACTACAAGTATGGTTTTGGAAAAATCCTCTACGCATACCATGCCAATAACTTCGTCGTTTTCTTGTGTTAAGGTGATTCCTCTTACACCAGATGCTGTACGTCCCATTGGGCGAACCTTGGTCTCATTGAATCGAATTGCACGTCCAGATTTGATGGCCATAAGAATTTCATTACTTCCATTGGTTAATCTAGCTTCCAACAATTCATCACCCTCTCGAATACTTATGGCATTAATTCCATTGGTTCGAGGTCTGGAATAGGATTCTAAACTAGTCTTTTTAACAACGCCCTTTTTTGTACACATTACAATGTAGTATCGATCAACTAAATCATCGATAGATTCAGCAAATCCATTGTCAATATCTTGCTGTGTTGCAGGACGTTTTAGGTACTCTTGATTCTTAATGTCTTTAACCACAACATAGGCCTTGATTTTATCATCTTGTTCTATATTGATTAGGTTTTGGATTGCTCTTCCTTTTGATGTTTTTGAACCCTCAGGAACTTCAAAAATTCTCATCCAAAAACACTTTCCCTTTTCAGTAAAAATAAGTAACCAATTGTGGTTGGTCGCTACAAATAATTCTTCTAAAAAATCGTTATCTCGAGTAGTTGACCCTTTAGATCCTACTCCTCCTCTGTTTTGAACTTTGTACTCGGATAAATTGGTACGCTTGATGTATCCAGCATGAGAGATTGTAACAGCAACTTCTTCGTTAGGAATTAAATCCTCAATACTCATCTCATTTGCTGAATATTCAATTACTGATCTTCTTTCGTCACCATACTTCTCTTTGACTTCAGTAAGTTCATCTTTGATGATTTGCATTCTTTTGCCTTCATCATTTAATATCTCATTTAACTCTTTAATCAATTGTATTAGTGAGTCGTATTCAGCTCTAAGTTTGTCCTGTTCAAGACCTGTGAGTTGTCTAAGTCTCATTTCTACAATTGCTCTAGACTGTATTTCAGTTAGCTTGAATCGCTTAATTAATTTTTCTCTTGCTTCGTCAGGACTTTTTGATGCTCTTATTAAAGCTATGACTTCATCAATATTATCTGAAGCAATAATTAATCCCTCAAGAATATGCGCTCTTTCTTCTGCTTTTTTTAATTCATATTTAGTTCTTCTTACAACTACCTCATGCCTGTGATCAACAAACTCAACAATCATATCCTTTAGGGTTAGCATCATTGGCCTACCTTTAACTAAAGCAATATTATTAACTGAAAATGAGGTTTGTAAGGAAGTATACTTGTATAATTTGTTTAGTACTACGTTTGGAATTGCATCCCTTTTGATTTCGTACACAATTCGCATACCGGTTCGGTCTGATTCATCTCGAAGTTCTGAAATCCCTGCAATTTTACCTTCATGAACTAAACTGGCAGTTTTAGCAATCATATCAGCTTTATTTACCTGGTAAGGTATTTCAGTTACAATTATTGCTTCTCTGCCTTCACGAATTTCTTCAATTGTAGCCTTTGCTCTCATTACAATTCTTCCTTTGCCAGTTTCAAAAGCATTCTTGACACCTTCATAACCATAGATAATTCCGCCGGTAGGAAAGTCAGGTGCCTTTATAAATTGCATCAAACCTTCAACATCAATTTCTCTATTATCGATGTAAGCTATTGTTCCATCAACAACTTCACTTAAGTTGTGAGGTGCCATGTTAGTTGCCATACCAACAGCAATGCCAGAGGCTCCATTGACCAACAAATTAGGAATTCTTGTAGGAAGAACAGTGGGTTCAAAAAGAGAATCATCGAAATTTGGAGAAAAATCAACGGTATCTTTATCTAAATCTGACAGTAATTCTTCAGCAGCGCGTTTTAATTTGGCTTCTGTATAACGCATAGCTGCAGGGCTGTCGCCGTCAACAGAACCAAAATTACCTTGACCATCAACAAGTGGATACCTTAAAGACCAATCTTGCGCCATACGAACCATGGTATCGTATACAGAAGAATCACCATGAGGATGATATTTTCCAAGTACTTCACCAACAATTCTAGCAGACTTTTTGTATGAGCTGCTAGCACGAACTCCAAGCTCTTGCATTCCATAAAGTACTCTTCTATGTACTGGTTTCAACCCATCTCGAACATCAGGAAGGGCTCTTGAAACAATAACTGACATCGAGTAATCGATGTAAGCAGTTTTCATTTCATCTTCAATGCTAACGGGAAGTATTCTTTCACCTCTTTCTTCAGCCATGTTTGTGTATTATTTTTTAAATTTTAAATACAAAAATTGTAATGTTCGAAAATACCAATTCTACAGAGATTAGTTGGGCTGAAATCGAAGTATTTATCCACAAAATTCTGTGCGAAAATTCAAAATTGTTGAGAACCTTTTTTTAAAGTACTACAATATATTTGATATTGATTCTTTATTTGTATGTTTATCCCATAATTATGGATGCTAAATTTTCACCCAGAGTAAAAGATGTTATAAGCTACAGCCGAGAGGAAGCCATGCGTCTAGGTCATGACTACATCGGAGTAGAACACTTACTTCTTGGTATCATCCGAGAAGGTGAAGGTGTAGCAGTAAAAATGATTGTGTCATCTGGTGTTGATACCAAAGAACTTAGGAAGAAATTAGAATCTAAGCTTGAACTAGGTACTTCAAAAAATATTGCTGCTGGCAATATCCCTTTACTAAAACAAGCAGAAAAAGTGCTTAAAATAACTTACCTAGAAGCAAAACTTTTCAAAAGCAATATGATTGGAACTGAACATCTATTGCTCTCTATTTTGAAGGAAGAAAACAACTTGGCTGCTAAAATTTTAAATGAATTTAAAGTTGATTACGAACTTGTAAAAGATGAATTAGAAATGTTAATGGAAGAAGGATACAAAGAAACACCACCAAAATCTGAACTACCTGGAGCTACTGGAGACGATGAACCACCTAGAGAAGAATATTCAAGTGAGAGCTCAAAAAAGTCATCCGATTCCAAGTCTAGCACACCAGTTTTAGACAACTTTGGCCGAGATTTAACAAAGTTTGCTGAAGATGATAAACTTGACCCTATCGTTGGAAGAGACAAGGAAATTGAGCGCGTTTCTCAAATTCTTTCAAGGCGTAAAAAAAATAATCCAATTTTAATTGGTGAACCTGGAGTTGGAAAATCTGCAATTGCTGAAGGACTGGCGCTCAGAATAGTTCAGCGTAAAGTTTCAAGAGTTCTTTTTAATAAACGAATCATTTCATTAGATCTTGCTTCATTAGTTGCTGGAACCAAGTACAGAGGTCAATTTGAAGAAAGGATGAAGGCTGTAATGAATGAATTGGCTAAATCTCCTGAAATTATATTATTTATAGACGAAATACATACAATTATTGGTGCAGGTGGCGCCTCTGGATCCTTAGATGCTTCAAATATGTTCAAACCTGCACTAGCAAGGGGTGAAATACAGTGTATTGGTGCTACAACTCTTGATGAATACCGTCAATACATAGAAAAAGATGGTGCACTTGAAAGACGTTTCCAAAAGGTATTAATAGAACCAACCTCTATTGACGAGACGATACAAATTCTCAATAACATCAAGGAAAAATACGAAGATCATCACAATGTTTCCTATACAGACGATGCCATTGAGTCTTGTGTTAAACTCACATCCAGATACATTACAGACCGATTTCTGCCAGACAAAGCAATAGATGCCATGGATGAAGTTGGATCTAGAGTTCACATAACTAACATCAACGTTCCAAAAAACATTATTGATATTGAACATCAAATTGAACAGGTCAAAGAACAAAAGGTAATGGTAGTTAGAAGCCAGCAATACGAAGAAGCTGCAAGATTGAGAGACTCGGAAAGAAAACTGAACGAAGAACTTGAAAAAGCTAAGAAAATCTGGGAGGACGAGAGCAAATCCCAGCGTGAAGTTGTTACCGAAGAAAATGTTGCCGAAGTTGTTGCGATGATGACAGGAATTCCTGTTCAAAAAGTTGCTGAGAAAGAGAGCGGTCGACTAATCAACATGGCAGAAGGACTAAGGGGATCTGTAATTGGTCAAGATGAAGCAATAAAAAAAGTTGTTAAAGCCATTCAACGAAACAGAGCTGGATTAAAAGATCCAAACAAACCTGTTGGTTCATTTATTTTTTTGGGTCCAACAGGTGTTGGAAAAACACAACTTTGTAAAGTTTTAGCAAAATATTTATTTGATTCTCAAGATGCTCTTGTAAGAATTGACATGAGTGAATACATGGAAAAATTTGCTGTATCAAGGTTAATCGGTGCACCTCCAGGTTACGTTGGTTATGAAGAAGGTGGACAGTTAACAGAAAAAGTTAGACGTAAACCGTACAGCATAATCTTACTCGATGAAATCGAAAAAGCCCATCCCGATGTTTTTAACCTTTTATTGCAAGCACTTGACGATGGTAAACTAACCGACAGCCTTGGAAGAAATGTAGATTTTAAAAATGCAATTATCATTATGACTTCGAATATTGGAGCAAGACAATTGCAAGATTTTGGAACAGGTGTTGGATTTGGAACCAAATCAAGAACTGACAATCATGAAGACAGTCAAAAAGGAGTAATTGAAAGTGCATTAAAAAAAGCTTTTGCACCAGAATTTCTAAATAGAATCGATGATATTGTAGTATTTAATACACTAAGTAAAGAAGATATTCTTAAGATAATTGACATTGAGTTGGCTAAACTTTTTAATAGAATTTCTGATCTTGGTTACAATGTTGATATTACCAAAGAAGCAACGGATTTTATTGCAGATAAAGGTTTTGATCAAAAATTTGGAGCAAGGCCACTCAATAGGGCCATTCAAAAATACATCGAAGACCCACTTGCTGAAGAAATTATTCAAAAAACAGTTAACGAAGGAGATAGCATCACAATTGATCTAGATGCTAAAAAACAAGAAATTCAAATTAAGCAAAAGAAAAAAAGAAAGGCAAAAAAGGAAGAGGATGACAATAAAACTCAGTCAAAATAAATAGTATTTTCAAAATCTGGTGGTTCAATACCCATTTCCTCTTCTATTTCCCATTGTGTTTTTTTTCGCTTAAATGTTGCACCTTCTTTTTTGTAAAAAAAAGCGAGAACTGTTCCAGTTAACGCACCAAAAAAATGACTTTCAAAACTTATTGACCAATCGTATGGAAATATTCCCCATATCATACTTCCATATAAAAAGACAACAAATAGTGAAATTGCTAGCAACCTTTTATCTTTTCTAAATACTCCACTAAAAAAAAGAAAAAAAGCGAGGCAATAAATGACCCCACTAATTCCAATGTGGAAGGATGGTCTTGCAGAAATCCAAACAAAAAAACCAACTAAAAACCAGGAATAACAAAATATTTTAAATGCAATTTCTTTATAAAAATAAAGTAAAGCCCATCCTAAAATAATTAATGGAGGAGAATTGTTAATGATATGCTTGATATCAGATGAGGAGTGTATTAGAGGAGATAGTAATATCCCAATTAAACCGGAAATTTTTCTTGGTAAAATTCCAAAAGTATGTAACTCAAGGTCGTATCCAATATTGAAGAAATGAATCAGCCAGATTAAAATAAGAAGAAAAAAAAATGGAATAGCAGGTTTTAAAAATGATGTTGAAAAATCCTTCATTTATTTCATCCCCCTCTCCTTCTTAATCGTTTCATAAGCATCTTGGAGTTTTTGAAATTTTTCCTTTGCGGCCTTTTGATGCTCCTCGCCCATCTGGGCAAATTTGTCTGGATGGTGTTTAATGGCCATTTTTCGATATGCCTTTTTAATTTCAGCATCTGTAGCCTTTGAATCCAATCCAAGTACTTTATATGCATTGGATGCATCTTTATAGAACATAGATTTTAACTGCTGAAATTCAATGGATGAAATTCTAAAGTATGAGGCTATTTGTTCTATTAATTTTACCTCAGATGATGAAACATTTCCGTCTGCCTGTGCTATTCCAAACAAATACTGAATAAGAAATAAGCGCTGGTCAAGAGATAAAAAACGAAGCAGTCGATTGCATTCTGAGGAAACATTATAATCTTTTTTCAAAATATCTCTGAAGCGAAGAATGTATTCTCTTGCGTAAGATGGAGGGAATTGTCTATTAAAAAATTGTTTTACAAATTCAAGCTCAGATTTTTTTACAGATCCGTCAGCTTTCATTACTGAGGCAGAAAGAATTAAAAGTGCCGTTGCAAATTCATTTTGAGAAGTATTTGACGAAAAATTAGACGACCCTTTTTGATTGGATGAGGAAACTGAAATAAAACTTGATCCTAAGGCAGAACCGATTAAATAGCCAATAAAAGCTCCAAAGAAAGATCTTGTAGCTATAAAACCCAATATGGCTCCAATGATTGACGCTCTGCTCATTCGTTATTAATTTATAGGCTAAAATATATTACTTTTGGCAGCCTTATGTTAAAGCCATTTAAAATAAAATATCCTTTGATAAAAACTGGTGGCATTTATACGTTTGTTTCAGACTATGGAATCAACTATGAAGTTCGATTCGCAAGAAAAAAAAACAACTTACTTCATGCTACAATTGCCTTTGGAGTGTTAAACGACGAATTTAATGGAGAAGAATATGTTATGACCAACAAATTTGAAGCTTATAAAGTAATGTCTACTATCGTAATTGTTTTTCTAAATTATATAGAGCAACATCCCAATGTAAATACATTTGAATTTGTCGGTGAACCAACAGCAGATGAACATGCCGAATTCCCCAAAAAAAGGCTAACACTTTACAAAAGATATTTACCAAAAATTTTTGACAAAACTTGGAAAAAATCAGTTAAAGGCAACAAAGTAATTATTTCAAAGAAATAAAAGCCTCTTTCCTTTGAAAGAGGCTTATATAATTATATTAATTCGTAGCTTCTCTCAACAAAGTCTGTCAAATCTTTGCCCTTTAGCATACCTTGAGATAGTAATGCTAAATCAAAAGCTTGCTTAGCTAGTTTTTCTTTATCTGCTTTTTTAGCTTTTAAAATTTTACCAGTAAAGGAATGATTGGCATTAACAACAAGGTTGAACATTTCTGGCAAATTTCCCATCATGTGCATTCCGCCACCACCTAGAGCTTGTTGCTCTTTCATTCTTCTCATGAATTCACTTTGTGTAATTAGCACAGGTTTTTCTGTTTCACTTAGACTTTCAATTTGGATGGTAAACTTTTCCTTTTCAGCAATATTTTCAAAAATAGGCTTGAGTTTTTCTTCCTCTTCTTTAGAAAGCTTTGAAGGAATTTCTTCATCTTTTGGGATGATGTTATCTAATGTATCTGCATCAACTCTAGCAAAAGATACCCCAAAATCCTGCTCGGCCTTTTGAATAAAATGACTGCTTAGTGGTCCGTCAAGTAGTAAAACATCATAACCTTTATCTTTAGCACTATTCACCAAAGAATCGTGTTCGCTAATGTCGTGTGTATATAAAATGACTGTTCTATCATTTTTATCAACTTGATTTGCCTTTATTTTTTCCTTGTATTCATCAACAGTAAAATATTTTCCATCTGTATTTTTAAGCAATAAAAAATCTTTTGCTTTTTCATTGAACTTTTCATCAGAAAGTAGACCATATTGAATAAACACTTGAATATCATCCCATTTTTTCTGAAAATCTTCTCTATCCTTCTTGAACATACTAGAAAGTTTATCTGCAACTTTTTTAGTGATGTGGTTCGAAATTTTACGGACATTACTATCAGATTGAAGATAGGACCTTGAGACATTCAATGGAATATCTGGAGAATCAATCACACCGTGCAAAAGCGTTAAAAACTCAGGAACAATATTTTCTACTGAATCAGTAATAAAAACTTGATTGGAGTACAATTGAATCTTATTTTTTTGGACTTCAACCTGATTTTTTAACCTTGGAAAATAAAGTATTCCAGTAAGGTTAAATGGATAATCAACATTTAAGTGAATTTGAAAGAGTGGATCTTCTGTGAATGGATACAACTCATTGTAAAAAGACTTATAGTCATCGTCAGAAAGGTCAACAGGTTTTTTAATCCAAGCGGGAGAAGTATTGTTCACAATATTTGGTACATCGATTGATTCCTTTTTAACATTTCCATTTTCGTCTTTTTCACCTTTTGGATGATCGATCCATTCTTTTTTTGTACCAAATTCAACTTCAATGGGAAGGAATTTACAATACTTATTCAACACCTCTCCAATTCTTGCATCTTCAAGATATTCTTTTGAATCTTCAGAGATGAAAAGAACAATATCAGTTCCTCTTTCACTTTTCTTAATTTCTGTTATTTCATACTCTGGATTTCCATTAGATTCCCACTGAACAGCTTTGCTACCTTTCTTGTAAGATTTTGTTTGAATCTGGACTTTATCAGAGACCATAAATGATGAATAGAATCCTAATCCGAAATGTCCAATAATTGATTTAGGATCTTTATTTTTATATTTTTCAAGGAACTCCTCAGCACCTGAGAAGGCAACTTCATTGATATATTTATTAACATCATCAGCTGTCATTCCAATTCCATTATCTCTGATTGTAAGTGTTCCTGCTTTTTTGTCAAGTATAACATGTACCTTCAACTTCCCAACATCACCCTTTACAACACCTGCAGAAGATAAAGTGAGAAGTTTCTGAGAGGCATCAACTGCATTGGACACCAATTCCCTAACAAAAATTTCTGTGTCTGAATAAAGAAATTTTTTGATGATCGGAAAGATGTTTTCTGTCTGTACGTTTATTGTTCCTTTTTGCATAACCTTATAATTTTATTATGATTTTAGAAGTTCATTTCAAAGTATATGCCATACGATTATTTGTGACATATTGTCTTATAAGAATAAAAGTTTAAAACATATTTAATCAATATTGACATTAAATTAATTAACCACCTTATTCTAAGACAAAATGTCAAATTTAGATGTTAACTACATTATTTTCTTAAAAAGTTAACAAACACCAACTTGTTTAAAAACTCAATTAATCGATCCAAAGATATATACTAACATATTTTAATTTTGATAGTATATTTTGAAAAAGACATTTACTATATTAAAAAACAAGTATTTAATATCAACATTAATACTGCTAACTATTTTATTTGTTTTTGAAGAAACATCTGTCTTTAGATTAATTAAAATGAATCTCCATGTGAATGATTTAATTCAAGAAAACTACAATAGAGAGATTGAAATTCAAAAAGTAAAAGAAAAAACCATTCAGCTTACTACCAACAGAGATGCTTTAGAAAAGTTTGCTAGAGAAACCTATTTCATGAAGAAAAAAGATGAGGTTGTATATGTTTTCACTGATTAATTAAATATGGTTATTTTCTTTCATTTTTAGATAGTCTTGAAGAAGTATTACAGCACTCACTTCGTCAACAAGTCCTTTATTTTGCCTTTTTTTTCTGCTCATACCACTTTGTGCTATCACATTACTTGCAATCTTTGAAGTAAATCGTTCGTCAATTTCTAGAATTTTAATGTCTTTGAATTTTTTTCTTAAGTGTCTCATAAAGTTTTGAACTGATATTGAACTGTTGGTTGCTTGACCTTTTAAATTTATTGGTTTACCAACCACAATTGTCTCTACCTTATTTTCATTGATGTAATCAGAAATGTATTGAATTACATCTTTTGAGTGCACACAAGTTAAACGTGTTGCTATGAGTTGCAAATCATCAGTTACTGCCAACCCTACCCTTTTATTTCCATAATCTACAGAAAGCACTTTAGCCATAATGTAAAAATAAACTAATACTTTAATCTTGTTAGATTTAAAGATGGTTATTACATTAGCCGTATATTGTACAAATGCAAGAGCTTAAAAAAAATATTGAAAATGCTTGGGATGATCGCTCTTTGCTGGGAGATTCTACTGTTATAGATTCAATCAATCAGGTAATTGATTTGTTAGACAAGGGCGAGCTAAGGATAGCAGAAAAAGTAAACGACAACTGGAAAGTCAATGAATGGGTTAAAAAAGCAGTTGTCCTCTATTTTCCCATCCGAAAAATGGAAACTCTTGAAGCTGGGCCACTAGAATTTCACGATAAAATGAAGCTCAAGACCAATTATAAAAGTTTGGGCATTCGAGTAGTACCCCACGCTGTGTCTAGATATGGTGCCTATATATCATCTGGAGTAATTTTAATGCCATCCTACGTTAATATTGGAGCATATGTTGATGAAGGAACAATGGTTGATACTTGGGCTACTGTGGGCTCTTGTGCACAAATTGGAAAAAATGTTCATCTAAGTGGAGGCGTTGGTATTGGAGGTGTGCTAGAGCCGTTACAAGCCTCTCCTGTAATTATTGAAGATAACGCATTCTTGGGTTCTAGATCAATCGTTGTGGAGGGAGTAAAAGTTTCTGCTGGTGCAGTTTTAGGTGCTAATGTTGTATTAACAAAATCAACGAAAATTATCGATGTAACAAATGAACAACCAGTTTATTACAATGGAGTCATCCCTGAACGAAAAGTTGTGATACCTGGTTCCTACACTAAAAAGTTTAAAGCTGGTAATTTTAATGTTCCTTGTGCTCTAATCATTGGAGAAAGAAAAGCAAGTACAGATCTGAAGACATCATTGAACAATGCTCTAAGAGAATATAATGTTGCTGTTTGATGAACTTAAGAATTGGATATGATGCAAAAAGAGCCTACCAAAATTACACTGGCTTAGGCAACTATAGCAGAGATTTACTTAAAAATATTTTCATTAATCATCCTGAAAATGATTATTTGTTATATACGCCAAAATCGTTGCGCAACCCCAGACTCTCATTTCTTTCTGATTTCAGTAACGTCACAACAAAATTTCCAGAAACACCAGTACACAAAACTTTCAAAGGATATTGGAGGTCAATTAATTTAGAAAAATCCCTGATTAAAGATGATATCAGTTTGTTTCATGGATTAAGTAATGAAATTCCAAGAAGAACTAGAAAAGATTTAAAATACGTTGTTACAGTACATGATCTAATTTTTAAGCGATTTCCTAGAAATTATAGATCATTAGATCGAAGAATTTATAATGTTAAATTCAAGTATGCATCTAAAAATGCAGATTTAATCATTGCTATAAGTCAACAAACTAAAAACGATTTGGTTGAGTTTTATAAAGTTAATCCCAATAAAATCAAGGTAATATATCAGTCTTATCACGATAATTTTAGAAGATCTTACCCTGATGAAGTTGTAAGTCACATCAAAGAAAAATTTCAATTACCTGAGAATTTTATCCTTAATGTGGGAACAATTGAAACAAGAAAAAATCTAAATGCTATTGTTCAGGCCATACCCATAATGAAGAATGATTTACCAATTGTTGTTGTAGGCAGGAAAACGAAGTACTTCAATTTTTTAAAAGTACAGCTCAAAAAGCTTAAAATTGATTCATCTAGATTAATCTTTTTGAAAAATGTATCCATTGAAGAACTTCCCTCAATTTATGCCCTTGCTGATGTATTTGTGTATCCATCTCTGTTTGAAGGATTTGGAATTCCAATAATTGAATCCTTAGCTTCAGGAACTCCCGTAATAACCACTAAAGGTGGATGCTTCAGTGAAGCTGGAGGACCTAACTCTATTTACATTAACCCACTTGATTATGAGGAACTAGCTTTTAACATTGATCATCTACTCACCAAATCAGAACTTCAAAATAAAATGTCTCTTTCTGGAAAGAAATTTGTAAAAAAATTTAACCCGAAAGAATTGAGTAATGAGTTAATGGAAACTTATCGAAGTATCATTTAATAGAATGGATAAAATTAACGAAGCGATAAACGTTTTAAATTCTGGAGGTGTAATACTCTATAATACTGAAACAATATGTGGACTTGGATGCCTAACAAATTTCCCAAAAGCAATAGATAAAATTTATAAAATCAAACAAAGGGATTCCTCTCAAAAATTAATATTACTGATACACAATGAGATTAGATTGAACAGCTATGTGAGAGAAGTCCCTGAAATTGCATGGGATATTATTGACTGTTCTCAACAACAGCCTACCATTATTTATGAAAATGCATATAACCTTTCAGAAAACTTAATTTCTGAAGATGGAAGTATTGCAATTCGATTAGTCCAAAGTGGGCCATTGCATCATTTTTTAAGTAAATTGAAAACCCCACTAACTTCGACTTCAGCAAATGTTTCTGGAAAGACTTCTCCTTTACATTTCAAAGAAGTTTCGAAAGAAATTTTGTCAAAAGTTGACTTCATATTAGATTTGCCAAATTTAAATAGTTCAAAACGTCCATCATCTATTATAAAACTTAAATCCAACGGTGAAGTTAAAATCATTCGGGAATAACTTTAGTAATCATCCTTTAATTAAAACGGAACTGATTCGCTCTATTGCATCGTCTTCAATGGAAATTAAGCAAGATGTGTATTTAATTGGTGGTTACGTAAGAGATATCATTTTAAATCGTAAATCTCAAGATTTAGATTTT
Organism: Bacteroidota bacterium; assembly: GCA_036123135.1. Taxonomy (GTDB): domain Bacteria; phylum Bacteroidota; class Bacteroidia; order Flavobacteriales_D; family Parvicellaceae. Next base: position 16,361 of record JAZADZ010000036.1, on the reverse strand, counting down.
GTTACAATTGGTTCAGCAGAAAAAATTGCTAATACTATTTCGAAAAAGTTAGACATCAAAGAGGTTAAACATTTTAAAAACTTTGGTACTGCAATGCTTAAATTTAAAGGGATTGAACTTCAATTTGTTGGTGCAAGAAAAGAAAGTTACAGAGCAAGTTCAAGAAAACCTCTTGTTGAGAATGGCACATTAGAGGATGATCAGAACAGAAGAGATTTCACCATAAATGCGCTGGCAATAAGTTTAAATTCACATAATTTTGGTGCTCTTTTGGATCCTTTTGATGGTTTAAAAGATTTAAAAAATAATACCTTAAAAACACCTCTCAATCCAGAACAAACTTTCGTAGATGATCCGCTAAGAATGCTACGCGCTATTCGTTTTGCTGCTCAATTGGATTTTTCAATTGAAAGAGAAACTTTTAAATCAATTTGCAAGAACAGTAATCGAATTGAAATTGTTTCCAAAGAGAGAATAGTAGATGAATTACAAAAGATAATTGCAAGTAAAAATCCTAGTCTTGGATTTAAGCTTTTAGATGAATCAGGTCTTCTTGAGTTAATTTTTCCTGAATTTTCAATGCTCAAAGGCGTTGAAGTAATTAAAGGAAAAGCGCACAAAGACAATTTTGATCACACCCTAACTGTTCTTGATAATCTGCTGAACCATTCAGAAAACAACATTTGGCTTAGATGGAGTGCTCTACTTCATGATATTGCAAAGCCTGCAACTAAAAGATTTAATGAAAAAACTGGATGGACATTCCATGGACACGAGGACAAAGGTGCTAGAATGGTTCCTAAAATTTTCAAACGTCTTAAACTGCCTCTTGACCATAAAATGAAATATGTCCAAAAACTTGTTCAACTTCATTTAAGACCGATTGCTCTAACAAAAAAAGAGATTACAGATTCTGCAATACGAAGGCTACTTTTTGATGCCGGAGAGGATTTAGAGGATTTAATGATTTTATGCAGGGCTGACATTACGTCTAAGAACAAAGAAAAGGTTAAAAAATATCTGTCTAGATTTGATCAGGTTGAGGAAAAGTTAAAAGATTTAGAGGAAAGAGATAGAATTAGAAATTGGCAACCTCCTATTAGTGGAGAGAAAATTATGCAAATTTTTAATTTAAAACCTTCAAAGGAAGTTGGTTTTCTAAAAGACGCTGTAAGAGAAGCAATTTTAGATGGTGATATAGAAAACGATTTTAAAGCTGCCTTAGACTTTGTCATTAAAAAAGGTAAAGAAATTGGACTAATTCAAACACATGATAGCATATAAATTTAGAGTTGTTATTGACATTGAAGAGGATGTTTTTCGAGATGTTGTAATTCTTGAAAATCAAAACTTTGAAGAACTTCACCATGCAATTGTACATGCATTTGGATTTGAGGGCGATCAAATGGCTTCCTTTTACATGAGCAATGAACAATGGGAAAAAGGGGAAGAGATCGGATTAATAGACATGTCCTTTGAGGATAACAACGGACCTTTAAGCATGAAAGATGTCCTTGTTGGAAATAAAATTGAAAATGCTCACCAAAAAATTTTGTATGTCTATGATTTTCTTAAAATGTGGATTTTTTATTTAGAGCTTATTGACTCTTTTGAAAAAAACGAAAATGATGCGTATCCTCACGTATCTCTTAATTTTGGTGAATCCCCTGACGAAAATTTAAAAGAAATTCCAGACCTTATGCTAGATCTAACCAAAAATTCAACTTTTGAAGACCAATTAAATGACGTGTATGATGAATTTGATGAAGATCAGTTTGGTGATTTTGAAAACATAGATGATTATGATTTGTAATTAGTAAGAGCCCATAACCTTCCTTACGAACCACTCTGTGAAAAGCAAAATACATATTAAAACAAAAAATAAACTCCTTTTTATAATGTCTTCATATTCTAAGTCATAATGAATTACATCCCCAACTTGTTCATCTTTCAAAAGCTTGTCAGCCAATACATTTAATGAAGATATTCCGAATGTTTCACCATTGTATTTGTTTGATAAAAGATTTAGAAAATGAAAATCAGCTTTAGTTTTCATAAACTCCAACTGCATTTTTTTTACAATAAAATTAGCTTCTTTAGAATAGAATTTATCACCAAAATTAGTAGACACATTAACGCGATAATTTCCAGGTAAAAGTTGATTAATAGTTGTTAAATATCTGCTATTATTAGAAATTAAAAGTTGTTCAATAACCTTAGTTGAATCATTGAAGATTTCAACTTTTACTTCTTCAAAAGGTACAAATTCATAGTTCTCGTTGTATAGTTTTGCTGAAATTTTCACAGATTCATTTTCAATGAATTCTTGTCTTACGTCAATCGAAAACTTTTCTTTCTTCTCTGTATTAAGCAAGTACTGAATGATTTTAGAAATAAATGAATCAAAAAAATTAGCATTTCCATTTTGCATCATCTCCTCTAATCTCCATCTCCAAATACCTTCTCCAAGTAAAATAGCTGTTTTTTGATTTTCCATCTCGTTGAATTTAAGTAACGGATAGGTTGTTTGAACACCACTAATGTTTTGAAACAATACAGTTGAACCTTGAGATACAGTTTTATAGTCAGATGAAAAAGGAACATCTAATGGAGGGAATTTTTCTATTTTATTTGACATTTTAAGTGGAACTATAAAATCATTGAAATTTGAATTAAACAACAAACCAACACTGTATGATCCTTTTAATTCATTCATTTCAACTCCCAGCTTGAGATTGGAATAGTTTGGGGACATTACGGAGCCTGAAATGTTAAATAATGGCAAATTTGCAGCTTCTGCAGTTTCGAAAAGTTGAATTACTTTTTTTGAAATTTGCGATGTTAATCTGTGCGTTATAATTAAATCATAATTAGAAATATCTCCGTTAAAATCTTTTAAAAGTTCAATTGAAATAGATCTTCCTATTTTATTGGATAAAGCACTTTTTAAAGCGGAAACATCTGGATGAGGGGACCTAGCGAGAACTAAAACTTTTTGGGTTTGATCAACCACATTAACATAAAAAAATGAGGAGTTGTTCTGATAAGTAATTTCACCATTTTTACGTTGAATTTCAACTTTATACTTCGTTAATCCTAGCTTTGAAGCTTCTAAAGTGATGGGAAGTTTAATTGATTCAATTTCAATCTGAGGTTTAATGGTTTGCTCGTAAACTTTTTCTCCATTTAAGGAAACAAAGCAATCAAATTCCTCGTTTTGAAAATTTTGAGAAAGTAAGGAAATTTCAACAGGAAATATGTTTCCCAAGACGACCTCTTCATTGTTTCTAACTTGTTGAATAGATAAATCTTTCCTTGTTGTAGAGTCACCAATTGAGATGGTGTGAATGGTAATATCATCTAGACCATATTCTTTAAACAATGGATGGTATCCGCTATTGAAGAGTCCATCTGAAGCAACAATTACGGTAGATAAATTTCTTCCGTAATATTTATTACCAATTTCACAAAATAGTTCATCAATGTCAGTTGTTTTGTCAGTAAATGAATAATCAAAATCTTCTTCAACTAAAGATCCAAACTTTAAAAACTCAACATCATATTTGGCAGCAATTTTTTTGGAAAAACGAACTATAGAATCAGAATACCCATTTAAAAAAAAAGAAGAATCCTTTGAAAGAAGTATACTTTTAGAATTATCTTGAGCGAAAATAACAATTGGTTTTTCTTTATTTTCTTTTACTGTTTTGTAAGTAGGTTCCAACAAAAGAAAACACAATGCTGATACTATTAAAAATCGAACAATAAAAAGTGAATGAATTGTTGTTTTAGGAAGATTGGATTTTTTTTTACTTTTTAAATATAATCCCAAGCTATAGATTAACCCAATTGCAAAACAAAGAAGTAAAAAGTAGTTGGGATAGCCAAGCTCTAATTCCATAATGTGTTAAGAAAGCATTCCTCCACAAACACTTAGTACCTGGCCTGTTACATAACTGCTCATATCTGAAGATAAATACAAACAAGCATTGGCAATATCTTCAGTACTACCTGGTTTTTTTAAAGGAATATTTTCTGACCATTTATTGATTACATCTTCTCCAAGAGCGGCTGTCATTTCAGTTTCAATAAAGCCAGGAGCAATAACATTGCACCTTATATTTCTTGAACCAATTTCTTTAGCTATGGATTTCGAAAATCCAATGATTCCTGCTTTTGAGGCAGAATAATTCGATTGACCTGCATTACCTTGAACACCAACGATTGAACTCATATTTATAATAGAACCACTACGCTGTTTTAAAAATGTTCTTAGAGAAGCTTTAGTCATATTAAAAACTGATTTCAAATTAACGGACATTATATCGTCCCAGTCTTGTTCACTCATCCTCATCAATAAACCATCTTTTGTAATACCTGCATTGTTAATTAAGACATCAATTCGACCAAACTCACTTACAATTGAATCAACAAGAAGTTGGGACTGTTCAAAATCACCAGCATTAGACTGGAAACCAACAGCTTTAACACCAAATTCTTTTAGTTGACTTTCCACTTGTTTGGCTTTTTCAGCACTTGAAACGAAGGTAAATGCAATGTCTGCACCTTGTTCAGCAAATTTTAATGCTATTCCCTTACCTATTCCTCTTGTTGCTCCTGTTATGACAGCGACTTTCCCTTGTAATAGTTTCATAAAGTTTATTTCAGATTATAATTAAGTGATTAATAGATACATTTGTAAACTTCAAATATAAGAATGAGTAAACGAATCGTAGTCTTATCTGTCATTTTTATTTTTACCAAAGTGCATTCTCAATCATGGTTTGACGTTGGATTAAAAGCAGGAGGTGGACTATCTCATCTTATTAACCAAAATATTTGGGACGATAACGATTATAATCACCGTCTCTCATCCGCTTATTGTTTTGGGGCAAAATTTGGATATAACTTAAATGAAAATCACGAATTTACTTTTGACCTACTTTTTAACTCTTTTCGTCAGTCATTTCTTTACAATGAAATGGACTCTATTGCTATTAACTCACCATTATACAGTGCATCGTTGAATTACAGCTCAATTTCCTATTTATTGATGTATAGGTTCAATAAAGAAGGCAGGTATTCTGAAATCGGAACTAGTTTTGAAAGGCTACTGTCCTGTTCAAGAACAGACGAAAACAATTCTGTATCTCAAATTTCTAAAGAGGATTTAATCCAACAATGGCCAAGTTTAGTGGTTGGATTTGGAGCTTATTTGCTGGGGACAGAAAATTTTGGAATCACTACAGGAATTAGAATCAGCTGTGGTTTATCTGACTTAATTTCTAAATCAGGAAAAGCTTTATTGCTTCCAAATTTTAAAAACTACCCCTATTATTTTGGTTCTTATCCATTGAGCATTCAATTTATTATTGAAGCTAATTTTGACTTTGCATATGTTTCAAAAGCACAGTGCAATAGAAGAAAACTAATTCTGTTCTAGATGCAATCAAATACTTCTAGATTTTAAGAGAAAATTACTGCATATTTCTTATTTTTGCCGAGAAAATTCAAACGATTTTATGAGCGCAGATATTAAGGATGAAGTGGAAGAAAAATCAATCGATAAATCTACTTTTATCAATGAAGTTATTGAAGATTATAAGCTTGCCTGTATAAGCAGAGAGGCATCCTTGCTAGGAAGAAAAGAGGTGCTTACTGGAAAAGCTAAATTTGGTATTTTCGGAGACGGAAAAGAGCTTGCTCAAATTGCCATGGCCAAACAATTTAAAAATGGCGATTTTCGATCTGGTTATTACAGAGATCAAACCTTCATGATGGCGATTAAAGCGCTTAATGTGCAGCAATACTTTGCTGGATTATATGCACACACTGAACTAACTCATGAGCCTTCATCTGCTGGACGCCAAATGGGCGGACATTTTGCTACAAGAAGTTTAAATGAAAATGGTTTATGGAAAAATTTAATGAATCAAAAAAATTCTTCAGCAGACATATCACCCACTGCTGGTCAAATGCCACGACTATTAGGTTTAGCATTGGCCTCAAAATTGTATAAAAACAACAAAAGTTTGAAAGCTTTCAAGGGCTTCTCTGACAATGGAAACGAAGTTGCTTTTGGAACAATTGGAGATGCTAGTACGTCTGAAGGAATTTTTTGGGAAACAATTAATGCAGCTGGAGTATTAGAGGTTCCTATGGCGATGTCTGTTTGGGACGACGGTTTTGGAATTTCTGTACCTAAGAAATATCAAACCACCAAAGAAAGTATATCTACTTTACTAAGTGGTTTTGAGAAAAAAGAAAATACGAACGGATACAAAATTTTTAAGGTAAATGGCTGGGACTATCCATCACTTGTAACAACTTATCAGAAAGCAATAAATTATTGTAGAACCAACCACATTCCAGTACTGATACATGTCGAGCAAATTACCCAACCTCAAGGTCATTCGACATCTGGTTCACATGAACGATATAAATCAAAAGAAAGATTGGAATGGGCAAAAGAATTTGATTGTAACGTTCAATTCAAAAAATGGATTCTTAGCAAAAAAAATGCGCTTAATCAACCCCTATCTACATTGGATGAGTTGAATAAAATAGAAAGCGATGCTAAACTCCATGTGAAGCAAGAAGCAAAAAAGGCCTGGAAAGCGTATAATGATGACATAAATGAAGAAAAAAATAGTGTTGTCGATTTGCTGAATAAATTTTTAGCGGAAAGCGATAACAAAGCTTTTATTCAACCCATTTTAGAAAATCTAAAGTCTAGTGTTGATGTATCAAGAAAAGAAATTTACAAAGCTCTAAAAGAAGCTTTATATACTACGAACCACGAGCAATTGAATTCAAAGAAAGAGGCAATTGCATTTATTGAAAGTTCCAAAAAGAAACTTTATGATAAATACAGCTCCTTTTTGTATTCTGAAATGGATTCATCGTCCATCAATGTTGAAGAAATTAAGCCTTCTTACAATAACCCCTCCAAGGTTGATGGTCGAATTATTTTAAGAGAAAATTTTAGAGCAATTTTTAGTGCTATGCCTGAAGTATTTACATTTGGTGAAGATACTGGTAAAATTGGTGGTGTAAACCAAGCGATGGAGGGCATGCAAGAAGAATTCGGTGAAGAAAGAGTTTTCGATACTGGCATAAGAGAAGCAACCATAATAGGTCAAGGAATTGGAATGGCTTTAAGAGGACTTCGACCAATTGCTGAGATTCAATATCTAGACTACCTATTGTATTGCCTACAAATTATGAGTGATGATTTGGCCACGCTTTCCTACCGAACTAAAGGAGGTCAAAAAGCTCCTGTTATTATTCGCACTAGAGGACATCGTTTAGAGGGTGTTTGGCATGCAGGTTCCCCACTTGGTGGTATAATCAATTTAATACGTGGAATCATTGTATGCGTTCCAAGAAATATGACCAAAGCAGCTGGATTCTACAATACCCTTTTAAAAGGCGATGAGCCTGGATTGGTTATTGAATGTTTAAATGGTTACAGATCTAAAGAAGACATGCCTTCCAATTTAGGAGAATTTACCACTCCAATTGGGATTCCTGAAATTGTCAAAGAAGGTAAAGACGTTACAGTTGTCAGCTATGGATCAACCTTCAATATTTGTTCTCGAGCCTCTGAGCAGCTAGAAAAAATGAATATTTCATGTGAATTAATAGATGTTCAAACGCTTCTTCCTTTTGATAGAAACCACCTTATTGTTTCTTCACTAAAAAAAACCAATAAAATTATATTTGTTGATGAAGATGTTGAGGGTGGAGCTACTGCTTTTATGCTTGATCAAGTTATAAATAAACAAAAAGGATATTACCACTTGGATTCTGAACCTTTGTGTGTAACTGCCAAAGACCACAGGCCTGCATATGGTTCTGACGGTGACTATTTTTCTAAACCCAACAGAGAGGATATAATTGAAGCCATTTATGGTTTAATGAACGAGTTTGACCCCAAATCTTATCCAAGAATTTTTTAGCTTATGCACCGATTAGTTTTTTTCCTTGTTGTTCTTATAGCTACATGTAGTTTGTATGGACAAGGGAAAAAGACAAAAAGATTAAAAGAATGGATATCTAATCATACTGGAGAAAAAATTCCAGTTCGAATTGAATTCATTGATAACGTTGATTGTTTTCTACTGAATCAGCAATTTAAATCTGATAAAACACCAATTGCTGAAAGAATTAAAACAGTAAACAGAAAGTTAATTACTCAATCCATAAAATCTCAACAACCCATTTTAAATTTTCTTAACAATCGTCAAAAAGCTGGTTTAATGATTAAACCCTTTTGGATTGTAAATATAATTGTTGCTGTTCTTGATGAAAATACTATTGATGAACTTGACCAATTTAATGCCATTAAATCAATCCATCTTGAGGATAATAAATTTTCCACCATCGAATATGATACTGCTGAGCAGCCCAAAATACAACAACCAAATGGAGTTGAAAATGGGCTGCTTGCCATTAACGCACGTCCAATGTGGGATAAAGGATATACTGGAAGAGGAAGATTAATTTACAATTACGACACTGGAGTTTGGCCAACACATCCTGCATTCTCAGAAAGATTTATTGGGAATAGATATCCGATGCATCAAAGTTGGATTGGATTTTTTAATTCTCATCCTAACGGATCAATTCAAAATCATGGCACACACACACTAGGTACTATAGCAGGACTAGTCGAGTCAACAAATGATACTATAGGCGTCGCTTTTAAATCGTATTGGATTGCCAACGATTTTGTAACATCAACCGTTGCGCAATTACCACCAATTACTAATATGATTGAAGCATTTCAGTGGGCTTTAAATCCTGACAATGACACTTCAACAACCTATGATGTCCCTGATGTAATTAACAATAGCTGGAGATGGTACGATGGTGGCGACACCATTCATTGTGGCGGATTTGTTGTTGACTTGATGAATGCAATTGAAGCTGCTGGAATCGCCAATATTTTCTCTGGAGGTAACTCAGGTCCTAACAATACATCGGTTAACTCACCGCAACGAATCAACACTTCACTTGTTAACACGTTTTCTGTGGGCAGTGTAAATGGCAATCTAAATTTTCCACATCCAATTTCAAATTTTTCCACAAGAGGACCCACACAATGTCCTGGATCTGGGTCGTTATCTATTCATCCAGAAGTTGTTGCACCTGGTCAAAACGTTCGATCTGCTTGGGGAACAGACGACTTCAATACGATTTCTGGTACTAGCATGGCTGCGCCTCATGTTTCTGGAGCAGTTCTTCTACTTAAAGAAGCATTTCCCTATCTTTCTGGTGAGGAACTTTTAATGGCTCTTTATTTAACTGCTGTCGATTTAGGTGATCCTGGTGAAGATAACACGTATGGAATGGGGTTAATCGATGTAGATGCCGCTTTTCAGTACTTAGCAAACTCAAATCTTCCAATAGATCCATTAAATCAATATTATGATTTAGCAGTTGACTCTATTGAAATTTTGAATATTGGTGAATACTCTTGTGATAATGATTTTTCTGCAAACGTATATTTCTCTAACACTGGAGATTTCCCCATTAATTCTATTGAATTTACATTAAAGATAAATTCCACTCCGAATTCTAATTACATATGGAATGGAGTTCTTAATCCAAGTTCTTCAGCCGTTCTTAACATCCCCTCAGTTGTAATTTCTAGTGCAGGGAAAAAAGAGTTTCAAGTTTCTGGTTCAATATTAAGTTCAGCTATTGAATACGACTATTTTAACAACAGCTCAATAGCTAGATTTTCCAAAATTGGAAATTTATTTACTCTCCCACTTGTAGAACACTTTGAAAATGGTATTAATGATTCTATATGGTGCATAAGTAACGCTGAAAATGATCAAACGTGGATTACTGACTCGACGGATGGACTTCCATGGAATAATTTATCCGCATGCATTAAGTTGTATTCATATTCTCCCAGGGCAAACCAAAAAGACGGTTTATTATCTCCATTAATAAGTTTATCTAGTTTTAATCAGCAATTACTCACTTTTGATATAGCATACCAGCAACGGAGTCAAAGCAATGTAGTTAAAGACACACTAAAAGTTTATGTTTCAACGAATTGCGGAGAATCATTTGACCATCTAGTATACGAAAAATTCGATACTGAGCTCAGTACTTTTGATACGGTAAAACACAATTTTATTCCTGAATTTAGTACGCATTGGAGAAATGACACAATCGATTTATCTCAGTTTTCGAATCAGAATATCCTTTTTAAATTTGAGACTGTTAATAGACAAGGGAATAATTTATATTTAGATAACATCAAGCTTTTTGAAGGTTCTCAAGCACCAGTTGGAATTATTGATGATGATTTTGATTTTAATCTCTATCCTAACCCATCTTCAGAAAACATAAGAATACAAATTCGTGAACAAGTCAAGTATCCATTGCATTGGACCATTTACAATGCTCTTGGACTAGAAATTCAATCAGGTTTACTTTTTGAAGAATCAACATCTTTAGCTATTTCTAAGTATTCAAATGGAATTTATTTCCTTAGACTTTACAATTCAAATCATGTGGCAATAAAATCTTTTATAAAATGGGAAGATTAATCTTTGGTTGCATTTTTACGACATTACTTCTTGTTACAGTGAATTTATATGGACAGAATAATGTTTTGAATTGCCAAAAAATAAAAAAAGGAAGATTTGAAATGGTTGGTCCTCAAGGAGGTAGCATTAAAATAAAACGAAAATCCAACATTCAAATCGAACGATATTCAAGACAGAGAGTGAAACATCGTTTTACAATTGATTGGATTGATGATTGCAACTACATGCTTACACTGAAAAAATCTAAAATAAAATCTTTGATTGATAATACTGAAGTTAAACTTTATGTATCTATAACAGATGTAAATAAATATTATTATTCTGCACGTATAAGTTCCAATGAGCATGAAAAGTCTGAAAAAATCGAAATTCAAATCAAATAACTTGATTAACAACTCTATTAAAGATGAATTAGATTATTTCGTTGATAAGTACAACACTGTTGAATTTATTCAAAATGACCCCATTTCTATTCCTCATCAATTTTCTTCCAAAAAAGACATTGAAATTATCTCAATTTTAATGTCAACCATTGCTTGGGGAAACAGATTGTCAATTGTAAAAAGTGGTCTTAAATTGATCGAGATAATGAATGGTGAACCCTACAAGTTTATTTCAAAATATTGTGAAAAAGACTTGGACATTTTAGGAGATTTTAAGCACAGAACTTTCAATTCTTTTGATTTACATTTTTATCTTTTAAGGCTAAAATACATTTATGAAAAGTGGAATGGTATTGAAAATGTATTTAAAAAAGGTTTTTCAATCGATGGGTCAGCAGCTTCAGCAATTAGTTTCTACAGAAAAGTTGTAATTTCTGAAGAATTTACAGGCATTAGAACATCAAAACATATCGCAAATCCCGCTAATGGATCAGCAGCAAAAAGATTAAACATGTTTCTGCGATGGATGGTTCGGAAAGACAACAGAGGTGTAGACTTTGGCTTATGGAAAACTATACCTGCCTCAATTCTATCTTGTCCTTTAGATGTTCATAGTGGACGATCTGCAAGAAAGTACGGTTTAGTAAAAAGGAAATTTAATGATATTAAGGCTGTAAATGAGCTTGATGGTTCATTGCGTCATTTAGACCCAAAAGATCCGGTAAAATACGATTTCGCATTATTTGGAATAGGAGTTGAAAAGAATGAATTGGTATAATGTATAAATTAGTAATTCAATGAATTTTTTATACCCTAATTTTCTGTGGGCAATCTCTTTAATTGCCATCCCAATTGCGATTCATTTGTTTAATTTCAGAAAGTATAAAAAAGTGTATTTTTCTGATATTTCGTTACTAAAAAATGTAAATACTCAAACTAAAAAACAATCCAAACTAAAACACATCCTTGTTTTAATCTCAAGAATTCTTGCGCTTACATGTTTGGTCATTGCCTTTAGCTATCCGTATAAATCATTTCAAAATAAATCAGATTTTAACCAAAAATTTGTAGGAATTTACCTTGATAACTCTTTAAGTATGGAGAATGAAAATCAAAATGGTATTTTCATCGAGCAGGCCAAAGAAAAAGCAGTTGAAATCGTTAATCAATATCCTTCAGATTCCAGGTTTGTTGTAACTACAAATAGCTTTAGTTCTGATGTTCAAAGGGATCTGTCAAAAGCTGAAATTCAGGATTTAATTCTTAAAATAAAGCCAACACATCTTCAAAAAAATTACGCTGAAATTTATTCAAGACAAGCTTCGCTGATGAAAAAGTTTAGTTACGCTAAAGATGTCTATTGGCTAAGCGACTTACCTAAATCAAATGCTATTTTAGAGATAAATATTGATTCATCAATTTTTGTCAATGTTATTCCTTTTTTAAACAAAGAGAACGGAAATTTATTTATTGATTCAGTATGGTTTGATTCTCCAATTCGAAGAGTAAACAAACAAGAACTCCTTCAAGTTAAATTGATTAACACACATTCATTTGAATCAAATTTTAGAATTGAAGCAGTTGTTAATTCAAATGAAACAAAAGGAATATGCAACGGAACAGTACCAGCAAACAGCCAATTAATTGTTGAAGTTCCTTACATGACCAGAGAACCTGGAATAAAACACATTGAATTAAAAATACAGGACCAATCAAATCCCGATTTACTTTTTGACGACACCTACTTTTTAACCTATTTCATTAATTCTACAATTAATGTAATGCATATATTTCAGGAATATGATAAGAACTATTTCAAATCGCTCTTAAATCCTATTGAAAACATAAAATACAGCCCTGCTTCCATTAATAGTTTGGATTACTCAAAAATTAAAGAACAGGATGTAATTGTTCTGGAAAATTTGATTGATGTTAATTCAGGGCTAATTGCATCTATTCAAGAATTTATTGATGTTGGAAAAACCGTAATTATTTTTCCTTCAACAAAAGCAAATGTAACAACATACAATAATCTATTTCAGAGATATGGCATACGGTTTTCTGGTCTTGACTCGTCGAAAAAGACTATTTCTAACTTAAATTATCAGCATCCTATTTTTAGCAATGTTTTTAATGAAATAAATGAAAATATCAACTTTCCATTGGTGAAACTAAACTTCAACTTAAAACTTTTATCAAACAGTATGACCAATGAAATTATTTCATTAAGTAACAATCAACCTTATCTTTTAGAATCACAAAACAATAAAGGTAAACTATACCTCTTTACTTCGTCAACCGATGAAAAATCCTCTAGCTTCATGAATCATGCATTGCTTGTTCCTACCATTCTTAGGATCGTTGAAAGGTCCCAAATACAAAATCCTATTTCTTATACTCTGGGTAAAGAGGATGTAGTAAAAACAAGAATAAATAATAATCAGGACATGAAGCTACTGGTTAAAGAGTTGAACCACAATGAATCATTTATTCCAGGTTACAGAAAAAATCAACAATCCAGTTCATTGTATTTTAAGAATAGCATCGCCTACCCTGGAAACTTTAATCTGCTAAAAAATAAGCTGCCAATCGATGGATTTTCTTTTAATTATTCGAGAGATGAATCTCAAGTTGAGTTTTTTAATATTCAAGAATTTTCCTCAATTTTAAAAGAAAATGAGCTATCAAATTTCTTTCAACTTTTCAACCCAAAAAATAATTATACATCTTTTGATTTAAGTGCTCAAACTAAAGGTATTTTATATTGGAAGCATTTTATTGTGCTCACTTTGTTATTTTTGGGGTTAGAAATTCTTTTGATTAGAGTAATTAAATAAAAATGAGCCGTATTCTTCTCTTAAAAAATGCCACTATTATTGATCCCAACTCCCCGCTCAATTCAAAAAAAAGAGATATCCTTATTGAAAACGGTTCAATTCTAAAGATTTCTACCAATATTACTCCTCCAAAAAATACTAAGGTTGTTAGTGAAAAAAATCTTCACGTTTGTCCTGGTCTTTTTGATTTAACCGTTCATTTTGGTGAACCAGGTTTTGAACACAAGGAAACACTTGATTCTGGATGTAATGCAGCCATGTATGGTGGTTTCACTGGAGTCGGATTATCTCCAGAAACCAATCCTGCATTGGACAACAAATCAGCAATTGAATTTTGTATTAATTCATCCAGAGACCATTTGGTTGATGTCTTCCCATATGGAACGGTTTCGAAATCAAGAGAAGGAAAAGAACTCTGCGAAATGTATGATTTGAGGGAATCTGGAGCAATTGGTTTTTTTGATGGTAAAAAACCCATTAAATCTGCTGGTTTAATGTCAAGAGCACTTTTGTACACAAAAAATTTTAATGGATTAATCTTTTCTTTTCCTTATGATTCATCGCTCTCTCCTAAAGGACAAATGAACGAAAGCTTAGAAAGCACTAAACTTGGCTTGGAAGGTATTCCTGCTCTTGCCGAAGAATTGCACTTGAGTAGAGACCTTTTTCTAACCTCTTACAACAATGCAAAAATTCATTTTGCATCTATTTCAACTGAATCATCAGTAGCAATGCTTTTGGAGGCAAAACAGAATAACATCAATGTTTCTTCTAGTGTAGCGATACACAATTTAATCCTCACAGATAATACTCTTTCTGATTTTGACTCTAATTATAAAGTTTTACCACCACTTAGGTCAACTACCGACCAAAAAACTTTGGTTGAAGGTCTAAAAGAAGGAATAATTGATGTCATTACTTCAGATCATTATCCACATGAAATAGAAGCTAAAAAAAAGGAATTTAATTTAGCTGATTTTGGAGTTATAGGAACACAAATCGCTTTTCCACTTGCAGTTACACACTTGCAAAAAACATTAGGTCTTGAAGCAATAGTGACCAAAATGTCTATTAATCCAAGAACCATCCTCGAATTAGATGTTCCCATAATAAAAACAGGTTTCAAGGCAAACCTAACTCTTTTCAATCCTAAACAAGAATTCGAGTTCAACATCAACAACAATCAATCGCTTAGTGATAATTCTCCATTTTTAAACACCAAACTTAACTGCAAAATTTTAGGGGTTATTAATGGGGATAAATATCATTTTAATGATTGATATTTTTTGATGAAAAATACTACATTTGTGCCGGGCAAGTCTTATACGACCAGCTCCTGCAAAATCCCCCAGGATGGGAACATAGCAAGGGTATGCGGTTGTAGCGGTGCGATGTAAGTAGCTTGCCCTTTTTTTATCATTTCAAAATTTAACTACATGAAATTCTTTATTGATACAGCAAATTTGGAACAAATCCAAGAAGCACAAGATATGGGCATTCTTGATGGTGTTACCACTAACCCATCCTTAATGGCAAAAGAGGGTATTTCTGGTGAAGAAAACATCATTAATCACTACAAGAGTATTTGTGCTATTGTCGATGGAGCTGTTAGTGCCGAAGTGATTTCAACAGACTTTGAAGGAATGGTGAAAGAAGGAGAAAAATTAGCTGCTTTACATCCAAACATTGTTGTTAAGGTACCTATGATTAAAGAAGGTGTTAAAGCCATTAAGTATTTCTCATCGAAGGGAATTAAAACCAACTGTACATTAGTTTTTTCATCCGGACAAGCTTTACTTGCTGCCAAAGCGGGTGCAACTTATGTATCGCCATTTATTGGAAGATTAGATGACGTTAGTACTGATGGAATTGAATTAATTGATCAAATTAGATTAATTTATGATAATTACGGATATGAAACACAAATTTTAGCCGCATCAGTAAGGCATCCCATGCACATTATTCAATGTGCTGAGATTGGCGCAGATGTAATGACTGGTCCATTAAGCGCAATCACCGCGTTGCTCAAACATCCATTAACCGACATAGGATTAGAAAAATTTTTAGCAGATTTCAAGAAAGCCAATAGCTAAAATAAATGCTAATTGAAATTTATGGGGATAGTCCTGATACAAGAAAAATAAAACAAGTAGCTGAGGTTTTGAACCAAGGAGGACTTGTAGTAGTTCCGACAGATACTATTTATGCTTTTGCTGCAAGTCTAAATAATAAAAAAGGACTCGAACGACTTGCAAGCTTAAAAAAAGTAAAACTTAAAAAAGCTCAATTCTCTCTCATATGTAGCGGCTTAAGTAACATTGCGTCATTTACAAAGCCAATTGAACGAAACGTATTCAGAGTTTTAAAACATTCTCTTCCTGGGCCATTTACATTTATATTAAATGCCAACAATTATGTAGCAAAATGTTTTGGCTCTAATAAAAAAGAAGTTGGCATCAGAGTTCCTGACCATCAAATTACTAAGGCTATTGTTGAATTTTTGGGACACCCATTAGTAAGCACTTCAGTGCACGATGAAGATAAAATTATTGAATATACAACAGATCCTA
>JAZADZ010000035.1:0-10110 GCA_036123135.1 Bacteroidota bacterium | reverse complement strand
TTCTGGTAAAACATTAGTAATTACAACAACCAATGGAACTAAAGCATTTCATACTGCCAATCAAGCAAAGTCTGTTGTTATAGGGTCTCTCAACAACCTAGATGCAGTGAGTAAGTTTTTAATGAATCAAGGAAAAAATGTACTCTTACTAGCCTCGGGTTGGAAAAAAAAGTTTTGTCTTGAGGATACCATTTGTGCCGGTGCTATTTCTCATCAGCTTCTAAATTCGGGAAATTTTGCCGCAGAGCAAGATTCAACTATTGCTGCTAAATATCTCTACATATCTGCCAAAGAAAACTATTTAGGCTATTTAAAATCCTCCTCTCACCGAAGAAGGCTCAAAAAATTGAATCTCAATGAAGACATAAAATATTGTCTAACACCTAATTTAACTGATGTAGTTCCAATTAGAGAAAATAATTATCTTATAAAGTATGAGTACTAATCCATTCCTAATTGAGTAATCCAGAAATGATGTACTCAACTTCAGGTTTACTTTTTACAGGATTAGATAAAATTGAAGTAATGAATGTTGGTTTTTTAGCCAATTCTCTGGAGGTCATTTCTTTATAGACGTCAAGGTATTCAATGGAATTTTTTCCAGTCAAAAGATAATCAAGGGAATTTCCATCCTTGTAGAATTTTAAAATATGAATAAAGCCCTTTAAATACAAGTGGTCTTTGGTAAACCCTCCACCTCTAAAAATTCTGGTGCATAGAATAAATGCATCTTGAGGGTCTAAATAATAACTACCGACAAGTTCATGATAAACTTGCTTGAAATCCAACCCATTGATCATCATATCCACAGCAACCACTCTTAAAGATAGTTCTTTTAATCTTCTTATTGTTAAATGCCCAGAAAGGTATTCGGTTAATACTGCGATGCCCTCTTGTGTATAGGTATTGGTAGGAAAACCGAGTTTAAAGATATTTAGTGGTTGGTCAATTGCATTCATAGTAGTAACCATGTGCACTCCAATTTCATGATGAACCAATGCTTTTACACTATCCTCAGATAAAAATGTGTCTTTTTTTAATAACACCTTTCTTTTATAATTGAGTACCATTATTTCTGCAGTAAGGTGATTCGTTATTTCTACGTCTGCAGAAAATCCATATTTTTTTATTTCATCTTCAAAAATTGTTTTTACTTGAGCTATTGGAAGTTTTGTTGATTCAATTTTATCATCTGGACAATTTAAGATAAAATTAGCGTGCTTCAAATCAGTTTCGTTGGGTTGGCCAAAATAACGTAAAGAGTTGTAAAAAAACCTGCTGGTTCCAATTGAAGATAGCATGTCAATTTTATCAGAATAACTTTTAATTACATCTCTGTACAACTTTGCAATGGTTACATCTTTCACATGTTCAAGTGGAAGAGCATATAATTTCCGTTTGAACTCAAAGGGATGTTGAACAATTTGCTTGTATTTAAATTTTGGATTAGTCCTACCTTTATTTTTTAAAAATTTTCTTTTTTCTGATTCGAGATTTTGAGGGGTAACGTAGCTTAAAACTTCAAGAGTTTTGGTTAGTTTGTAGAGCTTTTTATCAACATCCAACAGCTGAGCATCAATTCCGGGAGATAGTAATGCACCTTTTTTCATTTTAAGCTTTAAAACAGAATCCACAAAAAAACAACTCGTGTCAATAATTGCTTTTTTAAATCCATGTTCTAGCTGGTTAATAACTATAGGATAATCTGTACCATCAAGTTCATTGCAATAGACTTTTTTTACCTCGGTAGCAAGTACAAGAGAATGTTTGAATTTGGACGTAATGTGCATTAAAAAATATCCATTTCCTTGAAAAGGGCCATTAATTTCTGTTGTGCTTTCAAAATTTCCAAGATGGATATCATTAAGATCTTTGTACCATTTGTCAATTATCTGACCATATTTAGTATTATTCACGTTTTTAGAACCAATATTGAAGACAGGAAGTTCTTTTTTATGTCTGACAAAGTTGTACGAGTGTATGTCAAATACAATGCAACCTTTGTGTATTTCCTCAAGGGTTTGAATCAGCGCATCAATAACCTTATAAAAGTTTGAATGCTTAGAAAGGCTCTCTTTTTTTAAACTTTTGGAAAGTGGCTTTTTCCATACTTGCTTTCCCCAAGCATCATTATAGACACATTTTTCAGGACTTCTATTTAAGTCGTATTCAAATCTTGAATCCTTACCAACTACTGTAAGAGGCATGGAGGAAATGAAAGAATCCGTAAATGGATCTTCTTCATACCATCTTTCATAGTCAGAGTGAATGATTTTGTCCTTGAGATTTTCTCTTAAATTCCCACCTGCGTGAATCGCTGCACACACAAAAGGTACATAATCTCTTATTTTTATGTGAAAAGAATGATCTAGTGGAACAGCTTCGAAACTATCGTAGTTTTTAATACGATTGATAATTTCTTTGATTGATAGCTCCTCAACTAATTGCATTAACGAAGAGAATTTACTTTTTCCAATGCAAAGTCAATGATTTTAACCTGAATAGGCGTATTACTATCGTCATTTATTTCAGCAAAACCACCTGGAGAACATACATTTACTTCAATTAGTTTACCACCCATTAAATCTAATCCAACTAGGAATAATCCGTCTTTTACAAGTTCCGGACCAACTGCAGTACAGAGCTCTAGTTCTGAACTAGATAATTTGTGAGGAACACAGTGTCCTCCAGCATGTACATTCGATCTGTGATCATCTGAAGCAGGAACTCTTCGCATAGAACCAATAGGCTCACCGTTGAGCATAATAATTCGAATGTCACCTTTTAATTCTGATTCAATGTATTCTTGAAGAATGATGTATTTATTTTTACCAGAAGAATCAATGTAAAAATCAAGTAGTGAGTTAATATTGTAATGTGAAGTCTTTGAGGATTTATCCAATAAAATCACTCCAGATCCACCGTAACCATCCATTGGCTTCAGGATAAATTTATCTCTGTCGTACTCTTCGATAACTTGTTTTAAGTATTCCTTATTTCTAGAAACAGTAGTTAGAGGTATCCATTGTTTGCTTTTATCCTCACTGTTGTATAAGTTGGATAAGGTTGCAGGATAAATTTTATTATTTGCTTTTCGAAGACCAGAAATACTGTTGATAAAAAGAGTAGAACCATCAAGAGTATCTAAAAAATTTAAAACATGATTATCAAGAGGAGGGTTGTCCCTAAGAAAGATCACATCATGAATGTTCATGGGATGAAACTCTTTAGTAATCGTTACTTGGTTGTAAAATTCAACCATTTCAGACGAATAATCTTCTTTGTAATCAACAACATGACAAAAGGAACAAACTGTGGTTCTTCTAATTGCCATTTCACTAGGGTAGAGTAAGGATACTTTAAATTTGCGTACTACACACTCATGTATTAATCTTAGAGTACTATCTAGCTCAGGACTAATTTCCTTCCAATTGTACATAATAAAACCTACATTCATTTCTTATCGTTTTTAAAGTCAATACTTACAGAATTCACACAATATCTCAGGCTAGTTTCGGTTGGGCCGTCATTGAATAAATGGCCGAGATGTGATTTACAGTTTGAACAAACAATCTCAGTTCTAATCATACCATAGCTCGAATCTTTTATTTTTTCAATGTTTGCATTTTTCGATTCATTGTCAAAACTTGGCCATCCGCATCCTGAATCGAATTTCATAGAAGAATCGAAAAGCTCTTTGTTGCAGGCTTTACAAGTGTAAATGCCTTGCTCAAAATGATTGTTAAACTTTCCAGAGAATGGTCTTTCAGTTCCCTTCTCTCTAAGTATTCTAAATTCCTCTTCGGAGAGAATTTTTTTCCAGTCTTTTTCCAACTCATTAAATTTTCATCAAATTAAAAATTTTGAAACTTAATTCTATATTTGGTGTGTGTTTTTTTGTAAAAATTTAAAAAAACGATAGCGTAAACTTAAAATTTCAAATCATTTCTAAATGAAAATTTTATTATCTCCTGCAAAATCTTTGAACGAGAATGTATCAATATCTAATTGTTCTTTTTCTCAGCCTACTTTGCTAAATCAATCTGAAAAACTTATTGGAAGTCTTAAAAAAATGAAACCTAGCCAAATTAAAGAATTAATGGGGGTTAGTAATCAAATTGCTGAGCTGAATTTCAATCGTTTCCAATCTTGGAGTGTTCCCTTCAATGAAAAAAATGCTAGTCCATGTGGTTGGATGTTTTCTGGTGCAGCCTACAAAGGATTAGACTTTGCCAATTTGACAAATTCAGTTCAAGAGTACAGTCAAGATGTTTTGAGAATTTTAAGTGGTTTATATGGAGTTCTAAGACCATTT
Organism: Bacteroidota bacterium; assembly: GCA_036123135.1. Lineage (GTDB taxonomy): Bacteria > Bacteroidota > Bacteroidia > Flavobacteriales_D > Parvicellaceae. The sequence goes on along the minus strand of JAZADZ010000035.1, from coordinate 5,795 downwards.
GATTTTATTCATCCCTACCGCTTAGAGATGGGTACCAAACTAGAAATTGATCGTTCTTCAAATCTCTACAAGTTTTGGGGAGACCAGATAACCAATACGTTAAATGCTGAAATTGAAGCTGAAGAATGGGTTGTTAACTTAGCAAGTAATGAATATTTTAAAGCCATTAATACCAAAATACTTAAGGGAAAACTTGTTTCCTGCAGCTTTAAAGAAAATAAATCCGGGCAGTATAAAATAGTGATGGCTCATGCGAAAAAGGCTAGGGGATTAATGACTAGGTTCATATTAGAACATAAAATTTCTAAAAAAAATGACCTATTGGCGTTTGACTATGAAGGATATAAGTATATACCAAGTATTTCGAACGAAAGCGAGTTGGTGTTTGTAAGGTAAATTCTATTTACCGTTTAATTTTGCAAAATCTTTTGCAAAATAGCTAAGAATTACATCCGCACCAGCTCTTTTGATGCTCAATACTGACTCCTGAAAAGCTGCGTTATAGTCCAACCAGCCATTATTTGCTGCTGCATGAATCATTGCATATTCTCCGCTGACATTATAAGCTGATATTGGTAAATCAAAGTTATTTTTTAGTTGGTGAATAACATCTAAATAACACAGTGCTGGTTTGACCATTAAAAAATCTGCTCCTTCAAAAGCATCCAATTCAGCCTCAATCATTGCTTCTTTAATGTTGGCTGGATTCATCTGATATGTTTTTTTATCTCCATGTTTGGGTGCCGAATCAAGAGCATCTCTAAATGGCCCATAGAAAGCACTAGCATATTTTGCAGTGTAGCTCATTATACTTGTGTTCTGAAATCCCTCATTGTCCAATTCTTTTCTTATGTAACCAACTCTGCCATCCATCATGTCAGAAGGACCGATAATATCAATTCCGGCTTGAGCTTGAGCGATAGACATTTTTGATAGAATTGGGAGTGTCTTATCGTTAATAATTTCACCATTCTCAACAAAGCCATCATGTCCATCAGAAGAATAAGGGTCCATTGCAACATCACTCATTAAGCTAACATGTGGGAAATTGGTTTTTATTCTAGAAATGGCGGTGAGATAAAAATTGTCTGATTGGTAACTGTAGCTTGCAATTTTATCTTTTAAATTTTCTTCAACTGCTGGAAACAGAACAAAATTTTCAATTCCTAAATTAATGCACTCTTCAACTTCTTTAAGAAGTAAATCAATTGACCATCTGTAAACATTAGGCATAGATGAAATTTCTTGCTTTATTTTGTTTCCAGAGACAACAAATAACGGATAGATAAAATCTGAGATTGTAAGATTGGTTTCTTGAACCATTCTTCTAATCGAAATTGACTTTCTATTTCTACGAGGACGCTGATTCATACTGTTTACTTGAGATAACTAAAGTTTTGGTTGTTTTTTAAATTTAAGAGGCAATGATATATGAGTTTGATGACCGATTCCACATCATCTTTAGAGCACATTTCAACAGTAGTGTGCATGTATCTCAAAGGAAGTGAGATTAGCGCTGATGCTACCCCTTTGTTAGAGTAAGCAAATGCATCTGTATCTGTCCCTGTACTTCTTGATGCAGCAAGTCGTTGAAAGGAAATTTTATTCTTTTGTGCTGTAGAAATAATAAAATCCAGTAGGTTATTTTGAACGGCTGGTCCATAAGTTAACACGGGGCCTTTTCCACAGGCTAAATCGCCTTCTTCAATTTTTTTAATCATTGGTGTTTGAGTATCGTGACAAACATCTGTTACAATGGCGACATTAGGTTGGATTCTTTCAGCAATCATTTGTGCACCTCTTAAACCAATTTCTTCCTGAACGGCATTTGTAATATATAGCCCAAAAGGTAGTGTTTTATTGTTTTGTTTTAACATTCTTGCAACTTCAGCAATAATAAACCCACCCATCCTATTATCAAGGGCTCTTCCGACATAATTTTTTTTATTTAAAACCATAAACTCATCCTCGTAGGTAACAACACAACCAACATGAACACCTAATTTTTCAACCTCAGCTTTAGATATACATCCACAATCAAGAAAAATATTATTTGTTTTAGGAGTCTCCTCTTTTGATTTCCTAGTATGAATAGCAGGCCAACCAAAAACAGCTTTCACAATTCCTTTTTTGGTGTGAATATTCACTCTTTTGGAAGGTGCAATCTGATGATCGCTACCACCATTTCTTCGTAGATAGATAAATCCTTCATTGGTAATGTAATGAACAAACCAAGAAATTTCATCAGCGTGAGCTTCAATTACTACCTTGTATTTTGCTTTTGGATTGATTACGCCAACAGCAGTTCCATAGGTGTCGATGATTGTATCATCTATGAAGGGTTTTATGTAATCCAGCCATATTTTTTGTCCTTCACTTTCAAATCCGGTTGGAGATGCATTGTTTAGGTACCTTTTTAGAAAGTCTTCGGACTTTTTTGTGATAAATGATTTGGTGTTAGGCATGTTTTAAAAGCTATTGAATGTATTTATGGTTCGAAGATAACAACCAAAGATGAATAACCCTCGGCGTTTAAAGAATAATGTTTATGTTTTCATAAATTTAGCGTACAAACTAAGATTATGAAAGGAATTCTTTTTATTGCCAGTTTTCTTTTTGTTCAGTTGTTTAATGCACAAGTCCAAGACTCCATTACTGAACAAGATTTTATGAAAAAGTTAGATTCAATTGGAGCAATCGACAGTGCTGCAAATGCACAAATGAAATATAATTTAGGTGTAGAACAGATGAATGAAAGTAACTTTAGTGAAGCTATTTCATTATTTGATTCTGCTCTAAATTACAATCATAATTTCATTTTAGCTCATTTCAACAAAGGGTTGTGTCATTTTAAATTAGAAAATTTTGATGCATCAAAAAGTATTTTTGCTCGCTTACTTCTAAAAGATTCTTCTTTTCATCTTGCCTATTTCCAATTGGCAGAAATTTATAAAAAGCAACGTTTCAATTCAATGGCAATTGAAAATTATTCTAAGGCTATCCTTATTCACAATCAAGACTGCAAATACTTTTACAGCCGAGGGAATATACATTTTCAGGAAGGAAATTACGTTGAAGCGAAAAAGGATTTTACTGCTACCATTGATCTTCAAAAAGATTATGCATATGCTTACAATGATCGTGGAAGTACACATTTAAAATTAGGAGATATAGATTTAGCCATAAAGGATTTTCACAAAGCAGTTGAATTTAATCCCATGCTTGCTTTTTCATTCAATAATCTTGGAACGGCATACAGAGAGATTAAAAAATACAATGAGTCAATTAGAGCATATAATGAGGCAATTAAAATTAATCCTGATTACTATGTTGCTCTCAACAATAGGGGGATGTCAAAATTTCAAAAAGAAGATTATGCTTCTGCAATCAATGATTTTAGTCGTTGCCTAAAATTAAATCCAAATTATTCGTATGCATTAAACAACACTGCATCATGCTATATAGGGCTTGAGGAATGGGAAAAAGCAATTTCTTTTGCAAATCAAGCAATAGAAATTAATCCTAATTATACATATGCTTTCTATAATCGAGCTATCGCAAAGGAAATGTTAAGAGATTTGGATGGTGCTTGCTCAGATTGGAAAAAAGCACATGAACTTGGTTTGGATGCAGCAAGTACTTACTTTGATTCAACTTGTAAATAAATTATTATGAGGTTTAAGTTTTTTACAATCATTATTTTTTTGTTGATTGCTTTTTTATCAAAAGCTCAAGATATTCCCTTCGAAAAATCTTTTTTCTCTAAAGATAAAAGGGATGGATTAAAAGAAGCTCAAAAAAATATTAAAGAGGGAGATTTAATCTATGAACTTGGTCCATCGCTCTGGCCAAGAGCAATAAAACATTACCAAAAAGCCAATGATTTCAATCCAAATTCTTCAGAACTTAATTTTAAATTAGGCACTTGTTTCTTGTATTCCCTTCAAAAATCTGTTGCGCTTGAATACCTCCAAAAATCATATGGATTAAATCCCTCAGTTGATCCGAAAATCCACTATTTTCTTGGAAAATCTTTTCAATACAGGTACGAATTTGACAATGCAATTAAGGAATTTGAAAAGCACAAAAGAATTTTATTGAATTCTGGAGATCAAGAAAAAATGATAGAGCTTTCGAAAATGATTGCTGATTGTAGATTTGCTAAAAAATTAGTTGCCAACCCTATTCGTGTTTGGATCGATAATTTAGGTCCTAAAATTAATACTAAGTATCCTGAATACAGCCCGATGATCAATGCAGATGAATCCATGATTATTTTTACTACAAGGAGAGCTTCTGGAATCGGAGATGAAGTTGACGTCGAAGATTTAGGTTTTATGGAGGATATTTTTTCTTCTTACAAGGACGAAAATGGAAATTGGGTAAAATCCATTGGTTTTGATGAAAATATAAACACAAAATCTCATGACGCAACTTCTGGTTTATCTAACGATGGACGAACAATTTTTATCTATTATGGACATAAGGGTATGGGGGATATTTACGTTTCACAAAAGATTGATGGAAAATGGACCAAAGCAAAAAGTATAGGCAAGAAAATTAATGGGAAAAACACCCATGAAACAAGTGCATGTTTGTCATTTGACGGAAAGAAATTATATTTCTCATCTAACAGAGAGGGCGGGTATGGAAAGCACGATATTTGGGAAAGCAGTTGGGACGACCAAAAAATGGAATGGGGTGAACCAACCAATATGGGGCCAATAATAAATACAAAATACGACGAAAGAGGAGTATACAAACATCCAGATGGAAAAACCATATATTTTTCATCCAACGGACATCCTGGAATGGGTGGTTACGATATTTTCTATTCGAGTGTTCAATCCAACGGAATATGGAAGAAGCCAACCAACATTGGCTATCCAATTTCAACTCCTGACGATGATGTTCATTTTGTAATGTCTGCCAGTGGAAAAAAAGGATACTACTCATCTTTTAGGGAAGATGGTGAAGGGGAGAAGGATTTATACATTATAACCTTTCTTGGTCCAAAGAAAATTCCTCTTCTCAATGGAGAGGATAATTTATTGGCAAGTACAATAGCACCCGTTGAGCAGGATTTAGTTCAGCCAAAAGTCAAAGTAAACTTGAAAAATTTATCCATTTTGAAGGGTTTGATTTTAGATTCAGAGACTAAGATGCCTGTTGCTTCAGCCATAGAACTTATCGACAATGGAAGTCAATCTCTAGTTTCTGAATTTACGAATGATTCAGAAAATGGAAAGTACATCCTTTCTCTTCCTGCTGGAAAAAATTATGGAATTGCAGTAAAATCTAATGGATACTTGTTTCATTCTGAAAACTTTGATATTCCTGAGAGCGCTGGTTTTAGAACGTACGAAAAAATCATTTATCTCAAGAAAATTAAAAAGGGAGAGAGTATCGTTTTAAGAAACATCTTTTTTGATTTGGATAAATACTCTCTAAAACCAGAATCTGAGACTGAGCTAAATCGATTGATTAAGCTACTCAAGCAAAATCCTAACATTAGAATTGAAATTTCAGGACATACAGACGCCCGGGGATCTTCAAAATATAACCAAATACTATCAGAAAATCGATCAAAATCAGTGGTGGATTATTTGATTTCAAAAGGAGGATTTCAAAATCAGCGATTTGAATATAAAGGCTATGGTGAGCAGCAGTTGATATATTCCGATGAAGCCATATCGCAAATGACACTTGAAATAGACAAAGAAGAAGCACACTCATTAAATAGAAGAACAGAATTCAAAATAATTGAATGATTAGCTTTTAAATATGGTATAAAG
>JAZADZ010000034.1:0-36897 GCA_036123135.1 Bacteroidota bacterium | reverse complement strand
ATCGTCTAATGAAGAATGTAGGTTAGACATTAATTGGTTTATACCAGAATACATTTCCTCAGTTACTTGCAAATGATCAGTAGCACCTTTTAACTGCATTTCATATACGTTATTAAGAGCTGATAGATTTCCAGAAACTTTGTCAAGCTGTTCTCCAAACCCTCCATCGACACCGGATGAGGCAGCAGTAATTTCAGCAATAGAATTGGCGGCAGTCTCATAAGCACTGCTTAACTCACCAACTTTACTAGAGGCCCCCTTTAAATTGGCGACATATTCTTCAGTAGCATCAGAGGCAGAACTGATGTCATTTAGTTTGTTGGCAGAATCACTAAGGTTTCGCATTCCAGCACCTAAACTTTCGATTAGTTCTGGTTCTATTTTAGATTCTGCTAGCATATTGTCCAACTGCTCAACGATAGTTTCGTCAGACGAGCCTGATTCAGGCAATGAGTGGATGTCATCGTCAGCGTGACCTAAAGCTAATTCAGGGTAAACCAAAGTCCAATCTAATTCTTCATGAACAGGTTCAAAAACAGAAATAAAGAATATACCAGCTTCAGTTAACAAACCAACAATTAGCATAATATTGGCACCAGGCCAGTGCAAAATTTTGAAAAGTGCACCAACGATAACTATGGATGCTCCCCATCCATAGATGTATTTCATTACATTTTTAAATTTTTTACTTTCAAAAAAACTATTTCCTCCACTCATTTTTTTTAAATTTTAATTGTTATATGTTAAACATTTACGGTTGCAGGGACTATACGATAATTATATATCACCTTCTTTATTCGGACCACCTCTACCCAAGTAGGACATAACACATCTAAACCCTATATATGACTTGGCAGTATCTTGGTATTCAAAAGAACGAGTACCTGTTTGAAGATAATATCCAATGTCTTTCCAAGAACCTCCACGAATTACTTTTCGTTTCATTGAAGGAGGATCGTGGTCCAACGCGTTGTATGTATATTCTGTATTCAAATCGTGACCATATTCGTATATCGACTCGTCGTAAGCAGTACTACACCACTCAGAAACATTTCCCGACATACAATATAATCCATAATCGTTGGGATGGTACGAATTTACTTTAACGGTATGAAATCCACCATCTTCCATGTATCTACCTCGCATTGGTTTGAAGTTGCCTAAGAAACAACCTCTTGAATTTCGAATGTAAGGACCTCCCCAAGGATATGGATTTAAATCCAAACCACCTCTAGATGCATACTCCCATTCAGTTTCTGTAGGAAGTCTAAAATCTTGAACATAAGATTGCCAGTTTCTACCTCTATAGCTATTCAAAAGTTGTGTTCTCCAAACATTAAATGCAGTTGCTTGTTGCCAGGTCACACCAACAACAGGATAATCGTCGTAAGCTGGATGCCAAAAATACATGTTGGTTTGAGCAACGTTATTGCTGTAGGTAAAGTCGTGAATCCAACAAAGTGTATCTGGATAAACATTGATTACCTCTTTAATGATAAATCTAGATCGATCTTCATGTCCTCTAATGGCGTTGTTCTGGCCTTTAGAGTTCCTAAAACCTAAGTCATAATCACGTCCCTGACTTTGTCCAGGTTCAGCTGGGAAAGGCATGTTAGGGTTCTTTAATGTAGCTCGGTGTTCTTCATCGGACTCAGCTTCATCGTTGGATAATCTTTTTATTAAAGGTCTTCCTTTTCGAGCAGCTTCTTGTAAATCTACCCAGTAATATTCAAACATTAATTTCCTTGTATCAATCTCCTTGCGCTGGTAAAAACGCTCACTGGGATTTAAGTACATGCTAGCAAGCAATGGAGCATATTCTTCGTTGTCACCACGATCTGGGTTCATAGAAAGGTACCTAAACCTTTTGTTCCAGTTCAAAGTCCATTTGTCTTCATCCTTTTGTTCTAATTCATCATCAAATGTTGGAACCATGAAGTCCTCAGGAAATTCAGCACCTAAAATTCTTCGCGCAATTGAATCTCTAACCCAAAAAACAAATTGTCTATACTCATTATTGGAAATCTCAGTTTGATCCATGTAGAATGCAGCTTGAGAAACAGTTTTGGTTCTAGAATAATGCGCCATTGGCACGTCCTGGTCGCTCTGGCCCATATTAAAACTTCCAGCTGGAATGTAAAGCATTCCATATGGATCTGGATGATACCAGACTTGTCTTCCGTAAACACCAGTTAGCTCACCTCTGCTACCATCAGAACAGCTCGTGAAAAGAGTAAAAATTGCTATTATATATAATATCTTTTTCATGCTCCCTTTTTTTAAAAGTTTTCTTCGCCTAATAAGGTTAAAATATGTATTTTAAGATTAACTATTGGCGATTGCTATAACGAAGCTAATTTTTTAAAGTTTCATTTATTTTATAAAAACCTCGGGTTTTTTGATTTCTGTAAAACTGGGGGCTTGTCAAGGTTAAAACAATAGTTTAACATAATATCATGAGAACCATTGTTGTAATTTCCTAAATCAGATGTTGTTATTCCATAAGAATAACCAATTCTTAATGTTGCACCATCTTCAAAGGAATGCTGATATCCCATCATTGGTGCAAGGGCATCACCTAACCTGTAAGTTGCACCCGCCCATATCATGCTTTTGTACAATACATTTACGTTTAAATCCATGATAGTAGAGGCTGCATCAGACTTTATCAATAGACTTGGTCTAAGTCTCCAGTCTGGATTGATATCATAATTGTAACCACCAGTAATCCAGTAGTGATGAACGTTTTTAACATTTAAATCATCCATTTCGAAACCACCTAGGTGTGTTGTAGATACGCCAAGAAAAAGCTGGTTGGTTCTGTAAAAAACACCTAAGTTGAAATCTGGAACTACACCGCTTGCATTGTTGATTGGAATAGAATTATCATCTGCAGGTTGAAAAGATGTACCTTGGTCTGGTGTTATCCAAGTAGCATCAAAACTTTTCTGAATGATTCCAGCACTTAAGCCAATACCTAATTCACCAACACCAACACTCATATGATAGGAATAGCTTAATCGAGCTATGTTGTTTTTCTCAAAACCTAGCTGATCGTTCAAATAAGAAAATCCTATACCTCCTCTAAGAGTTTCAATTGGTGCATGTACGTTAATCAAGGCAGTTGTAGGACTACCATCGAAGCCTGCCCACTGCTGTCTAAACAATACCGTTGCACAAATACTTTGGGATAGTCCAGCATAACCTGGGTTGAAAGAAAGATTATCAAACATGTAGTGAGTAAACTGATAATCTTGTTGGGCACTTAAATTAAAAGCTCCAATAAAAAAGGAAAGGGATATAATTAATCTTTTCATAAGGTAATCATTTGTAAACTTTGAAACGATTTAATAGCTTTTGTAAAATGAAAGTTGCTAATTTAATTAAATTTACAATACAAATAATAGTTTTAACAACTGTAAATATAAGATAAAAAATCTAATTTAACTTTCTGTAAGTCCTCCACCAAACGTCTGGAATATTTTTATTCATTGCATTTTGGTAATCTTCGTAGCTACAGGGCACTAAATGATGCCGCTCAAATTTGAAGTCTTCTCTTGGGGGGTAAGGAACCTCTAACCACCAACGATCGCTTTTGGGACTCTTGTAGAAAACAAGGCTGTGATCAATTTCATCGTGATGTACGACATACTTAATATTATCCGATTTTAAAGAGGCTGGATAATCACCTTTCCTTGAATAGAATCCTTGCATGAGAAAAAGCACCATTTGTGCAATTAGTTCACATCCTGAACCATCTTCATCTAAAATTGAATCGTATTCATATATTCCAACACTTGAGAGTTTATCGCTCATGCCAGCATATTTCATTAATTGACACATTTCATTTCCAAACAAACCATTAGGTCCAATGCCTTTTGCAGATTTAAATTCAGATTTTCTGATGGACTTCAAATCCACAGAAAGAATATCTGCATTCCTGAGAAAAGGTTCTGAAAGACTAATGTTGGATTGCAAATCTCCTAATCGTAGATATTCGAAATATAAATCATCTAAAAGTTTAAGTTGACTTTTTTTGGTGTAATAGCTTTGAAAAGCCAACTGACTAAAATTGAATAAATAATTGGGCTGATGAAGTACAATTTTATTTAAAAAACTTGAACAGCTAAAATGTGATTTATCGTTAGCAGAAATGTCAATTTTATCATCAATAGAAACAAGATTAATTGTCTGCTCTAATTTTTCGTATCCTAAGTAATTTGCATAGGTCAAGTCTTGACTTCCACCTAAAATAACAACAAATTTTCCATTAGAAACTAAATCTTTAACCACTTCCGAAACTGCAGAATAAGTATCCTCAATCGACTTACCTTGAACAATATTTCCCAAATCTGCTACATTGCAATTTACTGTTGAATTCAAACGATAAAGTGACTCTCTAATTCTTGATTGACCGTTATTACAACCCTTGTTTGAAGTTGAGTTTCTAGCTTCACAAACTCCAATTAAAACAATATCAGCATTTTGCCAATCTGGAAATTTTTTGTTTAAAAAAAAGGACGTGAAGTTTTCAGCAATGGATTCTTTTTCATACTTGATTTCATCAATTGGACTGAAAAAAATATCTAGTTCCATTATCTATTTTTTCTTAGTTTTTTTCTTTGATTGATTGGACAACATGTCTTTAACTTGTTCAAGCGTTAAGGCTTGGGCATCTGTTGTTTTGGGCAGTTCTATCTTTTGCTTGCCTTTTATTATGTTAAACCTTCCCCATTTCCCCTTTACTACTAAAATTCCATCTTTTTCCCAGTTGTGTATTATTTTATCTTTTTCCTTTTGCTTTTTATCTTCAATTAATTGTTCGATGTCAGCAATGGACAAATTATCAAAATCATATTTTTTATTGACATTTATGAAGATTCCATTCCATTTGATAAAAGGACCAAATCTACCTTTCCCTTTTGTAACAGGAAATTCCTCATAAGTGTGAATCGGAGCGTCGGATTTTTTCTTTAGCTCAATTAAATCGATGGCCTTGGATAAATCAATAGACTCTAATGAGAATCCTCCCGGGATAGAAACATTGATGCCATCAAATTTGATGTATGGCCCAAATTTACCTTGAGCTAGGACAACATCTTTAGAGAGATGTTGTCCAAGATTTTTGGGATATTTGAATAACTCCAACGCTTGTTCTAATGAAATATCACTTATGTTCTGTCCGGGAGATAAACTAGCAAATTTCGGTTTTTTAGATTCGTCATCAGATACCTCACCAATTTGAATCATCGGCCCAAACTTTCCAAGTCTTGCAATAACTCTTTCCCCAGAAATTGGATCAGTCCCAAGTTCTCTTTCGCCGGTTGCTCTTTTAGCATTTTCAAGTGTATGCTCGATAGTTGTATGAAAAGGTTCATAAAATTCGTCCAACATATTTGTCCATACCAACTCTCCTCTAGCAATCATATCCAATTCCTTTTCAACGTTTGCAGTAAAATTATAATTCATGATTTTTTCAAAGTGTTCAACTAAGAAATTATTGACTACCTCTCCAATGGTTGTTGGAAATAACTTTCCTTTGTCTGCACCATGTTTTTCTTGAAGAATTTCTTTCTTAATATCATTGCCATCTACAGACAAAACAACAGCTTCTCTAAACGATCCTTCTAATGATTTTCTTTCTACGTATCCTCTGTCCTGAATTGTTTTTATAGTAGGAGCATAAGTGGAGGGTCTACCAATTCCTAACTCTTCAAGTTTTTTAACAAGAGAAGCCTCCGTGAAGCGAGCAGGAGGTCTTGAAAAACGTTGATGTGCCTGAATGGTATGAACAGATAATTGCTGATGTGGTTTCAATGGAGGAAGGACTCCAATGTCCTCCTTTTGATTGTCATCATCAGTACCTTCAAGGTAAACCTTTAGAAACCCTTCAAATTTTATTACCTCACCTGAAGCAATAAAATTTTCTTTACAATTTATAGCTCCAATAGTAGCTTTAGTTCGTTCAATCTTTGCATTAGACATTTGAGAAGAAATGGCTCGTTTCCATATCAATTGATATAATTTATCTTCTGGTGAAAAATCGCCTAAAGCATGTACAGAAAAATCAGTTGGTCGGATAGCCTCGTGAGCTTCTTGTGCCGATTTATTTTTGGTAGCATATTTCCTAGATTCTGAATATTCATCTCCATATTGCGAGATAATTTCACTTGCTGCAGCACGTATTGCAAAATCTGAAAAATTTACTGAATCTGTTCTCATGTAGGTAATTTTTCCAGATTCGTAGAGTCTTTGCGCTACTGACATAGTTCTTGAAACGTTGAAACCAAGTTTTCGGCTGGCCTCTTGCTGCAGTGTTGAAGTTGTAAAGGGAGCAGATGGGCTTTTCTCGGCAGGCTTTTGCTGAACATCTTTAACCAAAAAATCGGAACCAATACAGCTCGCTAAGAAATCATGTGCATCATTTTCGGATGAAAAAGGTTTAGAAACTTCAGCTTTAAACTTTTTATTACTGGACTCGAAAATTGCAGCTATTTTGAATGTACTCAAAGAGCTAAATTGCTTTATTGCAACCTCTTTTTCGACTATTAAACGAACAGTTACAGACTGAACTCTTCCAGCAGATAATTGTGGTTTTACTTTTCTCCACAGAACCGGTGAAAGTTCAAATCCAACAATTCGATCTAATATTCTTCTTGCTTGTTGAGCATCTACTAAATCTTTATTGATTTCTCTTGGTCTTTCAACAGCAGCTAAAATTGCTTTCTTAGTAATCTCATTGAAAGTTATTCTCTTGGTGTTTTTATCCTTCAAAGCCAAGGCCTCTTTTAAATGCCAAGAAATAGCTTCTCCTTCCCTATCTTCATCCGTGGCGAGCCAAACAATATCCGCTTTTTTTGCTAACCCTTTTAGTTCAGCAACAATTTTTTGTTTGTCTTTAGAAACTTTATAAAGTGGTTTGAAATTATTTTCAAGTTCAATATTTATTCCCTTTGATGGAAGATCTCTTATTTGTCCAAAACTTGATTTTACTACAAAATCTTTACCTAAGTAATTTTCGATTGTTTTGGCTTTTGCAGGAGACTCAACTATAACAAGATTACTACTCATAATATAGAAACTTTAAAATGATGATAGTTGCAAATAAATAAAATTTCTTTAACATTAGAACAATGTCTATTTGAAGCCTTACCCTTTATATTATATATAATATAAAATTTTTGAAAAAATTTAATTAACGAATATTAACTATGACATTTTGTCACATAACAATAATTGTGATAAATTTGCAGTTCATTGATTTAAGAAATGTTAGCTGAAGAAAAGATAATAGACGAAACAAGACAAGGAGAAGCTGTAGTAGTTCCATCGCATGGTTTTGCAAAAAAAAAGATGTATCTAGAAAGCTATGGCTGTCAAATGAACTTTTCAGACAGTGAAATTGTTGCTTCAATTTTAGCTAAAGAAGGATTTGAATCAACAAGAGATTATTTATCATCTGATTTAATTCTTCTCAATACATGCTCAATTAGAGAAAAAGCTGAATTAACAGTTCGAAACAGACTAAAGTCTTTCAATGCCATTAAAAAGAAAAACCCAAACTTATTGATAGGTGTTTTAGGATGCATGGCAGAAAGGATGAAAGATTCTCTTTTGGAACAAGAAAAGCTAGTTGACCTTGTTGTTGGTCCAGATGCATACAGAGACTTACCTTCTTTAATTCAAAAAGTAGAAGGTGGTCAAAAAAGCGTAAATGTCTTGCTTTCAAGGGAGGAAACCTACGCAGATATTAGTCCTGTTCGGCTTGGAAATAACGGAGTCAGTGCATTTATATCCATTATGCGAGGATGCGACAACATGTGTTCTTTCTGTGTAGTTCCCTTTACTAGAGGAAGAGAAAGAAGCAGAAACCCTTTATCAATTGTTGCTGAAGCAAAAGATCTTGTGGATAAGGGATACAAAGAAGTAACATTATTGGGACAAAATGTGGATAGTTACCGATGGAATATTTCAAAAAAAGGAGAAATTTTAGATCAATCTATCCCTACAACAAATTTTGCACAGCTCCTTGAACTTGTTGCTGAAGTGTCACCTCAACTAAGAGTACGATTTTCTACATCCCATCCCAAGGATATGACCGATGATGTAATTCATTCAATGTCTAAGTACAACAACATTTGTAAGTACATTCATCTTCCTGTTCAATCTGGAAACAGTAATGTTTTGAAAAGAATGAATAGAGGATATACTAGAGAGTGGTACATGGAGAGAATTGAATCCATCCGACAAATAATTCCTGATTGCGCTATATCAACTGATATTATAACCGGTTTTTGCGATGAAACAGATCAAGAACACAAAGATACTCTATCACTTATGCAATGGGCAAAATTTGACTACGCATACATGTTTTTTTATTCTGAGAGACCCAAAACACTTGCACAACGTAAATTCGAAGATAATGTCCCTTTGAATGAAAAAAAGCGTCGTCTTCAAGAAGTAATTGAAATCCAAAGAAATAACTCGCTGTCTTCCAATCAAAAATCCATCGGAAAGACTTTTGAGGTTTTAATTGAAGGTTTTTCAAAAAAGTCCGATGAGATGCTTTGTGGAAGAACAACTAAAAATGCAATGGTTGTATTTCCGAAGGAAAAATTTAAACCTGGACAATACGTAAACGTTACAATTGAAAGTTGTACTCCTGGAACTTTAATAGGTAAAGTAAATAGCTAATGAATTTACAATCTGTAAAACATAGATTTGGCATTATTGGAAATACACCCGCTTTGGAAAGAGCTTTAAGTGTAGCTGTTCAAGTCGCTCCAACTGATATTTCTGTTTTAATTACTGGTGAAAGTGGAACTGGAAAAGAAAATATGCCTCAAATTATCCATAGCTACAGCTCGAGGAAACACAGTGAATACATTGCTGTGAACTGTGGAGCTATCCCTGAGGGAACCATCGACTCTGAACTATTTGGCCATGAAAAAGGTGCGTTTACTGGAGCTACTGACAGTAGAAAAGGATACTTTGAAGTTGCTAATGGTGGCACTATTTTTTTAGATGAGGTAGCAGAACTTCCACTAACTACTCAGGTAAGATTACTTCGTGTCTTGGAGACAGGTGAGTTCATTCGAGTTGGTTCATCAAAAGTGCAGAAAACCAATGTTCGAATAATTGCAGCAACTAATGAAAACATTCAACAAGCAATATACAATGGTAAATTTCGTGAAGATTTATATTACAGATTAAATACTGTTCCAATAGCACTCCCCCCCTTAAGAGAAAGGCAAGAAGATATTTATCTACTTTTTAGAAAATTTGCTGCTGACTTTGGGGAAAAATATAGAATGCCTGGTATTCGACTTTCAGAAGATGCAGTATCAAGTTTAAACTCTTACCGTTGGCCTGGGAACATTCGTCAACTTAAAAACATTACTGAGCAAATTTCTGTAATTGAAAAAGAAAGGCTTGTGGATAGCCAAACCCTTCTCAAATATTTACCTGCTGCAGGATCTGCATCCAACTTGCCAATGGTTGTTGCAAATAATGCTGGAAAAAATAACGCTGATTTTTCTGAAAGAGATTTACTTTACAAGGTTCTTTTTGACATGAAAAAAGACATCTCCGAGGTAAAGCAAACCATAGTTCATTTAATGAAAAACGAATCATCGTTAACCAACAATGAAAAAACAGCAATAATATCCAAGTTAAATCAAGAAATAGAGAGTAAAGAGCTCTCTAGTCAAGATGTTTCATACGAAGATTTTGATTTTTCTTCCAAAAAAAATGAAACGGAAAATTTTGAATATCCTGTAGCCATTCAAGAAAATGTTGTCATCGAGGAATCCCTTTCCTTGGAAGAAAGAGAAAAAGAGCTCATTATAAAAGCCCTAAACAAACACAATGGAAGAAGAAAAAATGCTGCTCTTGAACTCGGTATTTCAGAAAGAACTTTGTATAGAAAAATCAAGGAATACGAAATTCAAAAATAATTGAAAATTGTCTTAAAATATATTACAGTATTTTTTGTATTGTCAAGCTGTGCTCTTCCTCATTATAGTTTAAAACCTGCTGGGAAAGGAGCTCAAAAAGAAATCCCAGCAAAATCTATTCAAATCGATTTTTTTGAAAACACTTCACCATTATCAAGTGCTATTGTATCCTCCCTATTTACTGAAAGCTTACGAGATTTAATGCAAGCTCAAACTTCTCTTGACTTAGTAGCTAATAACGGTGATGTAATTTTTTCAGGCGCTATCAAAGAATACAAAATATCCCCTGTTAACATTCAAGCAGGTACAGAAACTGCCGCTCAAAATAGATTAACAATGTCAGTATTTATTGACCAATATTTCACTACTGTTGATAGTGTGGGTTTGTCAAATCATAAAGTCTCAGCTTTTGTAGATTACAATTCTAGTGAGGATTTCAATTCAATTGAAGAATCTCTTATAGAAAACCTAAACTATCAATTAACTCAAGATATTTTTGACAAAGCATTTGGTGGAGAATGGTAGGAATTACAACAAAAAATATTATTGAATTAATTACTGAACCTGAGAGTATTTCTGATCAACAACTGTCTTCTTTAACAGAGTTAGCAAAAAAATATCCATTCTCTGGACTTGTTAATACTCTATTAGCAAAAGTTTATCACTTTAAAAAAGATATCGCTTTTCACAACCAGCTGGAAAAAGCAGCTTTTACAATTTGCGACCGTAAAGTTCTGTACAAATACATTCATAGACCTGCACTTATTAAAAAAATTAAATCGGTTATTGAAGATGACGCAAAAAATCCAATTCAAGATGACGACCCTCAACTTCTTGAATTAGAAAGAAATATCGTTTCAGCCGCAATCAATTTAAGTATTCAACAAGAAGTTGAAACGAGTTCCGTAGATGAATCTTTAGTATCAAAGTACGCGAAAGTTGATTTGACAAATCACGAAATGCCGCTTACAAGTTGGTTAGCACCAAAATTTATTTCCACTGAAAAATCTGAAAATCAAGAGAAAATAATTGACGACTTTATTCAAGGAAAACAATTGCAAAAATCAACTCCATTCTTCTCCCCTCTGGAAACAGCAAAATTAAGCTTGGTAGATAACGATGAATTTGTAACTGAGACACTTGCAGAAATTCATGTCAAACAAGGGAACTATCCAAAGGCAATCAAAATATATGAGAATTTGATGTTGAAATTTCCAGAAAAAAATACTTTCTTTGCAAGCCGAATAAGATTTATTCAGGAAAAAAGCAATTACAAGTAAAAAATAAAGCATGGATACAGTATTAATGATCATAACCATTTTAGCGGCTATACTATTAATCTTAATCGTATTGGTTCAAAATTCAAAAGGTGGTGGATTGGACTCAACATTTGGAAACGCAAACCAACTTGGTGGTGTATCTCAGTCTACAGAAACAATTGAAAAAGCAACTTGGATTCTTGCTTGTACCATAGGAATTTTAAGTCTTATAACAGCAATTAATTTTGGAGGTTCAGATGCAGTTGAAGGTACAAACATTGAAAATGTATCCACCAACCAAAATCCAACCATATCCCCTTTTACTACAAACGATCAACCGGAAAATTAAATTTTGTTCTTCAAGAATTAAGTGTGCCACAGTGTCATTTTGTGTGACATTCATCATAAATTTTTTGTTTACAAGAGACATATTGGCTTAAATCCAATACAACGTTACAATTGGCACAGTATATGACAAGAAAAAAATGTTATTGTAAAAAAAAATAATATGTCTATAAACGTAAAACCACTTGCTGACAGGGTTATTATTGAGCCTGCTCCAGCTGAAGAAAAAACTGCAGGAGGAATTATCATTCCTGATACTGCTAAAGAAAAGCCTAAAAAAGGTAAAATCATTGCTGCAGGCAATGGAAAAAAAGATGAACCACTAACAGTCAAAGCTGGAGATACTGTTTTATACGGTCAATACAGTGGAACTGAAATAAAAATTGATGGTGGCGATTACCTCATCATGAGAGAAAGCGACATTTTTGCAATCGTAGAATAATTAAAATAAAATAAAATGGCAAAAGAAATTGTATTTGAAATTGATGCAAGGGACAGACTAAAAAAAGGTGTTGATGCTCTTGCTAACGCAGTTAAAGCTACGTTAGGTCCTAAGGGAAGAAACGTTGTTATTGATAAAAAATTTGGTGCTCCTCAAGTAACAAAGGATGGAGTTACAGTTGCTAAAGAAATTGAACTTGCTGACGCAGTTGAAAACATGGGTGCTCAGATGGTGAAAGAAGTAGCTTCAAAAACCAATGATATTGCTGGTGATGGAACAACAACAGCTACAGTTTTAGCTCAGGCTATCATTAATGCTGGACTTAAGAATGTTGCTGCAGGAGCCAATCCAATGGATCTCAAAAGAGGAATTGACAAAGCAGTAGCTACAGTTGTTGCTGAGCTAAAAAAACTTTCTAAGGAAGTTGGTTCCGACAACGATAAGATTAAACAAGTTGCGACTGTTTCTGCCAATAACGATGAGGCTATTGGATCATTAATTGCTGAAGCAATGAAAGTTGTTGGCAATGACGGAGTAATCACTGTTGAAGAAGCGAAAGGAACAGAAACTGAAGTTAAAACTGTTGAAGGTATGCAATTCGATAGAGGCTACCTTTCTCCCTATTTTGTTACCAATGCGGATAAAATGATTGCTGAGTTAGAAAATCCACATATTTTAATTTATGATAAAAAGATTTCTAACATGAAAGATTTGCTTCCCGTTCTTGAGCCTGTTGCTCAATCTGGAAATCCATTGTTGATTATTGCTGAAGATGTAGACGGCGAAGCGCTTGCTACATTAGTAGTTAATAAAATTAGAGGATCATTAAAAATTGCTGCTGTGAAAGCTCCTGGTTTTGGTGATAGAAGAAAAGCTATGCTTGAAGACATCGCAATCTTAACAGGTGGAACCATGATTTCTGAAGAGAGAGGGTTTAAGCTTGAAAATACTACTATTGACATGCTTGGGACTTGCGAAAAAATTGAAATCGATAAAGACAACACTACTGTAATTAATGGTGCTGGAAATAAAGATGATATCCTTGCTAGAACCAATCAAATTAAAGCTCAAATTGAAACTACTACATCTGATTATGACAAGGAAAAACTACAAGAAAGACTTGCGAAATTAGCTGGTGGTGTGGCTGTACTATACGTTGGTGCTGCAACTGAAGTTGAAATGAAAGAGAAAAAAGACCGTGTTGATGATGCACTAGCCGCGACAAGAGCTGCTGTTGAGGAAGGTATCGTCCCTGGTGGTGGTATTGGATACATCAGAGCAGCAGAAGCACTTGATCAAAAAGGTGGTCTTAACGAAGACGAAAATACAGGAATCAAAATTGTAACTAGGGCTATTGAAGAGCCATTAAGAGCAATAATTGCCAACTCTGGTGGAGAAGGTGCTGTTATTGTCCAAAAAGTAAAAGAAGGAAAAAATGATTTCGGTTTTAATGCAAGAACTGAAACCTATGAAAACCTTTTCAAATCTGGAGTTATTGATCCAACTAAAGTATCGAGAAGCGCACTTGAAAATGCAGCCTCTATCGCTTCTATGTTGTTAACAACAGAATGTGTCATTGCAGATGAACCTAGTGAAGAACCACCTATGCCGATGGGCGGTGGAATGCCAGGTGGAATGCCAGGAATGATGTAATACTTTCTAATCCAATTGTATCAAAAGCCTCGTTTATCGAGGCTTTTTTTATTTTACATTCATTCTTACGTATCTTTAAAAAAGATGAAAAATAAACAGATAAGATTAATCATCTTTTTGGCTTCAATAAGCCTTGCTGGAGTTTTAATAAATCAGATTTTTTGGGTCAATAAAGAAATATTAATTCAAAAAAAACAAATTGAAACCCAACAAAAAAATCTTGAACTTGAAAAAGCTCAATTTGAAAATCTTGTAACACTATCATTGGTAAATGTTAGGGATAAATTAATATCTCTAAATGATGAACTCACAGAGCTATACCTTGAACCTGTTCAGCAGATAACACCCAATTACTTTGTGGTAAGTTTTTACGACACATTAAACCCAATTATACTTGAAAATTTAATCGTCGAGCAATTCAATCAGTACAACGTACAACAAAAGTTTGAATATGGTATTTACGATTGTTTTGCTGACTCAATCATATTTGACAGATATGTAGACTTGAGTTCGTCAAAAAAAATGAGTGGAAAATCAACGAATCCTGCAACATTTAAATGGGATCACGACGGACATTATTTCGGAGTTTTTTTTCCTGATAAAAAAGAAATTGGAACCATTCAATCGCTTGAAATGTCGGAGTCACTAGTTATTTCAACTCTTGTAATTTTTATTGTTTTTTTGATTCTTTCCTACTCAATCACCATCATCTTAAAACAGAAAAAATTAAGTGAAATAAAGAATGATTTTATCAACAACATGACGCACGAGTTAAAAACACCAATTTCTACAATTTCAATTTCAAGCGAGGTTTTGCTCAGTCAATCAATTTCTGAACATCCAAAAAAAATAAGTGAGTACGCAGCTATAATCAAACAAGAAAATAAAAGACTTGAATTACTTGTCGAAAAAGTACTTCAAACTGCTCAGTTGAGTGAAAGTGAGTTTACTCTTCAAAAAGAGGAAGGTAATATTCATGAAATTATTCAAAAATGTGTTCAAAGCTTTGGTATAATTATAAATACAGCTAATGGCTCTTTAAAAACAAACTTTCAAGCAACAGATCCCATAATTCGTATGGACAAAACACATCTAATTAATGTGATATCCAACTTAATAGATAATGCTGTAAAATACAGTTCAAACGCTCCCTCTATTGTTATTTATTCTTCAAATATTGATAATGGTATTAAGGTCATAGTTGAGGATAAAGGGAAAGGAATGAGTAAAGAGGAATGCAAACTAATTTTTGATCAGTTTTACAGAGTTCCAACAGGAAGTGTACATGACGTAAAAGGTTTTGGAATAGGCTTATTTTATGTAAAACGTATTTTGAGTAAACATGGTGGCAAAATTGAAGTGAAAAGTGAAATTAATAAGGGAACGAAAATGATTTTTTGGCTTCCCAAATAATTGGAGCAAAATGGATAAAATTTTATTGGTAGAGGATGATAATAATTTAGGATTTGTCGTAAAAGACAATTTAATGCTAAATGGATTTAAAGTTGAGCTATTCAAAGACGGTTCTTCAGCACTTCAAAACTTCAAAATAAAAAAATATGATTTATGTCTTTTAGATGTAATGCTTCCCAAAAAAGATGGGTTTTCTCTTGCTAAGGCAATACGAAATGAAAACAAAGACATTCCCATCATCTTCATAACAGCCAAATCGATGATTGAGGATAAAAGTACAGGATTTCAAATAGGAGCAGATGATTATATCACCAAACCATTTGAGCTTACAGAACTACTTTTAAGAATTAGGGCTGTTATAAAACGAAGCAAAAAACAAACGAAAAAAGGTTTCAATTTGGGAAATACATATTTTGATTGTATCAATTATACATTAAAGGGGAAGAAAATTAAAAAGCTTACCAAAAAAGAAGGAGATATTCTAAATCTTCTATGTGTTAGTACCGGTAATGTCATCAAAAGAGAGGTCATTCTCAATGAAATATGGGGAGATGACAACTACTTTAATGGAAGGAGTTTAGATGTATTTATAACTAAACTTAGAAAATACCTTAGTGAGGAGAAATCAGTGAGGATTGAAAATATTCACGGGATTGGTTTTTGTTTAAAATCTTCTTAACGAATAGGAAAAGTTAGATGGGCAACCATTGCATGTCTTTCAAATGAAAGCAACCAAAAGTGAAGTAAATTTTCGTCATTTTCATCCAAATGCAAAATTGGTCCATCAACTCCAAAAAAATGACTGTCAACCCACTTTCCCTCTTCATCTAGAATAAAACCATAATAAGGACTTTCAGATGAAGAATGCGTAGAAGCATAATCAACGTGCTCATAAAATCCATGATTTCCTATACCCATAGGTTTCTTAATTCCTTCGTTATATTCCTCAAGAGGCAGCTGCTTTAAAGCGCTAAGGAATATTCCACCAATTACAACTCTAGTGATATAGTTGGTATCCGTATTTCTAGCAAATGCAACATCAAATTCATAACAAACATCTTGAGCAGAATTTTTTGAAACCGTTTTTCGAACCGTAACATTCTTAGGAATTCCGAGCATACTCAAAGTACTTGGTCTTGGATCAGAAGTGTCGTAAAAGCCTGGCCATTGAAAGGTTGAGTAAGTTGTTGAGTCAGTTAACATATCATTGATAAGTACTGGACTGGCAGGACAAACTATATTTTTGTATTTAGATTTTCTCGCTGCTGTCATTGGATAAGATTGCATTCTGAAGTCAGAAAATCCAACAATTTTTTCATTTTCAACTTCTCTGAGTACACTCAAATCAACAATTTCTTTTCTTGGGTCTTTATACAGTTCAAGATGATCTTTAAATTGAGCAAAAGTTAATTTTCCTTCATTTACTTCGTCAAATAACTCTCGGTATAGTGCTTTCGGAAAATCGAACCAACCGTGATACATAGGTTTAATTTTTCCTGAATCCTCTGTAAAAGTTATCACCTCCCAGGCATATGAATTTAAACAGTTTCTAGCCAAGTCTACACGAATTGTTTTTTGAGACTCTTCGTGATTAGAACTCATTTGAAATTCTCCAAAATCAAATCTTACTTGCTGTCGATTCCACTCAGCATTAATTATTCCAATCTCAACGAGATATGAATTTTCTGAAATGTGGTCAGGAATTGTTGGAATCCAAGATAATAAATTGATATTTGAAAAAGTAATGGTATCGCTGAACTCATTTTCTGGAAGAATTCGAACAGTAAAATCCAAAGAATCATTTCTTGTCACCTGAAATAAACTATGATTGAATTTATTCCACAAATCTGATCTAGATTCTATGTCGCAGTTGTCAGGGTATTCCTCATCGGACAATTCTCGAATTGTAGAACTTGCATACTTAAAATCATCCGAATTGTTGGAGCAAGAACCAATGCAAAATAAAGCAACAGTAATTCCCAAAAAATGTATTTTTTTCACTTTTTTATCTTTTATTGTATTGCTCCAGCTATAATTTCATCAACAACCAAGGGATCTAGTAAAGTCGAAGTATCTCCGAGACTTGTTGTATCACCTTCAGCAACTTTTCGTAAAATTCTTCTCATGATTTTACCAGACCTCGTTTTTGGAAGACCTTTAACTAGTTGAATTTTATCTGGTTTTGCAATAGGACCTATTTCAAGAATAATTTGTTGTATAATTTCTTTACTAATTTCTGTAGCATCCTCAAATCCTGTTCCAATAACATATGCATATATTCCTTGTCCTTTTATATCATGAGGATAGCCAACAACAGCAGATTCAACCACATTAGGGTGAGTATTTATGGCACATTCTACCTCAGCAGTTCCAATTCTATGTCCAGAAATATTCATAACATCATCGACTCTTCCAGTGATTCTGTAGTACCCGTCTAGGTCTCTTTTGCAGCCGTCTCCAGTGAAATACATTCCCTGATAGGTGGAAAAATAAGTTTGTTTACAACGATTGTGATCTCCCCAAGTAGTTCTTAACATCGATGGCCAAGGAAACTTTATACATAAATTACCCTCAACGTCATTTCCATTTATTTCATTGCCATTTGCGTCAACTAAGCATGGCTGGATGCCGGGAAGTGGTAAAGTAGCGAAGGTCGGTTTTAGTGGAGTAATTCCTGCTAAAGGTGATATCATAATACCTCCTGTTTCCGTTTGCCACCAAGTATCAACAATTGGACAATTTCGTTTACCAATATTTTCATTGTACCAATTCCATGCCTCCTCATTGATGGGTTCACCAACACTTCCCAAAACTTTTAGTGAACTCAATTTGTACTTATTCACAAAATCTAAATCGAATGCTTGTAAAGCTCTAATTGCTGTTGGGGCAGTGTAAAATAGATTAACCTTGTACTTATCAACAATCTCCCAAAACCTGCCAGCATCCGGCCAAGTTGGAACACCTTCAAACATAATTGTAGTGGCCCCAGCCAATAAAGGTCCATAAATTATGTAGGAATGTCCAGTTATCCATCCGATATCAGCAGTACACCAATAAACGTCATTTTCCTCATATTGGAATACATTTCTAAAAGAGTATTCAGCATACACCATGTAACCTGCTGTTGTATGAACAACACCCTTTGGCTTACCGGTAGAACCAGAAGTATATAAAATAAATAATTCATCCTCTGCATTCATTTGCTCAGCAGGTGATGGTTGATTTACTTTTGATATTTCATCATTCCACCATACATCTCTTCCATCAACCATTTTTACATTTCCATCTAACCGTTTAAAAACGATACATTTTTCAATTGAAGGACAATTCTCTAAAGCCTGATTGGCAATTTCTTTTAATGGAATTTTTTTAGTTGCACGAATCCCAAAATCAGCTGTGAGTAAAATTTTAGCAGAAGCATCAATTATTCTGTCTGAAAGCGCCTTTGCACTAAACCCAGCAAAAATTACTGAATGAATTGCACCAACTCTTGCACAAGCCAAGACTGCAATTGCAAGCTCAGGAACCATGGGCATGTATAAACAAACCCTATCACCCTTAGAAATACCATTATTTTTTAACATTTGAGCAGCGATGCCTACCCTTTCATGTAATTCAACGTAGGAAATATGTTGGGGAGAGTCTGAAGGATCATTAGGTTCCCAAATTATCGCTGTTTTGTCACCTTTTTGCTTTAAATGTCTGTCTAAACAGTTTTCAGTGATGTTAAGTTGGGCTCCTTCAAACCAAGATATTTCAGGTGAATCGAAATTCCATTTCAAAACGTTATCCCACTTTTTTTGCCAAAAAAATGTAGAGGCAATATCACTCCAAAATCTTTCAGGATTATCTATACTTTTTTGATAGCTTTCTTTGTAATCCTCAATTGAATTGATTTTTTTCATAGACACAAAATTGACTTAACTCTAATTTAGTAAATAATACTAAGTTTAGTTTAAAAACATCCAACGCAATCCTAATTTAAAATATCGATCTGCAGCGGGATAGTGAAGAGCTGAAAAATAATTATATCCCATTAATCCAGCATTAAAATGAGAAATTAAAAAGAAAAAGTTTACTGTTTTAATTTTAGCATTTAAATAAAAATCTGCAAACAAGTAGTTTGCTTGTTTTTGTTCGTTACTAACATAAAAAACACCAAAATCTGGTCTGTAGTTCATAAGGTAATATTCACTAAAAAGCTTACCTTGAATACCCACATTTAGCTGTAGTGCAGATTTGAATGCATCCAATGAATAGGACAAGTCAAAAACCCCAACCCAATTGGGAAGCTGATAGATCACATACCCACCCTGATATTGATAAAAACATGAAGTATTTAACTGAAAAGATTTAAGTTCAAACTCCTTACTTATAGAGGTTTGAATGACTTGAGAGATACCATTCTCTTGACTGGGAACACCAAAATAGTCAAAATAAATAGGGTCTTTAATATCAGAATACTGACTCATCAATTTCCATCCTTTATATTTTAAAACAGCTTTTGAATTAATTATTTTTTG
Source organism: Bacteroidota bacterium (assembly GCA_036123135.1). Classification (GTDB taxonomy): domain Bacteria; phylum Bacteroidota; class Bacteroidia; order Flavobacteriales_D; family Parvicellaceae. The sequence continues at coordinate 17,306 of JAZADZ010000034.1, read as the reverse complement.
GTTGGAGAAATCATTATTCCAGTACCCATGATTCCCAATATAATTATTCAATTCAAAGGCTGGTGTTATTAAGGAATAGTTCATGTGAAATTGCATGCTTAAGTGCCTAAACTTCTGTCTAAAATCTGTAGAAATTGAAAAATCGCCCGTTCTGAATCCACTGAAAAAATAGTGGGATTTAAATTCGCATTTACTGTTCTTATTGATCAAGTTAAGATCAAAAAATGCTGAAGTGTTGTAAAGATTGGTATCAATTGATAAGTTATCTTGTGAGTAAACATCAAAATCAATTCCACTATTAAATGCTATTAATTTTACACTATCAATTTGCTTTTCGAACTGATGATATATTTTAGATGTAAGCGTTTTCCTAGTTATGGAGTCCCTTGTAGATAAGGAATCAATTATGTTAAAAAGATAAAATCCATCATTTAAGGTGTCAAAATAAGTTCTAATTCTAGAGGAAATATTTAAATCAAGCCCGATGGATGAGTTAAATTGTTTTTTTAACGAGTCAACCTTTGATTTTAAATTAAATTTCTGACTAAAAGAAACCTTATTTAAAGCATCTCTTGAATATGCGTTTTCTAAATTAACGTCCAATAATAGTCTATTACGACTTGAAAATTTATCATTAGTAAAAGAGGAATCATTAGAAATCCCTCCATTTTGGAAGTGGTAAAACCTTTGATGTTTAAAAAGTAATTTAGCTGTATAGCTTTGATTTTTTGACGAAAAAGAAAAATTAGATTGAAAAAAATTATGATTTGTTCCCTGGTTCAAATAATATCCATCATAGCTTTGCTTAGTATAAAAAATAGCATAGTTCATCAATGAATTAATATTTTGAGTATGGAAAATCGAAAACAATTGCTCATTTGCAGAGCCTGTTATATATTTAGCATCAACTATTGGGGTCTTGACATCAAAAGTTGGCAAATCCTCAAATTCTTCGTTAAAAAAAATTGATTGCCCTAAAAAATTTAATGAATTATTATAAAGTAATGTTCTAGAAATACTTCCGGCGCCTCCAAAACTAACAGTACTTAATGCATTGTTTTCATACTTATGAAAAGAACCATAATTGATTGTGTCAATCTTGGAATAAGTTTGAGAAAAATAAGTACAATGAAAAATAAAAGCAATACTAAAAACTATCCAACATTTTGTTTTCATTAAAACAAATATAAAAGGTTGCTATCTTAATAGGATAACAACCTTAAATTTTTTGAAGTTGAAATTATGCTTGAGTATCAGGTCCTCCAAAATTTAGAGGAATCGGATTAATTCGATTGTCTTCTCGAATGCTACCAATATTACTTTCGTATTTAGAGATGTTATCATTTAATGCACGCATAAGCTTTTTAGCATGCTCGGGTGTCATAACAATTCTAGATTTAACTTTGCCTTTTGGAACACCAGGCATTATTCGAACAAAATCAAAAATAAACTCAGATGAGGAATGTTGAATTATTGCCAGATTTGAATACGTTCCCTCAGATACCTCCTCTGAAAGTTCAATATTAAATCCTTGCTGATTTTCTTTCTTTTCGCTCATACAAGAGATAATTACGAATTAAGCGTTCCAACTGTAGACTCAACTTCAATTGCATCATCATTGTTCACCAATCGATTGTAATCACTTTTTGAACCAACAATCATTGTTTGGTAATCACGCATTCCTGTTCCAGCAGGTATTTTATGACCAACAATAACATTTTCTTTCAGCCCCAAGAGATGATCAACTTTTCCATTAACTGCAGCTTGGTTCAGAACTTTGGTTGTTTCCTGGAAGGAGGCCGCTGAAATGAAACTATCAGTGTGTAAGGAAGCTTTCGTAATTCCTTGTAATAACGGCTTAGCAGTAGCTGTAAGTGCATCTCTAGCTTCAACTAGTTTGGCATCATTTCTTTTAAGCATTGAGTTTTCATCTCTTAGCTTTCTTGCAGAAACAATCTGACCAAGTTGAAGATTAGTAGACTCTCCTGCATCAGTAATTACTTTTTTACCGAATATAAGGTCGTTCTCTTTGATGAACTCCCATTTATTAACAGCATTTTTTTCAAGAAACTTAGTATCACCAGCATCAACTACTTCAACTTTACGCATCATTTGGCGTACAATAACCTCGAAGTGCTTATCGTTAATTTTAACTCCTTGAAGTCGGTATACTTCTTGGATTTCATTAACTATATACTCCTGAACAGCAGTTGGTCCTTTAATCGACAAAATATCAGCTGGAGTAGTAGCTCCATCGGAAAGAGGATGACCTGCCTTAACGTAATCATTTTCTTGGACAAGAATGTGTCTAGAAAGAGGAACAAGATATTTTTTAATTTCTCCTGTCTTGGCCTCAATGATAACCTCACGGTTACCTCTTTTAATTTTACCATATGAAGCAACACCATCGATTTCAGAAACAACGGCTGGATTTGAAGGGTTTCTTGCCTCAAACATTTCAGTAACTCTTGGAAGACCACCAGTAATATCACCAGATTTTCCTGATTTTCTAGGAATTTTGACAATTATTTGACCAGCAACTATCTTATCTTCCTCTTTAACGATAATGTGCGCATCGACTGGAAGATTGTAAGATTTCAATAGCTCTCCTTTCTTATCAACAATATTTATTGTTGGAATCATCTTCTTGTCTCTATTTTCCTTTATTACAATTTCTGTAAATCCAGTCTGTTCATCTTGCTCTTCACGGTAAGTAACGCCTTCAACTAAATTTTCAAATTGAACAGAACCATCAATATCAGAGAGAATAACAGCGTTGTAAGGATCCCATTTACAGATCAAATCTCCTTTTTTAAGTTTCTTTTTATTTTTAACAAAAAATTGTGAACCATAAGGAATATTGTTGGTCATAATTACATTACCAGCATTGTCAATTAGCCTAAGCTCACCAGCCCTGCCAACTACAACTTCGATTTCTTCTCCCTCTTCATTTTTCTTTGTAACCGTATTAAGACCTTCGATTTCTAAAACTCCATCGTTTTTAGCCCTTAAAGCAGCATCGTCTGCAATGTTTGATGCAGTACCACCAACATGGAAAGTTCTAAGAGTCAACTGAGTACCAGGCTCACCGATAGACTGAGCAGCAATAACCCCAACAGCTTCACCAATCTGAACCATTTTTCCAGTGGATAAATTTCTTCCATAGCATAAGACACAGACTCCTCTTGTTTGTTCACAAGTAAGCACCGAACGGATTTCAACCTCTTCAATTCCAGAAGCCTGAACAGCTTTTGCAAGGTCTTCAGTAATTTCATTACCCTCAGGAACGATAACTTCACCAGTATTCGGGTTCTCAATGTCGAATAATGCTACTCTTCCTAAAATTCTGTCGTATAGGGTTTCAACAATTTCGTCATCTTTCTTTAGTGCTGAAACCATTAAACCTCTTAGTGTACCACAATCTTGAGCATTTACCACCACGTCTTGTGCTACGTCAACAAGTCTTCTTGTAAGGTATCCAGCATCAGCAGTTTTTAGAGCAGTATCCGCTAGTCCCTTTCGAGCACCGTGAGTAGAAATAAAATATTCAAGTATAGAAAGACCCTCTTTGAAATTTGAAAGAATAGGATTTTCAATGATATCTTGTCCTCCAGTAGCACCAGACTTTTGAGGTTTCGCCATAAGCCCCCTCATTCCGGATAACTGACGGATTTGCTCTTTTGAGCCTCTTGCTCCAGAATCCATCATCATATAAATGGAATTAAACCCTTGCTTGTCAGCCTTAAGTTTTTCCATCAATGTAAAAGTTAATCTTGAGTTGGTATGCGTCCAAATATCAATAATTTGATTGTACCTTTCGTTGTTGGTAATCAGACCCATGTTGTAGTTCATCTTAACTTCATCTACCTGATTTCTGGCTTTGTTTATGAGAATATCTTTTTCAGGTGGAATTTGCACATCATCTAGGTTGAACGATAAACCACCTTTAAATGCCATATAATAACCTAAATCTTTAATGTCGTCAAGGAATTTAGCAGTATTTGGAACACCAGAAATCTTTATAATATTTGAAATAATATCTCTTAAAGATTTTTTAGTCAATACTTCATTAACAAAACCTACTTCAGCAGGAACAAGTTCATTGAAAATAACTCTTCCGGTAGTCGTTTCTACAATATGGTTGACCGGATTTCCATCTACAACATCATCAATTTTTACTTTAATAGACGCATGTAAATCTAGCTTACCTTCATTATAAGCAATTTTTACTTCTTCAGAAGAGTAAAAAGTCATTCCTTCACCATTAACGGGATCTTCCTTAGTATGTTTTTTGAGTTTAGTAATGTAATACAAACCTAAAACCATGTCTTGAGAAGGTACTGTAATTGGTGCACCATTAGCAGGATTCAAAATATTATGTGAAGCAAGCATCAATAATTGTGCTTCCAAAATCGCCGCATTTCCGAGAGGAAGGTGAACAGCCATTTGATCACCATCAAAATCAGCATTGAATGCAGTACACACCAAAGGATGCAACTGGATTGCTTTGCCTTCTATTAATTTGGGTTGAAAAGCTTGAATACCTAATCTGTGTAAAGTTGGTGCTCTGTTTAAAAGTACTGGATGACCTTTTAATACATTTTCAAGAATATCCCATACTACAGGCTCTTTGCGATCAACTATCTTTTTTGCAGATTTGACTGTTTTAACAATCCCTCTTTCAATCATCTTACGAATGATAAAAGGTTTAAAAAGTTCAGCTGCCATGTTTTTTGGCAATCCACACTCATGAAGTTTTAATGTGGGACCAACGACAATTACCGATCGTGCAGAATAATCAACTCTTTTTCCAAGAAGATTCTGTCTAAATCTACCTTGCTTTCCCTTTAAGCTATCTGAAAGAGATTTAAGTGGTCTGTTTTTGTCGGTTTTAACAGCGCTTGACTTTCTTGAGTTATCAAAAAGAGAATCAACAGATTCTTGAAGCATTCTTTTTTCATTTCTTAGAATAACTTCAGGAGCTTTGATTTCAATAAGCCTTTTCAGACGGTTATTTCTAATAATTACCCTACGATATAAATCATTCAAATCAGAAGTTGCAAATCTTCCACCGTCTAAGGGAACAAGTGGCCTTAAATCAGGAGGAATAACAGGAACAACTTTTACGATCATCCATTCTGGCTTGTTATCTATTCGAGAATTTGCATCTCTAAAGGCTTCAATAACTTGTAATCTTTTAAGCGCTTCATTTTTTCGCTGTTGAGAAGTCTCGTTGTGAGCTTGATGTCTTAGCTGATACGACTTTGCATCTAGATCTTCATTTTGAAGTAAATCATGCAAAGCCTCTGCACCCATTTTGGCGATAAATTTATTCGGATCTGAATCATCTAAATATTGGTTTTCTTTTGGGAGAGTATCCAAAATATCTAAATATTCTTCTTCAGTTAGAAAGTCCATTTTATTTACTGGCTCACCCTCAGCGTTTAATGCATTACCAGGCTTAATAACGACATATCTTTCGTAGTAAATGATTTGATCCAGCTTTTTGGTTGGAAGACCAAGCAAATAACCAATTTTATTCGGTAAAGATTTAAAGTACCAAATATGAGCTACAGGAACAACAAGTGAGATATGACCCATTCTTTCTCTACGAACTTTCTTCTCTGTTACCTCAACTCCGCAACGGTCACATACGATACCTTTGTAACGAATTCTTTTGTATTTCCCGCAATGACATTCATAATCCTTAACAGGACCAAAAATTCTCTCACAAAACAAACCATCTCTTTCAGGTTTATAAGTTCTGTAGTTTATGGTCTCAGGCTTAAGGACCTCTCCATGTGACCTCTCAAGGAGAAGTTCAGGAGATGCCAAACTGATTGTAATCTTATTAAAATCGCTGTTAACTTTGTAATCTTTTCTAAAAGCCATAATTTTTATTTAACGTTGTAAACAACAAATATCTCTCCAAAATGAAGAGATTGATTAATTAATCTAATGCTATATTCAATCCCAATCCTTGTAATTCGTTTAAAAGTACATTAAATGATTCAGGAATTCCAGGTGTTGGAAGATTTTTCCCTTTAACAATACATTCATAAGCTTTCGCTCTTCCTTGAACGTCATCAGATTTTACAGTTAAAATCTCCTGAAGAATGTTAGAGGCTCCAAATGCTTCAAGCGCCCATACTTCCATTTCACCAAAACGCTGGCCTCCAAACTGGGCTTTACCACCGAGAGGTTGTTGAGTAATAAGTGAATAAGGACCAATGGAACGAGCATGCATTTTATCATCTACCATGTGACTTAGCTTGATCATGTAAATTATACCAACTGTAGCTGGTTGATCAAACTTCTCACCTGTGCCACCATCGTAAAGATAGGTTTTTCCATTTCTTGGAACTCCAGCCTCATCAGTAAGATTATTGATATCGTCTAAGCTTGCTCCATCAAATATTGGAGTTGAAAATTTCTTACCAAGCTTTTGTCCAGCCCATCCCAACACAGTTTCATAAATCTGACCAAGGTTCATCCTAGAGGGAACACCAAGAGGGTTGAGCACAATATCAACTGGTGTACCATCTTCAAGGAATGGCATGTCTTCTTCTCGGACAATTTTGGCAACAATACCTTTATTTCCATGACGACCAGCCATTTTATCACCAACTTTGAGTTTTCTCTTTTTAGCCAAGTATACTTTGGCAAGTTTTATTATACCATTTGGTAATTCATCTCCGACTGTTATTTGGAACTTTTTTCGTTTGAAACGACCAATGCAATCTGTAGCTTTAAGGTTATAGTTGTGCAGTGTTCTTTCAATTAACATATTAACCTTATCGTCCGCAGACCAATTTTTAGGATTAACTTGTAAAAAATCGATTTGCTTGAGTGTTTTTTCTGTGAATTTGACGCCTTTTTTTACTATTTCTTCTTTAAAAATATTGAAAACACCTTTTGACTTATTATCGCCAATAATTTGAATCAATTTTTCAATCAAAACAGCCTTAAGATTAGCTAAATCCTTATCCATTTCAGCATCAATTTGTTCCAAAATTGGCTTATCTGCTGCCTTGGACCTTCTGTCTTTTACTGCCTTGGAGAAGAGCTTTTTATCAATTACAACACCAGTTACGGAAGGAGAAACTTTTAAGGATGCATCTTTGACATCACCAGCTTTATCACCAAAAATTGCTCTTAAGAGTTTTTCCTCAGGTGATGGATCGCTTTCTCCTTTGGGAGTAATTTTTCCAATTAAAATATCTCCTTCTTTAACTTCAGCTCCAATTCGAATGATACCGTTTTCATCTAAATCTTTAGTAGCTTCTTCACTAACATTTGGAATGTCTGCTGTAAGCTCTTCCAGACCACGCTTTGTATCTCTTACGTCAAGAGAGAACTCATCAATATGTACAGAAGTAAAGATATCATCTTTGACAACTTTTTCTGAAATCACAATCGCATCCTCAAAGTTGTACCCTTTCCAAGGCATGAACGCAACTTTCAAGTTCTGCCCTAAAGCTAGCTCACCTTTTTGTGTAGCATAACCTTCGACCAATACTTGACCTTTTTTAATCTTATCTCCTTTTTTAACAATTGGAACAAGATTAATTGAGCTACCTTGATTAGTTTTCTGGAATTTAGTTAGCTGATATACTTTGACCTCATCGTCAAAACGTACAATAAGATCATCCGTACTAAGATCGTATTTGACGTGAATCTCATTAGCATCAACATACTCAACAACTCCGTTATCTTGCGCATGAATCAAAACTCTAGAATCTCGAGCAACAAGCTCCTCAATACCAGTTCCTACAATAGGTGAATTTGGTTTCAACAGAGGAACAGACTGACGCTGCATGTTTGATCCCATCAAAGCACGGTTGGCATCATCGTGTTCTAAAAATGGAATACATGATGCTGCAATGGATGCAATTTGATTGGTACCTACATCAATTAAATTGATGTCCATTTTACTTGGAACAGGGAAATCTCCTTCAAAACGTGCAATAACATTTTCGTTTATAAAATTCCCCTTATCATCAGTTTTAGCATTTGCTTGTGCAATGTATTTGTTGTCTTCTTCTTCAGCACTTAGGAAAATTGGTTCTTTTTTGAGATTTACTTTACCTTTTTCAACTTCTCGATAGGGAGTTTCGATGAATCCTAATCTATTTACTTTAGCATATACACATAAAGAAGATATTAAACCAATATTTGGTCCCTCAGGAGTCTCGATAGTACATAACCTTCCGTAATGGGTGTAGTGAACATCACGCACCTCGAAACCAGCACGCTCTCTAGTCAAACCTCCAGGCCCTAATGCGGACATTCTTCTCTTGTGAGTAACTTCAGCAAGGGGATTTGTTTGGTCCATGAACTGAGAAAGCTGATTGGTACCAAAAAAAGAATTGATAACGCTAGACAATGTTTTGGCATTAATCAAATCAATTGGAGTAAAAACCTCATTGTCACGAACATTCATTCTCTCCCTGATGGTTCTAGCCATTCTAGCAAGACCTACACCAAATTGACTGTAAAGCTGCTCGCCAACTGTACGAACTCTTCTATTGCTTAAGTGGTCGATATCGTCAACATCAGCCTTAGAATTAATCAATGCGATAAGTTGTTTTATAATACAAATAATGTCATTCTTTGTAAGAACTCTCATATTAGCATTGACATCTAAACCAAGCTTTTTGTTGATTCTGTATCTACCAACTTCACCTAAATCGTAACGCTGCTCAGAGAAGAATAATTTATCAATTACACCTCTTGCTGTCTCTTCATCAGGCGGCTCAGCATTTCTTAATTGTCGGTAGATTAGCTCAACAGCTTCTTTCTCAGAGTTTGAAGTATCTTTCTGTAAGGTATTGTAGATGATTGCAAAATCAGCAGTATTAACATTTTCTTTATGAAGTATGATTGTCTTTACACCAGCTTCAGAAATTAAATCAACATGTTCTTTTTCAAGAATAGTTTCTCTTTCGATGATAACTTCATTTCTTTCAATTGAGACAACCTCTCCAGTGTCTTCATCAACAAAATCTTCAACCCACGATTTTAATACTCTTGCAGCTAACTTTCTACCAATTGATTTTTTGAGCACAGCTTTTGTTGCTTTAACCTCATCTGCTAAGTCAAATATTTCAAGAATATCCTTATCACTCTGGTATCCAATTGCTCTAAACAAGGTTGTAACTGGGAGTTTTTTCTTACGATCAATGTAAGCGTACATCACATTGTTAATGTCTGTAGCAAATTCAATCCATGAACCTTTGAAAGGAATAACTCTTGCTGAATAAAGCTTAGTACCATTAGCATGTCTACTTTGACCAAAGAAAACACCAGGTGATCTATGAAGTTGAGATACAATGACACGTTCTGCACCATTTATAACAAAAGAACCTTTAGGAGTCATGTAAGGTATTGTACCTAAATAAACCTCTTGAACAATAGTTTCAAAGTCTTCGTGTTCAGGGTCTGTACAATACAGCTTCATAACAGCTTTCAATGGAACTGAATACGTTAATCCTCTGTCAATACATTCATTAATTGTGTATCTAGGAGGATCAATAAAATAGTCTAAAAACTCGAGAACAAATTGATTTCTTGTGTCGGTTATAGGGAAATTTTCACAAAATACTTTAAATAGGCCCTCACCAATTCTATTCTCTGAAGTTGTTTCTAATTGAAAAAACTCTTGAAATGATTTAAGTTGAATGTCCAGAAAATCTGGATATGAAAAACGATGCTGACTCGATGCAAAGTTTATTCTATTTGTTACTTTATCTACTGTTGCCAATGTGTTGAAATTTAGTTGATTAAAAGAATGAAACAGGTAAAGGTCTAAGCTATTTTAACTTAGACCTTAAATTAAGTCTGGAAGGAATTACTTTAATTCTACTTCAGCACCAGCTTCTTCTAAAGCCTTCTTAATACCTTCAGCTTCATCTTTTCCTACTCCTTCTTTTACAGCTTTAGGAGCACTATCAACTATTTCTTTAGCTTCTTTAAGTCCAAGACCGGTTAGTTCTTTTACAGCTTTAACAACTTGTAATTTTGAACCACCTGGGGCTTTAAGGACTACGTCGAACTCTGATTTTTCTTCAGCGGCATCATCACCACCTCCAGCACCTGGAGCGGCTACTGCAACTGCTGCTGCTGCTGCAGGTTCGATTCCGTATTCTTCTTTAAGAACTTCTGCAAGTTCATTTACTTCTTTAACAGTTAAGTTTACCAACTCTTCTGCTATAGCTTTAACATCTGCCATTTTTTTAGGTTTTATAAAAAATATTTTTTTTGTTAATAATTATTGTTCTTTTTCCGATAAGGTTTTAACTAAACCAGCAATTTTACTTTTACTTGAAGTTAATGCTGAAATAACATTTTTAGCAGGAGACTGAAGTAATCCAACGATTTCTCCAATTAGCTCTTCTTTAGACTTAATGTCTACAAGAGTTTGAAGCTGATCATCTCCAACAAAAATAGATTCTTCAACAAATGCACCTTTAAGGATTGGTTTGTCACTTTTTTTTCTAAAATCCTTAATTAATTTCGCAGGTACATTACCGACATCTGCAATCATGATTGCAGTTGGACCAGGTAAAACGTCATATAGTTCAGATAAATCTTTACCTTTTACATTTTCCATTGCTTTTTTAAGCAATGTGTTCTTAACGACACTAAGCTTGACATCTTTGGCATGACATTGTCTTCTAAGAGCACTTGTTGCCATTGCATCTAATTCAGAAATATCAGTAATGTAAATTACACCATTACTATCCAATTTCTCGCTTAGATCATTAATTGCCGACTGTTTTTGTTCTTTAGTCATATTGTAAGTTTAAATCTGATTAAACACTAATAGATTTAGGTTCAACTTTAACTCCAGGACTCATAGTGCTTGAGAGCACAATGCTCTTGACATAAGAACCCTTGGCTGAAGAAGGTTTTAACCTTATCAAAGCTGCTACCAATTCCTTAGCATTATCAGCAATTTTGTTTGACTCAAAAGAAGCTTTTCCGATAGCAGCATGAATAATCCCATTCTTTTCAACTTTAAAGTCTATTTTTCCGGCTTTAACGTCAGTTACAGCTTGAGAAATATTCATAGTCACCGTTCCTGTTTTCGGATTAGGCATCAAGCCTCTTGGACCAAGAATTCTTCCCAATGCTCCAACTTTACCCATTACAGAGGGCATAGTTATTATTACATCTACATCTGTCCATCCTTTCTTGATTTTATCGATATACTCGTCTAATCCAACAAAATCAGCACCTGCTTCTTTTGCTTCGTTTTCTTTGTCAGGAGTACATAAAACTAAAACTTTAACATCTTTGCCAGTACCGTGAGGTAAAGAAACTGTTCCTCTAACCATTTGATTGGCTTTTTTCGGATCAACTCCTAACCTTACAGCAATATCAACAGATGAATCAAATTTTAAATTTGTTATATCCTTCACAATTTTAGAGGCCTCATCAATTTCGTACACTTTATCCGTATCAAATTTTGATAATGCTTCTTTTCTATTTTTTGTGAGTGCCATATTATTTACTTTTTACCGGATTATTAACTCCAAGGAGCCTTTCCTTTCACATTAAGTCCCATGCTTCTAGCTGTTCCTGCAACCATTTTCATAGCAGAGTCTACAGTAAAACAATTTAAATCTGGCATCTTATCCTCAGCTATTGTTTTCACCTGATCCCAAGTGACTGACCCCACCTTGATTTTATTGGATTCGGCTGAACCTTTTTTCAATTTAGCAGCCTCCATTAATTGAACTGCTGCTGGTGGTGTCTTAATAACAAAGTCAAAAGATTTGTCTGAATAAACTGTAATAACAGCAGGTAAAATCTTTCCAGCTTTTTCCTGCGTTCTAGCATTGAACTGCTTGCAAAACTCCATTATATTAACACCTTTAGCTCCCAGTGCAGGACCAACAGGTGGTGCCGGATTTGCAGCTCCTCCTCTAATTTGAAGTTTAATTAATCCACTTACTTCTTTTGCCATTTTGTATTATTTATTGTACTAATTGTAAACTATCATTGGGAAGCTTTAATCAATGTGCTTACAATGCCTTTAACTTTCTTTTTCAACTTGCATATAGTTAAGCTCTAAAGGAGTCTTTCTTCCAAAGATTTTAACCATAACTTTTAACTTCTTCTTTTCTTCGTTAATTTCCTCAATTACACCATTAAAATTATTGAATGGTCCGTCGATTACTTTTACTGGCTCGCCAACAACATATGGAATATTCATTTCCTGATCACTCTCTGCAAGTTCATCAACCTTTCCTAAAATTCTATTGACCTCAGATTGTCTCATTGGTAGAGGGTCTCCACCTTTAACACCACCAAGAAAACCTATTACGTTGGTCATAGATTTAATAACATGCTCTACTTCGCCAACTAACGCTGCTTCAATCAAAACATATCCAGGGAAGAAATTTCGTTCTTTTGATACTTTTTTACCCTTTCTAATCTGATAAACTTTTTCAGTAGGGATAAGAACTTGATCAACATAATTGTTGAGTTTATGACGATCAATTTCCAATTCGAGCAATTCCTTTACCTTTTTTTCTTTACCACTAATAGCTCTAATTACGTACCACCTTTTTTTAACTTCTGCCATCACAATTTTTTAAGAAATCCAATCGTAAATAAATCCTAATAAACCTTTCCAACCAAACTCTCCATCAGGAACTGATTTAATTCCAAATGCGTAATCCATTAACCAAATGATTAACGATAACAAAATACTAGTAGTCAAAACAATAATTGAGCTTGACTGCAGGTCTTCCCAAGAGGGCCAAGATACCTTGTTGGAAAGCTCATTTATAGTTTCTTCAATATATGATCTAAATCCGGCCACTTTTTAATTTTTAATGCACGGGTGGAGAGATTCGAACTCCCGACACCTGGTTTTGGAGACCAGTGCTCTGCCAGCTGAGCTACACCCGTAAAACGCGAATAAAGGTGACCCATATTTGAGCACCTTTATTCACCAATTACATTTAGTTTTTTTAGACTATTAATCTAAAATTTCAGTTACCTGACCAGCACCTACAGTTCTTCCTCCTTCACGGATAGCAAAACGAAGTCCTTTAGCCATTGCAACACCAGTAATCAATTCAACTTCAATAGTTACATTATCACCAGGCATTACCATTTCTCTTCCAGATTCCAACATAATTGTTCCAGTAACGTCCAACGTCCTAAAATAGAACTGTGGTCTATATTTGTTATGGAATGGTGTATGTCTTCCACCTTCTTCTTTTTTAAGGATATAAACCTCTGCCTTAAATTTAGCATGAGGAGTAATAGAGCCAGGCTTAGCGATTACCATCCCTCTTTTGATTTGCTCTTTTTCAATACCCCTTAATAGAAGACCAACATTTTCTCCTGCTCTACCTTCATCAAGAATTTTTCTAAACATCTCAACACCAGTTACAGTAGAGGTCATTTTATCTTCAGAAAGGCCAACAATATCAACAGCATCACCAGTATTAACAATTCCAGTTTCAATTGCACCTGTAGCAACAGTTCCTCTACCTGTAATTGAGAAAACATCCTCAACAGACATCAAAAACGGCTTGTCAGTATCTCTTTCCGGAGTTTCAATCCACTCATCAACAGCTTTCATAAGAGCTAAAACAGAATCAACACCTGATTGCTCGCCATTTAAAGCAGCTAAAGCTGATCCTTGTAGAATTGGAGTGTCATTGTATCCATAAGACTCTAATAATTCTCCCAACTCCATTTCAACTAGCTCCAATAACTCTTCATCGTCAACTAAGTCAACTTTGTTCATAAAAACAACACATCTAGGAACATTTACCTGTCTAGCCAATAGAATGTGCTCTCTAGTTTGTGGCATAGGTCCATCAGTAGCAACACAAACCAAAATAGCTCCATCCATTTGTGCAGCACCTGTAACCATATTCTTTACATAATCAGCGTGACCAGGACAGTCAACGTGTGCATAGTGACGGTTTTCAGTTTCATACTCAATGTGAGCAGTATTAATAGTAATACCTCTTTCTTTTTCTTCAGGAGCATTATCAATTTGATCGAAATCAGCTTTCTCTGCCATACCAGCATCAGAAAGAACTTTAGAAATTGCAGCTGTTAAAGTAGTTTTACCATGATCAACGTGTCCTATAGTACCAACGTTAACATGGGGTTTTGTAAGTTCAAAATTTGCTTTAGCCATAACCTAGATGTTTAATTAATTGTTATTCTTTGTTTTTTTATTATTTAATTTTTTTCAACTTTTTACATTGCTTTTGGAGCCAATGACGGGAATTGAACCCGTGACCTCTTCCTTACCAAGGAAGCGCTCTACCCCTGAGCTACATCGGCTAGCTAACACCCCCAATGAAACCCATAAATCAGAGTATTGATTAGTTACAATCTATACTCCGAAGGTTTTGAGCGGGAGACGAGATTCGAACTCGCGACCCTCAGCTTGGAAGGCTGATGCTCTACCAACTGAGCTACTCCCGCTTTTTTCGGACGACAAATGTACTACTTTTATTTTAAAATAAAATTATACACGTCATTTATACCGAGATTATTGTGGGGAGAGCAGGATTCGAACCTACGAAGGCGAAGCCATCAGATTTACAGTCTGACCTCGTTGACCGCTTGAGTATCTCCCCAACTTTTAACTATGTAAAGAACTTCTTTATGAGCCGATGGAGGGACTCGAACCCACGACCTGCTGATTACAAATCAGCTGCTCTAGCCAGCTGAGCTACATCGGCATTGTTGAAAATTTCAACAAAAAAAAGACCTTTTCTTTAGAAAAAGGTCTGCAAATGTATAAAAGAATATCTTTTATCCACAGAAATAAGAATATTTTTTCACTATTTAACCAAAAGTTTTCCTTTGTGTTTTTTTATCTGACGTCTTAACGCATCAATAGTTTCGTCTGTAGCCTCTTCAAACGTCTTACATTGCTTCTTTGCAAAAAGCTCTTTACCAGGTATATTAAGCTTAATTTCTACAATTTTATTTAACTTTTTATCGGACTTATCTAATCTCAAAAAAACTTCAGAACCAATAATTTGATCATAAAATAAATTTAGTTTAGAAAGTCTTTCTTTAATAAAGCTAAGTAGCTTTTGATCTGCATCGAAATGAATTGATTGAAGTTGTACATCCATATGTTTTTGTTTTTTAGCCTCGAGGGTGGGCTTGTTTGTGAATATTTTTTAATTTCTCAAAAGAATTGTGCGTATATATTTGTGTCGCTGAAAGATTTTCATGCCCTAAAATTTCTTTAATAGCATTAAGGTCTGCACCATTATTAAGCATATGAGTAGCAAATGTATGCCTTAAAATATGAGGACTCCTTTTTTCTATGCTAGACACATTACCAATGTAATAATTTACTTTTCTATATACAAATTTTTCATATACTTTCTTACCTGAATCAGTTACAATTAAAGTTGTAGGTATTCCTTCAAATTCAACATTTTTAAGTTGCTTATATTCTTGGAGAAGTTGAGCAAATTCAGGACCGATTGGAATTATCCTTTCTTTATTTCTTTTCCCCAAAACCTTTATTGAATCTTTAGAAACATCTGAATCTTTAAGGTTAGTTAACTCTGATAAACGAATTCCTGTTTGATAAAACAATCTAATCATTAGATAATCTCTTAACCCAGAAAAGTCATTTGAAAAGAAACTTCTTTTGCCAAGCAATAAAATTTCATTTTCTTTAACGAAACTTGGCAAGCGTTTACTTATTTTGGGGAGTTGAACATTTGCTAATGGCGAAACACTTACCACACCGCCTCTTAACAAAAACTTATACAACGACTTAATTGCACTAATTTTTCTACAGACAGAACGATTGCTAATATTACTACTCATTAGCTCAACAATGTAACTTCTTATGTGAATATGCTTAACAAAAGCAAATAAAAGCTCATATTGTTGTTCAATAAATAAAGAGAATTGAGAAATATCTTTCTGATAAGCAGAAAGTGTATGCTTAGAATACCTTCTTTCCACTTTTAAATAGTGAATGAACTGATTGCTATTTTCTAAATTAGTATTCAAAAAAAAAGGAGTAGATTTCCTCTACTCCTTAATACGAACTATTTATAAAAAAGTTTTATTCTTCTGAATGCATTCTTTCTACATACTCAGCTTTAATAATTTCCTGTCTTCTAAGAACAGACTTCTTAGTAAACTGCTTTCTTTCTCTTAACTGCTTAAGAACACCTGTTTTCTCAAACTTTTTCTTGTATTTCTTAAGAGCTCTCTCTATTGATTCTCCTTCTTTTACCGGAATTTGTAACATGTTCTATTAAATTATTTTGTTTTATGGATTGCAAATTTAATTGTTTTTAAAGTAAAACCAAATTCATTTTACTTTTTAAGCAATTCTCTAGAAATAACTAACTTTTGTATCTCAGATGTCCCCTCACCGATCGTGCATAATTTTGAATCTCTGTAATATTTTTCAACTGGAAATTCTTTTACATATCCATAACCACCAAAAATTTGAACTGCTTCTGTAGAAACCATTACACCCACTTCGGATGCTTTATATTTAGCCATAGCAGACAATTTGCTGACTGGCGCCCCTTTCATAAGTTTATCTGCTGCTTGATACAATAATAATTTAGAAGCTTCAAGTTCAGTCGCCATATCTGCTAATTTAAATGAAATGCCCTGATATGAGCTAATAGATTTTCCAAATTGTTCTCGTTCTTTAGAATATTTTAATGCTGCTTCCAAAGCTCCTAACCCAATCCCATAACCAAGAGCACCTATAGATATCCTTCCTCCGTCTAAAATTTTCATGGCCTGAATAAATCCATCTCCTACTTTACCCAAAATATTATCTTGATGGACACGACAATTATCAAAAATCACCTCAGTTGTTTCAGAAGCTCTCATTCCTAATTTATCTTCTTTTTTACCAGCAGAAAATCCATGCGTTCCTCTTTCAACAACAAAGGCTGTCATTCCATGTGAATCCAATAATTCTCCTGTTCTTACAACAGCAACAATTACTTCACCAGAATTACCATGAGTAATAAAATTTTTGGTGCCATTAATTACCCAGTGATCTCCATCTTTAATCGCTGTACATTTCATTCGCATGGCATCTGAACCAGTATTTGGCTCTGTTAAACCCCAGGCGCCTATCCATTGAGCAGTTGCTAATTTTGGGAGCCATTTCTTTTTTTGTTCTTCATTTCCGAACTTAAGTATATGATTTGTACACAATGAATTATGAGCTGCTACTGAAAGACCTATTGAGCCACAAACCTTTGCTATTTCACTAATAACAGTGATATATTCAAAATATCCTAATCCAGCTCCTC
>JAZADZ010000033.1:0-12680 GCA_036123135.1 Bacteroidota bacterium | reverse complement strand
GAAAATCCGTCTTTTGAAGTAATCTCCGCATTACTTTCAAGGTGTCAAGTTTTTACTTTGAAATCACATTCAGTAGATGATTTAGAAAAAATTTTGCTTTCCGCAATTCAAAAAGATGAGTATTTGAAATCCTTGTCAATTGAAATCAAAGAAAAAGAGGCATTATTTAAAATATCTTCTGGGGACGCAAGAAAGCTACTCAATTCTTTCGAAATTATAGTCAACAACTTGAAGGAAGAACCCAAAACAATAACCAATGAAATTGTTTTAAAAATTATACAACAAAACATTGCATTGTATGATAAGAACGGTGAATTTCATTACGATGTTATTTCTGCTTTTATAAAATCAATAAGGGGAAGTGATCCAAATGGTGCAGTTTATTGGCTGGCTAAAATGATTGAGGGTGGTGAAGACCCTAAGTTCATTGCAAGAAGACTTATTATTCTCGCTTCAGAAGACATTGGATTAGCCAATCCAACTGCACTCATAATGGCTAATAATTGTTTTTCGGCGGTGGAAAAAATTGGTTGGCCTGAAAGCAGAATTATTCTTTCTCAATGTGCGATTTATCTGAGCTGTTGTGAAAAAAGTAACTCCTCCTATGTTGCCATAAATAAAGCGCAAGAATCCTTGTCTAATAATGATCAGTTAAGTGTTCCTCTTCATCTCAGAAATGCTCCAACAAAGCTAATGAAAGAACTAAATTATGGAGCCGATTACATGTATTCCCACGACCATAAAGACAACGCACACGTTCAAGAATTTCTTCCAAATGAGCTCAAGAATACCACCTTTTTTACCCCTTCAAACAACAAGCGTGAGATGATGTTTAAAGATTATTTAAATAAGCTTTGGAAGGGAAAATATGACTATTAATAATTAATTTTAAGCTCAAAATCTAACCATTTTGCTATGGACGCTTATGTGATTACACTCAAGGTCGCCATGATTTTCTTTTTCGTGATGATAGCAGCTGAATGGATTATATGTCACTTTGCAAAAAAAAATTACGTCTCTGCTTTTGACACCATTTCTGGAATTAGTTCTGGTATGACCAACAATATCAAAAGTATTTTCAAACTTACTGTTGTAATAATTAGTTATGAATGGATGGTAAATCAATTTGCAATTTTCCATATTGAGTCCTCCTTTTGGTTGTATGTTTTAGCCTTTATTGGAACAGACTTTGCTTATTATTGGACGCACCGCTGGAATCATGAAATTAATCTTATGTGGAATACACATATAATTCATCACAGTAGCGAGGAATTCAACCTTTCATGTGCACTTAGACAATCCATTTCTGGAATTGTTCAAGTATATTTCTTTCTTTACATTCCACTGGCAATTATTGGGATACCCTCTCTAGTAATGAACATTATATTACCACTCCATCTATTCGCACAGTTTTGGTACCATACAAGACTAATTGATAAAATGGGATTTTTAGAAAATTTAATTGTAACTCCCTCTCATCATAGAGTTCATCATGCAATCAACAAAGAGTATTTAGATAAGAACTATGCCTCTATATTCATAATTTGGGATAAGTTATTTGGAACTTTTCAAGAAGAGCTCGAGGATGTTCCTGCTGTATATGGAGTGAAAAAACCTGTAAAAACTTGGAACCCTCTACTCATTAACTTCATGCATCTTGTACTTCTATTCAAAGACGCATATAGAACAAAGAATTGGTTGGATAAGATTAAAGTTTTTTACAAAAAAACAGGATGGAGACCTGATGACGTAGCCAAAAAATACCCTGTTGAAATTATTGAAAATCCCTATACACAAAAGAAGTATACTTCTCAATCGACACAACTTCTTACCTATTGGTCTTTTTTTCAGTTGATACTTCATTTTGGAATTCAATATCATATTATTGACCTGCTTCCAAAATTTCATTATCAGCAGCTTCTCATTTATGCAATTTTTTGTTTGGTATCAATTTTCAGCTACACTTCACTCATGGACCGCCATTGGTTGGCTGTTCCATTGGAAATCATTAAAGTTTTTGTTGGATTGTATATTGTATACTTCCTAGGAGAAATGTTTCAATTTTCCGAATCATTTAATATTTCATCTATTTTTCTATACCTGTATCTGCTTTTATCTTTTACAATAACTATCTACTACACGATTGTTGTAAAACCATCTCCAAGGTTAGCAATGAATTAACATTATTAGACATCCAATACAATAAAGAAGTGTCTTTACAATTAACAGTCAAAAACATTCAATAATTTTTATTTTTTAATTTATTTTTGAGTTAATGTCTAAAAGACTTTTTCTTGTATTGATAGTCGTTGCCTTAATTCAAGGCTGTAACAAAAACCGTAAACCTGTCCAGTGGGCGGCAAATTATTCATTTCCAATTGCATATGGCTCCTTGGGAATAAGCAACCTCATTGGAGACTCATTGCTCACAACCAATACCAATTCATCATTGAATGTACATTTCAAAAGAAATTTATATGAGCTAAACCTCGATAGTTTAATAGACCTTCCAGACAACCAAATTACCAATACATTTGCGCTTCCTTTCCCAGTAGGAGTTGATTTTAATCCGGGCCAAACATTCATCAATCAACCTGAAGAACAAACATTTGACATAAACACAGTTGAACTTAAAGAATTTGAAATCGAATCTGCAGTTCTAAGTTATTCCATAAGAAGTACTATTGTTGGAGAAATAATCTACGACTATACTGTGAATTCTGCAATTGATCAAAATGGCAATCCTTTTTCCATTTCAGTAACAGTGCCTTCTGCTCAGAATGGAATACCCAGTGAAGTTAGTGGAACCATCCAAATTCCTCAAACAATATGGAATCTACAAGGAATTTCCGGTGGTGAGGTAAACACTCTACTAACGACCATAAGCGTCAAGGTATCCAACTCAAATACAAATGCAGTAAGTGTCTCTAACCTAGATACAATTTTTATTGAAAATGAAATTGAATCGATATCAGCGATTAGTGCAAAGGGATTTTTTGGTCAAGAACAAATACAGGTAGGTCCTGAAATTGTCCCTTTAGATTTTTTAAGCAAGTTTATTTCTGGAAGTATTGAAACTGGAAGCATCGATTTAAACCTTGAGCTAAACAATGGAATTGGGACAGATTTTAAACTTTTAATCAATCAATTGTCTTCTATCAGAGATAACACGACTATCGAACTGGTCCATCCTATTATTGGTCAAATCCAAAATATCAATAGAGCTTTTTTAACAGGATCAAATGTGAATTCAAGTATTTTTTCAACGGAGATTAATTCTGCTAATAGTAACGTTAACGACTTTGTAAATCAACTTCCCAATTCAATCGGATATGAAATAGGCATTGAGCTGAATCCACTAGGAAATATTTCGGGACACAATGATTTTATTTTTAAAAGTAATCCTTTGAAGTTAGATGTCGACTTTATTACCCCTTTATCATTTGCTGCGAATCAACTCACTTTAAGAGATACTTTAACGCTTTCTATTGAAGATAGTAACCCCATCAATAACGGCACATTATACATAGAAACTACAAATGGATTTCCACTTTCAGCAGAACTTAAGCTTCATACATTAAACTCCAGTTATCAACTGATCAACCCAGGATTTTTCACCAGTGCAATTGTTAATTCCAACAACATAGTAAGCGAACCATCATTTACCACCCATTCAATTGATCTTTCTGAAGATATTTTAAATGAAATCAAAAACTCAAAAAAAATAATCCTTGAAGTTGTGTTCAACACTCCAATAGGAAATTCTCCTGTGGATTTTTATGACCATTACAAAATTGATTTTAAAATAAGTGCGGATTTTAATGCCACAGTTTCAGTTCCATGAGGGTTGTAAATTTTTACATACTATTTTTTCTTCCAATTATTAGTTCTGCACAGCTTTTAAACAACTCTTGTTTGTTCTACTCAGACAGTGCCAAACAAGTGCTGAATCTTCAAGGTCAAGGTTACATTGGTTCTTCTCATATGCCGTTAGAATTTATAAGACTATTTTACGATGGAGGATTTATCGATGACAATACCATTCAAACTTTAAGCTCGAACCTTAATGGTTTAAATAGAACTGGTCTTGAGTCCAGTGCCAACCTTTCTTACATAAATTACAATCCATTAGTTGCTAAGAAATATGGATATTACGTTAACGTTTCTACATTATTTTCTGGAGGTGTTGAATATACAAATGATGTATTTCGCAGTATTTTTCAAGGAAACTCGTCCTATAAAGGAGAACGTATCAATTTACAGCAAAGCGGTTTGCACTTTAGAAGTTACAGGTCTTTTGAAGGAGGAATAGTTAATAAAAAATTTAAAGTTGGATTGTGTTACTCAAGTATACAAACGGAAATAAATTCCCTAATTTATAATGGAGGAATAGATGTATCTACAAATGCTACTGATCTAACAGGAAATCTGAACGGATATTACACAAGATCAAATCCGAGTTCTAGTCCATTAAATAAAAATTGGGGACTGACCTTAAATTTTGAAATAATTAATAAAATTAACAGCTCAGACAGTTCTTCAAATTCTAAAATAATTGCTGGAATAAATGGACTTGGAATACAAAACCTATCTAACTGTAGAAATTTATATTTGGACACCTCTTTCAACTACAGCGGAGTGGCTATTTTCGATCTTTCGGATTTAGATTCTCCTTCAATCACAAATCTTAACATTGACTCTCTGGCCTCAATTTCTAACCAAATTAATGCATTTCCCTTTGAACTCTATGTACATAAAATTGGAGGTAAAAAAGAAGCCAAGTTCCATTCTTGCTATGGATTAAGATACCGATCAAGCAGCAACTACAATATTCTGCTATATGCTGGAGGAGAGTATCATATTAAAAAAAGTTTTACCATTGGATCGATTGTTTCATTTGGTGGGTACTCCGGTTTTAACCATGGTTTTTATTTTCGTCATCAATCAAAAAAGTTTATTTCTGCAATTGGAACCAACAACCTAATTGGGCTTTTTTGGAACCAAAGCAACGCAACTGGAATTAATCTTTCTTTAAGCTATATCATTGAATGAAAAGTTCATTTCTATATTTGTTTATATCCTTACCTGTCTTACTATGTGGACAAAATAGTTTTTTTAAATCCTATGGTGGACCAGGAAATGATTTTGGTGAATCTGTGATTACTTCTACTGATTCTTGCTATGTCGCTATAGGAGCCAGTGAAAGCTTTGGAAATGGAGCTACCGATCTATATGCTTTTAAAGTAGATACTGGTGGAAGTTACATCTGGTCAAAAACATATGGTGGTCCAAACATTGACTACGGAACTGACCTTGTTGAACTTAACGATGGAAGCATAATTTTAGCCGGGTATTCCAACAGCTTCTCTAATGGATATGATCTTTTTTTAGTGAAAATTCAAGAAAATGGTAACCACTTATGGACCAAAACAATTGGTGGAAACGATTGGGATTTTTGCTTTGCTGCACATCAAACGATACATTCTACAACAGGTGTTGTTCTAGCAGGTGAAACTTATAGCTATGGAAATGGAAATGGAGATGCTTTTCTTGTAAAAATTAATACCAACGGGGACACATTATGGACAAAAACTTTTGGTGGTAATGAGAATGACCGCTTTAATGATGTTATTGAAGACGAAAATGGAAATATAATTTGCATTGGAACTACCAATAGTAATACTTTATATGAAGACAATGACATCTGGATTGTAAAAACAGACAGTTCAGGAAATTTATTGTGGGATTACGTACACTCGGACACTCTAGATGATCAAGGAATATCGATTTGTCTATCCAAAAATGGATACTATATTTTTAATGGGAATGATGAACAAACTTCTAGAGTTGCTCCATATTATGCATGCTTAGACTCATTGGGAAACCTTGTTTTTGAAGAAAACTTTTCTGGAACTCTTGATGATTTTAGTGCTTGTGTCATTCGTCACAGTGACTCTACCACATACACTTTTGTAGGAAACACGTATTCATTTGGTGCAAACAATGCTACAAGTGATGTTTTGTATTCACAAATTTATGTAACCTTTACCATTGGGCCTTTACTTGGAACTTCAGGAACTGCGTATCAAGAATGGGTAAACGGAGCAGATACTACTGCAGATCACTCCATAATAATAGTAGGCACTACTGATGGAACTATAAATGGTCAAAACAGTGTGTTTTTAATGAAAAAAGATCAAAATTATAACTCACCCTCCTATGCCGAAGAACTAGATTTATCCGTTCATGAGTTGAACTCAACTAAATTTTCAATTTATCCTAATCCTGTACAATCAGATCTTTTTATACCAAAAAATAGAAATTTTACAGAAATCTATATTTATGACATTAATGGAAGAAAGATTTTAACACTACATCCAAGGGAAAATAAGATTAATCTTCAACAACTCAAAGCAGGTATATATTTTCTAAGAACAAATTCCAATGGTTCTGTATCACAAAAATTTATTAAGCTTTAAACGTGGCTAGAAAATAATATTCTTGATTTGATGTATAAAGACTAGTAAACTCTTCCTTTGTTAGGAAAACTAAATTCTCAATAAAATTGTGTAGGGTGTAAATGCAGTAATTGTGTTTTTCAAGGAATTCAAAAAATTCTACAGGAGAAGAATTGTAGAAATCGGCTGCACCTAAACCATACTCAAAAATAATAACTGGCTGAAACTTCCTTAGCAGTTGAACACCACCTTTTAACACATCAAATTCACCACCCTCAACATCAATTTTTATTAAATCAACTCTTTCCTCATTTAAAAGTTGGTTGTCTAAGGTATCTATTGGAACCTCAATCTCAACTACTTTTTCGTCCTTGGGATAAGCTCTTTTTTTTATTCCACTGTAAGCTGGATTAGATGTAACATAATTAAAAGTGGTTTTTCCAGTTTTGTTACCAATTGCAAGATTTTTTACCGAGCATATATTTCCAAACTTATTGTTGACTTTGGAAAATTCTGAAGGAATGGGTTCGAAAGCAAAGTGTTTTCCAACATTTGCAATTTTTAGGGCCTTAGAAAGAACTTCTCCTTTGTGGCAACCTACATCAACAAATGTGGAATGCCTTTCCAATACAATATTCATTATTCGCTTGGTTTGAGCATCGTATTTTTGATTGCTCGTAAAACGAATTGGAATTTTTTTTATGATTGTTTTTAGAGAATTTTTAAGCGCCATAAACAGGCATTAAATATAAATGAAATTATCGAATTTTGAGCTCGGTCCTTCTATTTTTGGCCTTGTTCTCATCCGATGTGTTGGGGAATAGTGGGAGCGAGTCTCCGTATCCAGCATAGACCATTCTGTTCTCAGAAATACCTCTCTCTTTTAACCAATTTACAACCGCTTTGGCTCTATTCTCTGAAAGCGTTTGATTGCTGGCTTTATTACCATCACTATCAGTGTGACCGGATAATTCTACCTTTACTGAAGGATTAATCGTTAAAAATTTAAATAGCTGGTTTAGCTCAGCATTGGATTCTTTTTTAAGCGTCCACTGGTTCACATCAAAGAAGATATTTTCCAATACAAAGGAACCCGGTTGAACGGGACTCATTGGAACATCAATTGTAAATCCGTTTTCATTTTTATTCATTTTATCAAGAGAATAATTGGTTGAATAAAATAAATAGCCTTCATGTTCTGCATGAAGTGCAAACTCTTTATTGGTTGGAATGGCTACCAAAAATTCACCATTTCCAGTGTTTGCATATGCCTGCTTAAATACTTTGCCAGTGCTAAGGTCTTTGAGTTCAAATTTAGCTGACAATGGCTCTTTTGTTACTGCATCAAACACCTTTCCCCTCATAAAAGTAGTATTTACTGGTCTATATAGCTCGGGAAGTTCAAAATAATACAAGTCTAAACTTCCAAAACCACCTTCTCTGTTGGAAGCAAAATAAGCCAATTCTCCAGACGAAGATACTAGGATAGAATTTTCATCTACAAATGAATTAATAGGATAACCCAGGTTAATTGGTTTACCCCATTGACCATCCTCACCTAACTTACTCATGAAAATATCTAGCCCACCCATTCCAGTGTGTCCGTTAGAAGAAAAATAAAGTGTTTGTCCGTCGGGATGTATCTGAACAGATTCCTCTCTTCCACTTGTATTGATATTATTATTTAATTTCTGAGGTTTTGACCAACTACCCTCCTCAGAGAGCTCTGAGAAGTAAATGTCTTGATTTTTTGGATTTCTTACTTGCCGATCAAAGGTTAGCCCTCTTATGAAGTATAATGTTTTTCCATCTGAAGAAAAGGAAGGTTGGGTTTCCCAATGTCTGGAATTAATGGTAGGTCCCAAATTAAATGGTTTCGTCCATTTATCACCAACTTTTTCACTCGCAAACAAATCACAGCTTCCATATCCCTTTCTATTTCCACCGTATTCGTAATCTCCACGATTTCCAGTTTCACATCCGACAAAAATCACATATTTACCGTCAGCACTAAATGTAGGAGCACCTTCATTAAAAAATGAATTGATCTGATCACTAATTAGTGTACTATTTGTCCAGTAGCCCTTTTGTTTAAAGGACACATAAATATCTTCTTGCTCGTCTCCCCAAGGAGCGTTGGCATCAATAACTCTTCTTGTAAATAAAAAAGTTGA
Organism: Bacteroidota bacterium; assembly: GCA_036123135.1. GTDB lineage: Bacteria > Bacteroidota > Bacteroidia > Flavobacteriales_D > Parvicellaceae. The sequence goes on along the minus strand of JAZADZ010000033.1, from coordinate 4,048 downwards.
ATCATCAGCGGTAATGGACGGGAAATATTCAGGCCGATCAGTATTTATAGCAGCACCCATATTTATTGGATTAAATTCAGATGGGGTTGCTAATGCCTTCAATGCAAAATCACAGTCTTTAATAAACTTCAAGCATTTTTGAACCAACACCTCATTTGAATTAATCTGATTCAAGAACTTTTGAGCATAGCTCTTACATTTTAGGTATTGACCTGTAGCCATGTACATACTTGCTAGGTAATAGTACTCAACAGATAGAACTCTATTACTTTTAGCAATCATCTTTTCTCTGTAAAAAATCGCTCTTTGAATGTCACTTTTTTCGATAAAAATATTTGATGCCAAGCTATATGCTTCAGTAAAATTACTGTCTTTTCTTATTGCTTTAAGCACATAATCTAAAGCACATTCGAGTCCAGGAAGACCCGAAATCGGATCTATCGTATTGAAACAGGTTCTAGCAGATTCATAATATTTGATTGCCTTTTTACTTTTGGACGAGTACATCCCTCTCTGAGCTAAACTACAGGATTGAAGCAAGATAAAACCTATCATTAAAATTAAATGCAATCTCATACCTTATGGAATATCTATGAATTTATGTGTTTGTAAAGATAACTTCCAGCTTGGATTTGACTTTATAAAATCAAGAATTAACGGCATTAGCTCATCTTGCTTAGACCACTCAGGTTGGAGGTAACAATCACATTTATTTTTTAGCTTATTGGCATGCTTTTGAGCCCATCTTAGATCTGAAGAATGAAATACTACGACCTTAAGCTCATCTGAGCACGAATAGTACTCATTGATCGGCTTTTTAAACTTCTTAGGACTAAAAGTCACCCAATCAAATTTTCCTTTTAAAGTGTTGGTTCCAGAAGTTTCGATGGCAATTTCAATGTTTTTTTCCTTCAACATTGACGTTAACTTTGTCAAATCATACAAAGTAGGTTCTCCTCCAGTAATTACAACAAAATTACATCCAGTAGTAAGTACATCTTTAACGATTTTATCTATAGTGACTAGAGGATGTTCATTCTCATTCCAACTCTCCTTAACATCACACCAAGTACATCCCACATCACATCCACCAAGGCGAATAAAAACAGCGGGTCTTCCACTGTATCTACCCTCTCCTTGAAGTGTGTAAAATTGTTCCATTAATGGAAGGCTATCGTCAAGAATATTTTTCATTAATTAACCCTCAAGTACTTTTTGCTTTTGTTTTTCTTCTTTTGCCTCTTGCTTTGCTTTTTTTCTTTTTTCTCTTTTGGCTTTTCTTTTCATTTTTCGCTGCCCTCTTTTACTTTCCTGCGCTTCAATTTGTTCTTTATTGGTTACCATGTTATTGAACTCTTCAAATTCAATTTGATTTTTAGGCTGTCCAAAACGATCAAATTCAATTACTTTCCATTCTCTTCCTTTGCTGAACAAAACACTTGCCGCGTGCTTTCCATCTTCTAAAAAATATTCCCACAGGCCGTCTTTTAGCCCTTCTTCCCAGGAACCTTGGTGTTCAATTTGTCCATTTGGATAGTAGTATTTCCAATCACCTGTTTGCTCATCATTATTCCAGAAAACTTCATAAGAAAGTTGACCATTTGAGTGCATGAAAATTTCCTTACCGTCTAATTTCCCATTTTTATAATTTTTTTGGTTTTTTATTGTAGAGTCTTCATAAAAAGTATGATATCTTCCATCAATTCTACCATAATCATAATCTACAATTTTCTTGAGGTTTCCATTTTTATGATAAAATTTACTTTCACCGTGCAATAGATCTTTTTTATAGTTTAAAATCTTGGATGGTGTACCATCCTCGTAAAAATACGACCATTCTCCAGTTTTTTCTCCCATATTGTATGTATTCGCCCAAGCAATCTGTCCATTGTCGTACCAATATCCCCATGTTCCGTTTTCAATTCCAGCAACATATATGGTCATTACCATTACTTGTCCGTTTTGGTAATAGGTATACGAAGTTCCATTTTCCTTACCCATTAAAAAAGAGACCATTCTTTCCATTTGCTGGTTGTCAAAATAAGAAACGCACGTTCCCGTAAATGGCTTTCTAGTTCTTTTATGATAAATCAAATTATTTGACTGTTCTAATTCTAAATCTTGGTTGCAGTCGGCTACCTTTTTTTTGGTTTTAAATCGATTATCTTGCTTGGGAAGCTGAGGAAGTTCACTTGAGTTCTCAGTTGAGGACGAATTGTTTTGACTGGTATTCCCTCTTGCTATTTGACCAAAGTTGCTACTAAAAACAAATAATAGTATTATGATTAGAAAATCTTTCATCCTTTACAGCAGATAAAATTACTACAATTTACAAATGGAAACCATCAGCAGTATTATCTTTGCTACAATGTTAAATGGAAATAACAACACAATTTGTGCCATTTCAACTCCTCCAGGAATTGGAGGAGTAGCCATTATACGTATTTCTGGGACAAAAAGTATACCCATATGTAATCAAGTATTGAACAAATCCATATTGGATTTGGAAGGATACTCTGTTCTTTTCTGTTCTTTTGAAGACAACCATCAATTGATCGATGATGTTGTTGTTACCGTCTTTCGTGGGCCTAAATCCTTCACTGGTGAGGATGTTGTTGAAATTAGTTGTCATGGATCAAACTTCATTCAACAAAAAATTATTGAGTGCCTAATCTCAAAAGGATGCTCAATGGCCGCGCCAGGAGAATTTTCTCAGCGTGCTTTTCTAAATGGAAAAATGGATTTAAGCCAAACTGAAGCTATTGCCGACTTAATACATTCTAAAAGCAAGGCAGCTCACCATACCGCGCTAAAACAACTAAAAGGAGGGTTTTCCAATGAGCTTAAAACGCTTAGAGAAAAACTCATTCATTTTGCTTCTTTAGTGGAACTTGAGCTGGATTTTTCTGAAGAAGATGTTGAATTTGCAGACAGAAAAGAGCTGTATGTTTTGATTAATGATTTATCTAAGCATGTAGAAAATCTAATTGAATCTTTTAAGCTAGGTAACGCTATAAAAAATGGTATACAAACTGTAATTATTGGAAGACCTAATGCAGGCAAGTCTACTCTTTTAAATGGACTATTAAACGAACAACGTGCAATTGTTTCCAGCACTCCAGGAACTACAAGAGACACCATAGAAGAGGTGTTAAATATTAACGGTATAGATTTTAGATTCATAGATACTGCTGGTATTCGAGAAACTATCGACAATATTGAGAAAATGGGGGTAGAAAGAGCAATCAGAAAAATAGAAAGCTCATCGCTTATTATTTACGTTTATGATGCTTCAAAAGAAAAAGCTGAACAAGTAAAAAAAGACCTAAAGACATTTAATACCTCAAACCTACCAATACTTACTATTGCCAATAAAGCAGATTTACTACCATCTGAAAGCACAGTAGATACTAAACATCTGAAACTTTCTGCAATAAATAGTACAGATTGCCAAAAGGTTAAAGATAAAATTTACCAGCTCTCCGGTTTAAACGATTTAAACCTTGAGAGCACAATTATTACTAATGCTAGACATGTAGAGGCCCTACAAAAAGCACATGCAGACCTACTAAAAGTTAAAGAAGGGATGGATAGTAATGTAACAGGAGATTTTTTGGCCATGGATATTCGGCAAGTTCTGCATCATTTGGGGAGCATTACAGGTGAAATATCTTCAGACGATTTATTAGGTAATATCTTTGCTAACTTTTGTATTGGAAAGTGATGTCACTTTCCTTTATTAAGTAAAAACCTTCTTTTACTTGATATAAAGTTAATTAAACTTTCTTTTTGTTAATATATAATTGTTGTTATCACCTATTCTACCCATAGCCAACGAACACCAATCCCATAAATACTATTGTAAGTAATTGTTTCATATTGCCACCATCAAAAAATCAAAATTTAATATACTAAAAACAGAATAGGTGGTTGTTCCTATAAATTGATAGATCTACAGGGGCGCACATAATTTTTTTTCCATTTTCCAATATGGTCAGAACGACCATCGTTGATATTATACCTATATGCATCAGACTTATTATATTCT
>JAZADZ010000032.1:0-55827 GCA_036123135.1 Bacteroidota bacterium | reverse complement strand
GTAATGTCAGAAATGTATGCTTCGGTACGATCTTTTCCAGACTTTGGGTCTGAGTATCCAATAAAGTGTTTCATGCACGAGGAGACAGCAGTTGGATTTGACAAACCGTCTTGTTCGTACCCTTTTATTAGTTCAGCCCCTAATGTTGAAACTAGAAATGGGTCTTCACCAAATGTTTCACAAAACCTTGGCCACAATGGATTTCTTCCAACATCCAGTACAGGATCAAAATTCCAACGAATTCCAGATGCTCTTGTTTCTTTAGCAGTAACTGCCCCAATTTCCCTTGAAAGCGAAGGGTTTCTTGTTGCTGCTAAGCCAATGTTGTGAGGAAAGAGAGTAGATCCTTTGGTATATGTTACTCCATGAATTGCATCTATTCCATATAGAACTGGTATTTTATGTTCTGTCTTCATAGCAATGTCCTGAATTTGGCTAAGAATTTTGTGCCATTTTTCAACTGAATAAGCTGTTCCAGCAGTATTCAATATTGAACCAACATGATACGTTAGAATTGCATTTTCAAGTTTTTCGTTGTCAATCTGTTTGACTTTACCATCGTGTTGGTCGATGCTTGAGGATAAAAATCCCAAATTAATTTGAGTCATCTGACCAACCTTTTGCTCAACACTCATTTTTTGAATGAGCAGGTCAATTTTATCTTGCCCCTTTAGTGAAGTTGTAACTAGGATTACGAAAAAAAATAAAATAGATTTAAAAAAATGTCTTTTCATTGTTAAAGCTTGATTGATTTATGTACAGAACGTTTTCCCTGAAGCTCAACTACTATAAAATAAATTCCAGATGATAGATTTGAAGCATCAATGGTTTTGGATTTGGAGGAAAGTACTGCAACTCCGTTGAGGTCAAAAATGGTTATTTTCTCAGGAACGTTGTCTCCAAAAAAGGTTATATGGTCGTGAAATGGGTTGTTAAAATAAATGCTTCCTAAATTAGTAGTTAGTTGACCTACTGTATTGTTGGCATTGGCAATGAAAGTTACTGAAAAAGGTTTAATTTGAAATTTGGTGTTTCCATCATTTGGTCGTGTAAAAGCAGGAATTTGAGTATAATTTTCTGGTCCTCCTTCACTAAGATTTGATGTTTGGTTGTTGATAAAAATCTTTTTATCAGTTTCATTGTAGGCATTCAGTTCATACCAAAAAAAACTATTTTTCAATTGTGCAGAACCAAAGTCAAATTCAACAACTTTTGAGTTTGGTGTATGATTGATAACAAGCATTCCCATGTCACCATTATCGAACTTTGTAACATAAGAGTTGATAGACGTGTCATTTGAATACGACCAAATCATTTTATCTCCGAAAAATTGATTCATGTAGCGATTAACGAAATAGACAGGCCTTGGTGTATTTTTAGGTACAATTGTACTATTTCTAGCTGTTATTCCGTGATCTCCTCCATAGCTGTCAAGGCCATTTTGAAAACTCCATATTAGCGACATTCCAATTTGGTGCTTGATTTGCTCACCAAGTACTCTTGCAATAAAAATTGCATTGGCCATTGCAATTTCTCTTTCTCCAGTTTTGGAGTTGTATTCAGTCATGGCGATTGGAAAATACCCTGAAGGTTTTGAGGTGTAAGAGGAAACCATAGTATTTACGTTATTTACATCTTGCTGAACTTCAGAAACAGCAATCATCATTTCAGGAAAGGTTACATTATTGGGGTTGTTTTTTCTTTTGAAATAATCATGAATAATCAAAAAGTCTGCAGTGTTTTCAACCTCTTGCAGGACTCTTCTTGTCCAATTATTATGATTGCCATCATGCGGAAAAACAACTGCTCCAATTTTTATTGAGGGGTCAGCAGCCTTCATTGAGTCTACAAAAACATTAAAAATTGTTCCATAATCACTTCCAGTTATCAGATTTCCATTGACGCTGTAGCCTGCCTGCCATGGTCCATAATTTTCGTTACCAACTTCCCAATATTTGATATTGGCATTCAAATCATTGTTCATGTGTCGAACAAAATCTGCAGCATATCCGGCCGCTACTTCAATTGGATTTGGATCCGTTCCGTATATTGCGTATGAAGCATTTACTGCAATTATCCCTTTACTGTTGGTTTGAATTAAAGTATTTGCAAAATCGTCAGGGCTGATTCTCCATCCAGATCCATCAATCAGATCATTTACGGTGATTTGTGCATCATTTAAAATTGAGGAGGGAACATTGCCATCCCAAAAAAATTGATTTGATCCATTTCCACCAGGATAGCGGAAAAATACATCACCAAGGTTATTCAAGTTATCCATAAAATCTGTTTCGTTAAGAGAGGATTCCCCTAAAAAGTGAGTTAGATTGGTACCAAAATGTGTGGGTAATATTTCGGCAATTTCGTTTGAAGGATTAACATTTACATTCACCGTTGCATTAGCATTTATGGATGGAGAAAGTATTAGTTGTGAGGGCACATTGAATTCCCTGGGTTCCCAATTTTCAAAAAAGGTAGTGAGTTGAGCATTTTCAAAGTGAAAACATAACAATAGTGTGGAGAGGCAGAAAAAAGATTTAATTTTCAATTGGATTATTTTTAGCTAATATAGCCAAGTAGTGTATCAATTACAATAAGTCAGTTATCAACAAGTTTATTCTATTACAAAAGGAATATTTGCTACCGAGTATTGATTATGCTCATTTTTAACGAAAGCAAAAATTCGATAGGCACCCCTCTTTTTGGGGGCAATGAACTCAATTTGATGGTCACCCTTATTCACTATTTCAAATTTAATTTCGTCAGGAGATATTTGTCGATCTCCTCCAATCTTGTTGGTAAAAGCCTCTGGATATAGATGATATTCAAGTTCTACAGTGGAATTATCGTATTTTTCATAATTGACAACAAGTTTTGATTTTGAACTTGAGCCAAGAACGTGATCTTTTTTCCAACCGATTCCGTTAAGATGAATGTCAACAATAGAAGGCGCTCTTTGATCCGGCCAGCTTTTCTTCCAACAAAAATGCATGGCGTCTATTGCCTCAGTAGGAGCTCCATTATTTAAAAACATACCATGCCAGGTTGCGGTAGACTCCTGTTTTTGGCCCCAGAGAAAACAGTAACTACCCAAACATCTTTCTTTGTCGGTTTCAATAATATTGGTATATCTTCTTATTCGTTGTTGTGCTTTGATTCCATTTGGAGGTTCGATTTTAGCTTTCCAAGACGTGGTTTGAGCTTCAAATGGACCATTGACTCCCCACTCGGAAATAATGTATGGTTTATTCCAATTGAATTTTCGTATGTTAAGGGGAGCATTTTGAATGGCTCCATAAACGTTTAAGCCAAGAATATCAATACTTGGGCAGTATTTTTTAATCATAAATAGCTTAGCGGGATCAATTCCTGCAATTACAGTCATTGTGGGGTGATGGGGGTCAACTTTTTTTATGAATTTTGCAATTTCCTCAATGGTTTCCCAAACCTTAAAATTGGAATATCGAAGATCTACTTCATTGCCAATTCCCCAAATTAGTAAAGAAGGGTGATCTTTGAATCGAAGTATTTCAGTTTTTAGTTGCTCTATTTGTCCTTGAACAGCATATTGGTCGTTGTAATTCATACCACTTCTTTCTGGCCTAACATATAAACCCAGCGTTACACTCATGTTGTACTTTTTTGCAGAGTCTAAAAAGCTCTCGTTATTGGTACTCCAAAGTCGGATAGAGTTGGCTCCTGATTTGCTTAAGAGATTGAAATGGTCTTTTGACCCAGCTCCAGTTCCAGCTCCTTTGATATAATAGGGTTTGCCATCTCGAAGCAATGAAAATCCGTCATTACTTTCTTCAATTTTGACAGTTGTAGCTTGCGAAAAATAGTTTAATTGACTAAATAGTGTCGTTATTAGAATACATGCTGTTATGTGTCTTATGTTCCAATCCATTTAAAAGGTTTTTGTGGATTTCCCCTAAACTCAATAATTTTAAAATTACCAATCTCAAAGGTTGCAGTTTCAAGAACTTTAAATCGAATTTCTTTTAGTTTTTCCCAATTGAATTCTTCAAATTGCTGGAATGATTTGATTGGCACTACAAATTCATAGATTCCTTCTGCTCTTTTGGTAAAGTGTTGCTGCTGAGGAATTTTTTGTAATCTCCTTTTTTTTCCAGAATACGAAACTAAGGTGAGCTGGATTTTAGGAGGAGTATTGGTCTTAGTGATAAATTGTATGGCTGATGTTGAGTAAATGGAAGAAAAATCGGCAAATTCCCACTTGTTGAAAGGGAAACCAAAGTCGTTCCATTTATTGTCTTTAGATTTTTTATCGTAATTCACTTTTAAAGACAGTTCGAGCTCGATTTCTGGGAGAACATATACTGAATCAACTTTTTTATTTTCATAGTTGTTTGAAAATGATGCTTGAGTACTAAACTTGAAATTTTCTGAGAAGTTCGGATTTACTCCCCACCAATATTTCTTTTCTTGTCCAATGGGAATCGGAAGGGTGTTATAAGATTTAGTAAAGTCGCTCGCATCAAATCCAAAGTTGTGTTGATGAGATACAATTCTCATATTGTCTATATGAACGTCCCCACTTCTTTGCAGCTCAACCCTTAATTCTTTAATGTTTGAGATGTTAATGTCTTTCTTTTGGTAGTTAAATGTGGATAATGGAATACGAACTTTTCGCCATGAAGTATCCATTTTTTTACCCTCAACATCAAGAAGATTTATTTTACTATTGCATTGCTTCCCACTATAATCCAACAGCGAGAAAAACATGGGTATTTTTGTTTTTTCTTCAGTTTCTAGTCGAATCATAAATTCTATGGCAGCTGAATTATAAATTGGCAATAGATTTTTCCCTTTATAGTTTCCCCATTTGAAACCGAATCCAATGTAGTTGCAATCTCCACTATCGTCCCATTTTATATGGAGGTGGTCATTTCCAGAAAAATTATTTACACTATCAAAAACAATCTCTTTACAAGGGTGGTACTTGGTTCCCCAAATTCCTGTTTGTTCAGAATCTGTAAAAATATCTTTATATGGAAATAAATCTATCGGTCGTTGAGGATTAGGATCTACATCATATACTGATACATAATTCAGATTCTGACAAGATCCCAACAATAAAATGGTTATGCATGAAAGTATAAATTTCATTATTGCTCTAAAATTCCTCCATTTTCGGTAAATACTACATGATCAATATCAGTTCTAACCTCAATAGTTCCATTGTCAGGGCAATTTCCAGAGTTGAATGGACACGCCTGACATTGAATTCTGATGGCTTTGATTTTACTGGGCTCTTTGATATTATTCCCTCCAGCAACTCCCTTTATTTCGAATTGGTCATAAGATACAGAAGTTAGCTCCCAACCAATCCAGTCAACTGGTTTAATTTGATATTTGTACACCTCCATGGAATCATCAAATACATCAGCACCATTATTTGAAAGATTATCATTAAAAGGATAATTCGATTCTGAAATAAAAATATTTATAAACTGATTTGTAGCAAATTCTCCATTGATCCCACTTAGAACACCAATATTGATGAAAAAGTTTTCTGCAGATGAAGATACAAAAGGTAGATTCAGCGGGATATCGATTGAGCCCAGAAGCCAATCCCAATTTACTCTTCCTCCCATTTTAAAATAATGGTTTCCTAGTAAAGGGTTGTCATTCTCTGCAAAAAAGGTCATGTTGGCTCCATTTGGCTCTTTGTACACAACTGCATTTGGTGGAGGAGCCCCGTTTTCAAAATCGGCAACAACAATTCCATCATCGTAATTTTTTAACCCTTGAACTGAAATGGTGTCTCTCAAAGTGTCTGGTTCATTTAAAAAAGTAAGCGCTACAGCGCAGTTTTCAATTTCAAAAAAAGGTAGTTCTTGACAGCTACCATTCCAGTTTATGGAATTAGAGTCAATTGTACTAGAAAAGCCATTGAATTCCTTAAAAGAATTAGAAGAAAGACCTCTTATGTTTATTTTCCAATCGACATTTCTATTTAGCTTACAATAAAATTTAACAAGATCTCCCGTTGAGAAGTCAGGATTAGTGTTGGATATTTGAAGCGAATCTATAATCTCTAATTCACTGTATAATTCGCTTAGAGATGGCCCTTCAAAGTTATTTTTGGTACACTCGTAAAATCCAAATACTAGAATTGCTAATAAGGTTAATGTTTTAAGCTGGCTCATAATTTCACGGATAAAATAAATAGTAATCTTCGGTAATTAAAATTCGGATTGGATGAAGAGAAAGTTGTTCCCCACCAATTGTACTGAAGGTTTGCATAAACGTTTTTTCTAATTTTATAAAACAATCCGACTGAGAAAAAATTATCTTCCAAGTCATAGGATTGAACCAAGAAGTTATTTATAGTTCCGAAATCATCTCGAACGATTGTATATTCATTTCCTTTCACATTTAAATTTCTAAATGAAAATTGTAAGAATAATTTTTTTATTAGTTCAGCACTTAAAAATAAATTGAGTTGATTGGATTTGAAATCTAAGCGTTCAATTGAATCACCATTTCGTTGTGTAATTTCGTTAATGGTTGAAATGGATAAACTTATTTCTTTGGTCCAATCCAATAGCATGTTTAAATTCAATTTTGCATTTACTTTAATTTGAGAAAAATTTCTTTTTTCAGGAGTCCCTTGACCAATTACTTCATTGAAGAAACCTCCATTAACTTTAAATTCTAAAAAGTTATTTTTTGTGCGATAGTTACTGTTTAAAAATAAACCGATTCTATTGGGTGTTGCATCTCCATATGGAAGAACATTGGAGTAAATAGGATTAAAATTCATCAACGTTCCTGAAATGTCCTGATTGTATAAATTTTCGTCAGAAGTTAAATCAAATAAAGAAGTTGGTCGAGTTAGCTCGTCGTTAGTATACGTTGGATATACAGTGTTGAACGTATTTGATAAAAGATTAAGTCTTCTAGTTTGAGCAGCAGCACTTCTAAAGTTTGGATCAACATAACGATATCCAACGGATAGATTAAACAAGGAATCTTTTTTTATTAGGTTTGAGCTAAATTCAAAATACATTCCACTAGATGAATTTGATATAGAATCTTTATTTGGAGCATTTTCATTAGATATGAGCCAATGTCTTTCTGAAAAACCTCCCTCTATATTCTGTTTGAAGCTGTATTTTTTCTTTTCAATAAAATGTGTGACCGCAATTCTGTAAACAGGGTTTCTTATGGATTTTTCTTGAGTTCCACTGGAAGGAATTTCAAATAAATTGATGTAGTTGCTCTCAAAGTAAATCGTCTTATTAATTCTTGACCCTATGGTAGCTCCTGAAAGCAGTAAATCGCTTGAAAAACTGTTGGTGTTAATTTGTGATGATCCTCTAGGACGAGTGATGAAAAAATCAAATTCCAAAGTTCTTATAAAACGATCAAAATTAAATGAAAAGTCAGATTGAATTCCTTGAAGACGCCATCTGTTTTGGATGTAAAAATTTTCGTAATGGACCACATCACGGTAGACGTTAAAACCGTCCTCACCCAATGTTGTTAAATCCTCATCGTAATTGAATAGGGTAAATCTAGATTGCTTTAGAAATAGATCTCCTACGCTAAATCTAATTTTATTTTTGATGGTTCCTTTTGCCCTCAGTTGTCTAACATCAATTGATGTTCCAGATCCAAAAAAACCTCCAAATGTATTTCGTATCCTCAGCTGTGCAAAAATTTCAATATTTTTCAAAGGATTAATATGTGTATTAAGATCCAATAAATTGTACCCATTTGAGGAATTTCTTGTTGAGATGGTGTCATTTTGAGCATCTGACCCTAAGACATCTCTAGCAAAAAAAGATCTACCAAGTCCATCAAACCAGATTTTATTTGATTCTTGGGCCAACGCTGAAAAACAAGTCGTACACAACAGCACAATAAATAATAGAGGAATAAATAGTTTTTTCTGCATAGGTTAGAAGATGATTTTTAGTTCCAGCATCGTTTCAGATCCTTGTAAGTGGTTTTCAATAAAATTTGGATCGTAATAGCGATAATTATTGTGACGTAAAAACAATACTGCGTTTGCTCCAATTTGATAGTCAAGTCCAATTCCAAAAAGTCGATTTCGCTGATTTCTAGCATTGGTGGTGTTATTAGAGTTGTTTATTCCAAGCCAATCAAAAAATAAATTCGTTGAAGAAGATTCAGAATTATCTCCTAAATCTGTGAGCTGATTTCCAATAACTCTTTCAATTCCATAGCTTAAAACTAAAACTGTATTTTTAAAAAGTTGGTAGCTAAAATCAATTTCTTGACTAAGCTGACTTATAAGTGCTCGACTTCCGATTTGTGGGACAGGATAAAATTTTGTTTGACAAGAATTTAGTCTTGTTAATGAAAAAACATAAAATTGTTGCCCGAATAATATAGAGTTGTACTTTGCCTGAAGTTCTACAGTGCTGAAGAACTTTTTAAAATTAGATTTTCCATCAGCGTTGGCTTCAGAAAGGGTTACATCTTCGAAGACATTTCTGTAGGTTGAGTTAAGAGAATTATAAGGCCCCCAATTGCTTGCAAAAAGATAAAGTCTAGAAAGAGTTTGTCCATTAATATTATGAATGTAGGATAAACCAGCCAATGATGTGTCAATCTCAGCATAAGCACCTATACCACCATTGATTTTTAATCTTCCAATGCTGAAGTCTGCGTTGAGGGATCCTCCTTGTCTGTTGTTGACTGGAAACCCTAACCCTACCATGGGGCTTCTAAATGGAGTACGAATTGCTGAACCTATTCCAGCCACATTGGGAAATACTTCAAGAACGGTACTGTTTAAAAAATTTCCTGTTACATTAACAAATTGAGGGGAAATTCGGTAAAATTGAAATTTAAGTGGAATCTTTGTTTCACTATTGGAACTGAACTCAAAAATAATGGCTTCACCAAGTCCTAAGTTATTTTCAGCATCCGAATATTTTCCCAATCCAGCTTCTATTTTAAGATCACATTTATTCCATTTTTTGTTTAGCTCTAAAGAATGTATATCGTATTTTCTCTTTTGATTAGAAGAAGAGTCAACATCAGCGGAAGAATTTAGGTAATTGTATGAAAGAAAAAATGATTCTTGAAGCTGATTTTTAAGCTGAAAACAGCCCGTAAAATTATCGCTAGAAGTTAATAATGAACGATTGAAATTACTTTTGCCAATTACCCCTTTAAAAGAAAAATTCTTGGGCAATTTAGTTCCCGAAAGAAAAATCCCTTGAAATGCTCTGCTTCCATATCGGATGCCTTGATCAATTAATCCATCGTTGTAATAATTTGAGTATCTCTCTATTGGTTTTTCATTTAATGGTGTCTGCGGTCTTCTTTCATAAATGCTCATCCTGTTGAATGATCTATTGCCCCATACGGTTAATCTGCTTTGTCTATACCATGAAACACCTCCGGAACGAAGAGAAAAATTACCAAAATTGGTAGCAATAGAGGTTTTTAAATTTAGTCCCAAGTCCAATGTGAGCTGTCTCGTAAATAATTCTGAAGGTCCCTTGTAGAGACTGTTAATCATTAGGTCGGCACCAAATAAAATTTTATCTCTAGTGGTACCGTTGATTTTGAGCAGCAGCATTGGTTCTCTAAAAAAATCACCAGATGAAATTACAACAGTCTTTCCGCTATTGTTGGGAAAAGTTTCATTTTGCACTCTAGTATATCCAAGAAATCGATAAAAGCCCGAGAAACTAACTTGACTAGTTGGATTTTTAAAACTTGAGGAGTTGCTTGAAAAGGGTGTAGATAAATTTGATGTGTCTTGTGAAAATGATGCGATAATTTGTAGAACAAATAAAAGTACAACTATAGCTCTACAGGTTACCATCTAATAAAAATAACCTTATTCTATCAATTATTCAATTTATACTCATTCTGTTCTAGGTAAATTAAGTTTTAAATAACTTGACTAAGCTGATGATTCGTAGAAAGAATATTTTAGAGGTCTTTGACACATCTAAATCCCGTATGGCTCATTCCAGTTTCTTGAGAGTGAGGCATTCTTGCAGAAACTCTGTAGCTTGAACAATAGCTGTCGTTGCAAAGAAATGACCCCCCTTTAATGACCCTTTTGGGGTCTAGGGGTTCCATAGGATAATTCCAAGTTTGAGGTCCTTTTGGATTGTCGGCAACTTCAGATAGATCAAAAGAGCTGTAATAATCTTGATCAAACCAGTCCGAACAAATCTCCCAAACATTTCCAGCCACATCGTACAATCCGTTTTCGTTTGGTGGATATTGCTTTACAGGAGCAATTCCAACATATCCATCTTTTTTTGAATTATACGTTGGAAATGTACCAGACCAATAATTACATTTTGGTGAACCAATGTCTACAGGTTCATTTCCCCATGGATAGATACTTTTTAAATTTCCTCTTGCAGCCCATTCCCATTCAGCCTCAGTGGGAAGTCTTTTGCCACACCACTTAGCATACGCTAAAGCATCAAAATAACAAATATGAACTACAGGATAATCTTCTTTTCCTTCGATAGAACTTCCAGGACCAAAAGGATTTTTCCAATTGGCTCCTTTGACCCAAGTCCACCATTGAGAGTAATCAATTAAATTAAAAATACTTTCAGGAGCATTGAAAACCAATGAACCGGCTTCGAGCGACTTTTCGTCGGGTTTTGGAGTATTTTCGGGTAACTGTTTTTTGATTTTTTCCCAATTAATAGGCCGCTCAGCAATTGTTTTGTATCCAGTTGCAGCAATAAATTTTGCGAAAGCTCTGTTGGTTACTTCATGTACGTCCATGTAAAATGCATCTACTTTAACCCAGTGTTCAGGGTATTCTCTTTTCAATGCCATTGACGGATTTTTTGCACCCATTAGGAATGTTCCACTGTCAATGAATATCATTTCTTGCTCATCGATTAAATTCGATGATACAGAAAAAATTGAATCGCATTTTTGAATTTCATTCGAATCGGAATTCTTTTTCAATAGAAAGCTAGTTCTTGAATTTTCACAACAACTTGCCAAAGTGTCAATGTTGGATGTGAGATTTTTTTTTGGCAGCCCATTTTCAACGTCATTTCTGCATTGGCAAAAGCACATCCCAACTAAAACGAAATACAATATGTGTACATTGAATTTTTTCAAGCTGAATTGGCTAGTAGGTTGAATTAATTTCTTTTATTGGGGTTTTTTTCCAAGTTATTCCCTCTTTCCATTTTGGAGCATGCACCATTGTCAAATATTCATTTAGAATTTGTTCAAGTACTCTAGTTTTTTCTGGTTGTTCGAGTGATAAATCTGAAAGCTCGTGGTAATCAGATTCTAAATCAAAAAGCATCACTTCATCATTGTCATTAAATTTAACTAATTTATAATTCCCTACTCTAACTGCAGAATGAGGTCTTTTGAAAGCTATCCCATTTTTGTAGGGTACATGAAAAAAGATGCCTTCGACTTGTCTAGAAATAGTTCTAGCGGTTTCGTTAAATAAAATTGTTTTAAAACTACCACCATCAATTTGTTCAAGTTGGTTAGCAACACCTCCAGCAAGCTCAATTATAGTGGGTAGTATGTCACATCCCGAAACAGGAACTGAAGATTCTCTTCCTGGTTTAATCGATGGACCGCTTATAATAAGGGGAACTCGGATACCTCCCTCCATAGCGTCCCATTTTCCTCTACTGAGTGGATAATTATAGCTTTTAGTATATTTTTTTGCTCCAGGAATATTTGGAACAGAACCATTGTCAGACATATAAATTACATATGTGTTCTGGGCAATTCCAAGTGTTTCTATTTTACTTAAAATTCGTCCGAGCCCCTCATCCAAATCTTGAGTCATAGCTGCAAAACCTGCATTAATGTGTTGTTCTCCCTTTTTCTTGTTTTGAAATTTGAGTAAAGATTTTTCTTTCATCTCAAGGTTAGCGTGTACAGCATAGTGAGATATTTGAAGAAAAAAAGGTTTTTTATTCAACACACTTTCTTCCATAAAATCAATACCCTTTTTTGTTAAGTCAAAAATCTTTTTGGGATCTTTTTGAATTGAGTTTTCCCATTGTGTTCGATCATTGACAAATCCACCGTCTTTGTTTTTTGTTGCACCGTCACTCACATCGTACCCAAACTCTTCTGGATTGCTGCCCATTCCCCATTTGCCAAAATGCGCAGCAGAATAATTTTTGTCAATAGCTTTAAGCGCCTTGGGAATACTTATTATTGAGCTGTGCTCAATGTGATCTGTATTCATTCCAACTCGAATCAATGAAAGTCTAGCAGGAGATTTTGCAAATTGTATACCGTATCTTGACGGCGCACAAACTGGGGCCGCTGAGTATGCATTAGAAAATTTAATTCCATTTTC
The DNA here is from genome assembly GCA_036123135.1 of Bacteroidota bacterium. Classification (GTDB taxonomy): domain Bacteria; phylum Bacteroidota; class Bacteroidia; order Flavobacteriales_D; family Parvicellaceae. Next base: position 43,493 of record JAZADZ010000032.1, on the reverse strand, counting down.
AGCAAGTACTTCCAAATTGGGAGTTTCATGGTAGTCGCTTTTCGAAAGCGGTTCGTTTTGCATCATTTGTACTGAAGTCCCGTTCCATCCCTGATCATCAGCTAGTATAAAAATAAAATTCGGGGGTTTTTCATCTTCTTTTATGTAGGAATCTTTATTTTCTACATTTCTATTACAGCTAAAGAATAGTTGAGTAGCTAATATTAAATTTAGAAATAGGAGTGAGTTGAGCGCAGGTCGACTATTCATTTTGAATTTTAATTCGTTTGATCACAAACTAATATAGAACAATTGAAAATCATTTAAGCAAAGGCTTTTAGCCTTTCCTTTTGATTTTCAGTAAGTTTAAATTTTGTACCATCTTTATAGTTAAGCATAACAATAACACTAGTAGCTTGTGCAACTAATAGTTCAGGCTTTTTCCTAGTATATATTTCGTGCTCTACTCCAAATGAACTATTTCCAATGGTTGAAATTCTAGTTTTAATCACAACAGTATTGGGATATGAAACAGGATTTTTATAATCAATAGTAAAGTTTGCAAGTATTGGACCAATTCCATCTGAATTCATAATATCTACCATATTAACAGCAACTTTTCCCCAAAGCTGTTGAAAAAGAGCAATTCTTGCCGATTCGCACCAACGAAGGTATATGATGTTGTTTACATGATTGAAAGCGTCCATGTCTCCCCAGTTTACCGGAAGCTCAAGTTGAGTAGACCAATTTTTCATTTTTTTCTAGATATTAATTTTCCATCTTCATTATACAAATCTCCATAGGTAATATTGGGTGCCTTTGGGATTGGAGTTACATCCTTTAGTTGCCTACCAATATCTTCTGGAATTAATTGTGCCTTTTCAATTCTTTTTCTCAGCATTCGTTGAAGAGAATCAAATATTGGTTTATAATTTTCAGACAGGGCTAAATTATTAAGTTCTTCTTTATCATATTTATGGTCGTAGAGTTCATGACCAAGCTTTCCATCGAATTTCCACTCAGTAAATCTATAGCGTTTCGTTTTAATGGAATAGCCATTTTTCCATCTTGTTAAAGCGCTGCTTCTAACCGATTCAATTTCATTGTCAATTATTGGCTTTAAACTTTTTCCAACAACATGTTTGGGAACATTAATATTCACTAAATCCATTATTGTTGGATATACATCAATTAACTCTACAGGTGCTTCGCATTTTACACCCTTTTTTTGAATTCCAGGATAAGTAAAAATAAGAGGCACTTTAGTCGCATTATCAAAAAGAGTTTGTTTTTGCCAATGACCATGCTCTCCAAGGTGGTAACCGTGGTCGGAGGTGAAAACTACAATAGTATTTTGAGCAAGTCCAGTTCGGTCTAAATGATCAAGTATTCGTCCAACTTGGGCATCAACGAAAGAAACTGTTGCATAATATGCCTCCTTTATTTCTTTAGCTAATGAGTCATTTAGATTCAATTGGTTCTTTTTAGCTCGAATAGATTTTGCTGCTGGTTTAGGCAGTGTGGTTAAATATTCGTCAGAGGTTTTAGGAATGATCATTGTATTCTGATCAAACAAATTAAAGTATTTATGTGGCGCAACAAATGGGGTGTGAGGTCTGAAAAATCCTACAGCTAAAAAGAAGTTCGTTTTATTTTTTGCAAATTGATCAAGTTGTTCAATGGCATTTGTAGTTCCAATACCGTCTGTTTGTTCCGTATCTTCACCATCACAAGAAAGCCAGCTAAGAGTTCCTCCAAATCTTCTAGGCGAAAGCGTGTTTATAAGGTACTCATCAAGCTTATCTCTTCCATAGGGATTTATTGTTTGGTCCCAAGAATGAATGTCATCATTTCCTGATGTTCCAATTGCACTTGGGTTATCGTAATGAAAAATTTTACCAATTCTAACTGATTGGTACCCATTTTGTCGGAATCGCTGACCGATTGTAATGGCATCTGGAACAGAGTTTCTTAAAAAAATATTATTTCCTGTAATCTGAGTTTGTTCACTATACATCCCTGTCATTAATGAAGCTCTAGAGGGACCACAAAGAGGATACTGATTGTGAGCATTTTCAAAGAGAAAGCCGTTGCTTGCAAGTCGATCAATATTTGGAGTTTGCGCCATAGTGTCTCCCAAAGCACCAATGGCACAGTTCAAATCATCTGCAATAATGAATAAAACATTAAATTTTTCTTCTGATTTATTGGTTTGATTTTTTTCGTAGTTGCAACTAAAAAGAACGAAAAAACAAATTGTTAAAGAAAATAACTTTACAACACTGTTTAAGGGTGGAAAAACAAGTGAGTAAATGGTCATTATAGAATCAATGTGAAATGATAATTTTTCTTTTGTGCCAACTTCCATCAATTAGACATTCTACAAAATATAGGTTACTTGAAAAATAAGAAGTATTAAGAATGAAGTTATAACTATTGGGAGTAGTGTTTAGAATGATTTTCCCAAAAATATCCTTGATTAAAATTCTTTGAATTAAACTTGTTGTATTTATGGTGAGTCCAGAATTTGATGGATTGGGAAAAAGTGAGAATTGAATACTAGAACTTGCAACGGAGCTTAAGCATGGATCACAACTTCCCCAGCAAACCGCTGGAAGTATAGTGTCTGAAAATGGGACGGTCAATGCTCTGTTGGTAAAACTTGAGCTTCCATTTGTACAAGGGTCTTGTGGATCTAATGTTTCAGAAATGGACCAATTATCTGCAGAAAACTTATATTCAATTTGTTCCCCACCAACAAAAGACATGTCAATGGTATAGATGCTATTTGCAGTTGGACTATTCATAGCATTATTGGGCATGGATCCTCCCGCGCCCCACGCATTAAAGTCACCATTAAGTTCAGGAGTTGTAAATGGATCAGAAACTAGAGACATATCAACATTAAAGGTGACAACAACAGAATCATTGGGTTGATTGGTATTGTAGACCACCATTTTTTTCCAAAAGATTGTATCAAAATTTGCACCACCCCATGGTGCTCTTAATCCAAATCTAGCAATGGGACCAGTATATACTGTATTTACTCCACCAGTAGGTACAGAGTCAAGATCTACAGTGTATGTGGCAAATGAGCTCATTGAAGTATCCACTTGAAAGGTGTAAAAACAGGTATCGTTATTGTTTGCAGCTCCTGGAGGGTAAATAAAAAGTCTTGCAATACCAGATCCAGAGGTTGGATTTTTCACTGTAATGTCAACTTTGTTGTAATCTCCTCCAGAAATACCAAGGTTCGCAGACAAAGTTCCGCTAATCATTTTTCCATTCGGGCTGAAGAGCCGCATTGCCATTGCATCCGGTTGAGCAGTTAAATTACAATCGCCTCCACTAATCCAACCTTCTTTTGAATTTTGCCAATTGTATTCAATCTGGGCGTTGATAGCTGAAAAGCTAAGAAAATTGGTTGCAATACCACATAGAACTAATACGATAAAAGAATAAAATTTATTCATTGTTCAAAATTTGGTTTATCAGTTAGGCAAGGAATATTTAATATGATAATTTACAAGATTGTCGATGGGTTTTCGTATGATTGATCCTAAATTAATGTTCATTTTTTCAGATGCATATTCCAATTGATTCTTAAATATATAGCTCATTGAACCAATGAAATGTGCCTTCATATTTTGGTAATTATCAAAGCAGTGGACATGATTCTCAATGAAATGTATCATGCCATTTTTAATCATTTTGTCAACGTATGGATGGTCATTCATACTAGAGATAAAACGCATGAAAGAAGCCAAAAAAACATTTGCATGAGGCTTCATGTAAACATTATCGAAGATGTCAGCTTTTGTTAGCTTAAACGTGTTGTCAAAATTGTTTCTAATGTCAACAGGTAATTTGTGGTATAAATAATCGGTTAGAAGTTTTTTTCCATAATAGGAGCCTGATCCTTCATCACCAAGTATGTATCCCAAAGCAGGAACTTCTTCGGTTAATTTTTGGCCATCAAACATGCAAGAATTTGAACCTGTTCCCAAAATACATGAGATTGAAGGCTCTCCTTCGTATGTCGCCAAAGCACAGGCCAATAAATCATGATCTACATTTATTGAGGCTTTTGAGAAAACTCTGGAAAGTGCTTTTTCTACTATAGAATTTAATTCAGGACTGGAGCAGCCAGCTCCATAAAAGTAGACTTTGTCAATGTCTTTGAAAATTGACTGGATTTCTCTGTCTTGCTTTAGTGAGTTGTAAATGATGGTTTCATTGTGAAAGAATGGGTTGTAACCCATAGTTTTGTAACGTTTGTAGGAAACTCCGTTTTTGACCAAAACCCAATCGGTTTTAGTTGAACCACTTTCAGCAATTAGCATCATAGGCAGGTGTAATATCTATAAATATATGTAAAATGTGGAATTAATATGTCAAATAAAGCAATTTCACTAATTGCAATTGGTTCAGAGAGGTAAAGAGATAAATCTTTTATTTAATAATGGATTCGAATTTCTTTTTAATGGGGAATTTTTATTAATATCCAAAAATATTGTGTTTGATATTTCATATAAATCTGAAAGGTTTGAGGTGGAATATTCTTGTTCAACACCATCTTTTAAATAAGATAAGTAATATGTATTGATTTCTTGAGAGTAGTGATTGGTAGTAGTAATTTCAGTTTCAATCTTGGTTACTTGAGCAAAAAAATAATCATCGTCTAAGAAAACATAAAATGAATCTTCAATTTGCAGTCTTTCATTTTTCATAAAACAAAGCTATTTTGTATTGTTTTAAACAAGATGTTTGTTTAACGGCTTTTTAACTATTAAATCTTGAATCAAATTTTGGTATGCTTTATTCCATAATCGATGTTGAAACAACAGGTTATCCAAACAATAAAATTACCGACATATCTATTTTTGTTACTGATGGTAAAAAGATTTATGATGAGTTTCATACACTTTTAAATCCAGAACAACCTATTCCTTATTCAATCACTCGGCTTACTAAAATAACCAATGAAATGGTACAAGATGCCCCTTTTTTTTATCAGATCGCCAAACGAGTCATTGAAATTACAAGAGATACCGTATTTGTTGCACACAATGTTAATTTCGACTACCAAGTAATTAAAAATGAGTTTAAACATCTTGGATATACCTATCAAAGAAAGAAACTATGTACTGTTAAGCTATCCAGGAAAATTATTCCTGGGCATAAGTCCTATTCACTTGGAAAGTTGTGTAAAGATTTAAAAATCCCTATTCACGGCAGACACAGAGCCAAAGGAGATGCATTTGCCACATACAAATTGTTTTTAATGATGTTTAAAAAGACAAACGATGAGATTTTCTCAACTCACATTTCTGAAAAACAACTAACGGTTTCAAACTATATAGATGAAAATAATTTTAATGATTTTCCGAAGAAAACAGGTGTATATTACTTTTGGGATATACACGACAAAATTATATATGTTGGTAAGTCCATAAACATTAAAGAAAGAGTTATCAGCCACTTTAGAAGTACTATCAAAAAAGAGGTGAAAATGTGTCAGCAGGTAGCGAAAATAACGTACGCTGAAACAGGAAATGATTTAATTGCTCAGTTGAAAGAATCTGCCGAGATAAAAAAATATTATCCAATTTTTAATAGAAGACAAAAACAAGAAAAAGAAAATTTTGGAATATCTTTTTTTACAAATTCTGATGGAATAATTGAGTTGCGGTTGGATTACGTAAAACAACTTACCAATCCAATTTTAACTTTTGAAAAAAAGCAAAGTGCCAATATGTTTCTTGAAAAATTAGTTGAAAAACATAATTTATGTCTTAAGTACACAGGAATTGAAAAATCAAATTCTCATTGTTTTAATTTTCAGCTTAAAAAGTGTCTAGGAGTTTGTGCTGAAAGAGAATCAGTTAAAGAATACAATAAAAGAGTCATCAAAATTTTATCAAGTTTCTCAAATGACCCGAATCAAACATCAATTTTTTTATGTGGCAGATTGGAAAACGAAAAAAGTTTTGTTTTGATCGAAAATGGTGTGTACAAGGGCTACGGATTTTTCCCCTCTAGTATAAGTGAGGAAGAGGCGGTTTTAAATGAAAAGTTTCTTGTGAAGCAGAAAGAAAACAGAGATACAAAAAGAATTCTTCGTTCTTATTTTAGAAATAATGATTAATGAATTGAATCGATTTTTAGATTTTTTAAAAAAGTTCTCTTTAACGCATAAGTTAAAAGTTGTCTACTTTATGTCTATTTCCTATGTAGCTGTTGGAGTAACTCATTTTACCAACTCTGATTTTTTTCTTCATATAATGCCTGATTATTTACCGTGGCATTTAGAGCTTGTTTATTTAAGTGGAATTTGTGAAATTTTTCTGGGTATTTTAATACTTTTCCAACAAACAAGAAAATTAGCAGGTTGGGGTCTAATTGCCTTACTAATAGCGGTTTTTCCTGCAAATATTTATTTGGCGCAATCACTACAAGCTCAACAGGCTTTAGAAATTTCTTCCGAAATGGCAATAGCAAGATTGCCCTTTCAACTCCTATTTATTTCAATTGCATTTTGGTTTACCAAAGATTGATTATTTGGTCATTCTTTGAATAAAATTGGTTCTAATGTTGTTCCAAAATAAATTATAATCTGCTATGTGATAATTCTTTTTTTGTTTCCACTTTCCAAGAGGAATATTTTGAAATTCAATCCATAGCAAGCCGTCAATTGCTTGTGCGCTTACAGTATTTTTAAATCTGATTTTATTCCCTGGCATGAGTATTCCTTCATGTGAATTGTACTCACTTTTTTTGTTATCGGAATTCCAGGTGATTGGATTGGTAGATGTTATTTGCTCGCCGTACTTGTATGCTGGATAATAGCCACTTGTAAAAGTTCTCCAGGATACAAAACAATTGAGTTCATATGGATTTTCACAATGCTTAAAGGTGCTGGAGAATTCCTCAATGGGCATGCCGATTAGGTAGGCAAATATTACTTTCTCTGAAATACTATCAGTATTAAGTATGTATTCTTTTAATAATCTTTCAGCATGATTGGTACCTTGGCTGTGAGCAGCAATGATAATTTTATTTCCTTTATTCAAATGATTTAGATAATATTTGAATGCTTTTTTGACATCTTGATAAGCGAAGTCTAGCGCTTTAATTCCATTAACAGGATTTTTATAGCCTTGTAAATGCATCTGTCTGTAGAGCGGTGAATATACATTTGCAAGTTGGTTGAACACACTTGCTTGAAATTTTATTGTCGAACGACTTATTTTACGATTAAGTTTTTTGTCGTCAATTTCTGCATTCCATTTCTTTCCAGACAGAAAAATTGTAGGATAAATGAAGAATACATCAATTCCTGAAAGTGAGGTATCAGCTTTAAAATTTTTTGGAAACTTGTCAGAAAAATCCTTTTTAGAAGGATGGGCTGCCCAACAATCCATTGAAGAATAATCTGGCTCAACTCCAGAGCTTTCAATTGAAAAGTCAGCAGTTGGAAGTAATGTTTTACATCCAACAAACATAACCAAGCTGAAGCATGCTATCAATATTTTACTCATCAACTTAAAAGTATTTATTTTTTCATCAATTAGTATAGAAATATTTATTTAGATTGTGTATCAATTCAATTGTAATTAGTTTCATAAAAATTAGAATTTGAAAATAGGTGTAAATACTAGATTATTGTTGAAAAATAAGCTGGAAGGTATTGGCTGGTTTACCTATGAAGTTTTTAGTCGAATCGTAAGAGCTCATCCGGAGCATGAATTTATTTTTTTCTTTGACCGTGCCTTTTCCAAAGAGTTCATTTTTGATAAGAACGTAACACCTGTAGTTTTATTTCCTCAAGCAAGACATCCTATACTATTTAACATTTGGTTTGATTATTCCATAAGTAAAGCGATTAAAAAATACCAGATAGATCTTTTTATTTCACCTGATGGTATGTTAAGCCTGAAATCGAAAATTCCTCAAATAACAGTCATTCATGACTTAAATTTTGAGCATTATCCTGAAGATTTACCCTCAAATGTTTCTAAATACTACTCAAAACGTTTTCCAAAATTTGCAAAAAAGGCAAATCAAATAATTACGGTCTCAGAGTTTTCTAAGCAAGATATTTGCAAACAGTATATGATAGATCCAAAAAAAATAACTGTTGCATATAATGGTGCTGGGAAAAATTATCTACCCATAAGCTTAAGTAAAAGAAAAGAGGAATTAACAAAAACAAATGGTGGGATTCCTTACTTTATCTATGTAGGGGCACTTCACAAAAGAAAAAATATTCAACGCATGCTCCAAGCATTTTCTGCATTTGAAAAAGAAACAAATGGTTCGGTTGAATTTTTAATAGTAGGAGACTTCCTATGGCATCAGGATAATAATCTTGCAGCTATAAGTAAAAAGGTAAAGTTTGTTGGTAGAAAATCTGGAAAAGAGTTGTGTAATCTTGTTGCCAACAGTCTTGCAATGGTGTATGTTTCCTACTTTGAGGGATTTGGTATCCCTGTTTTGGAAGGAATGAAAAGTGGAGTCCCTGTGGTTACCAGTAATGTTTCCAGCATACCTGAGGTTGGAGGGGATGCGGTAGTTTACATTGATCCATTTTCAATTGATTCAATAAAAAAAGGAATGGTTGAGGCATCAAATAAAGAGAATTTTATAAAGTATAGAAATAAAGGTCTAATCCAAGCAGAGAAGTTCAGTTGGGAAAAAAGTGCAAAAATAATTTGGAGTGTTATACGTTCCGAAATCGAAAAAATAGATTAGTTCAAGTAGAAGTTTTGCTCCACTTTCTTTTCCTGTCTTAGAAGGATTAGCATGAATTTTATTTTCCTATTCAGAAAATCGTTTTTCTTATCGTTATTGTAACGTAAAAACTTGATTTTCTCATCATCAGTAAGGTTAACTACGTTGATGATGTTTTTTTCAGATAAAAGATCACTCATGTCATTTGTTATGTCTTTATCAAGTAGTAATTTAAGGTATTGAGTGACTTGCTTAAGAAGTGATTTATCCGGCGTGAAAATAACATCTTTGATTACTGCTATCGTGCCAGAGGGATACAGCTTGTTCTCTTTTTTAGCTTCAAACTGGTTGATTTTAAAATTTTGAATGCATTCAACAAGAATATCTAATTCACCATTTTCATAGTTTTTAAGAACTTGAATAATTTTAACCATTGAACCGTATTCGCTAAGTGTAGTTTTTCCCTGAAAAGGAATGCCAAAAAAGGTTTTATTTGTGTTGCACTCATTAATCAATTGAAGGTATCTTGGTTCATAGATGTGGAGTGTAGTCTGCTCACCCGGAAATAAAAAAATCCGAAGAGGAAATAAACCAATGCTATTGTCTCGATCTTTCATTAATCAGGAATAGTGTACTGTAAAATTCTATTTATTCATTCAAAATTCACACTCTGTTTAGATAAACTATCCACAATGCGTTTTGAATTACTTTTACTTTTACCTGTTTCTTTACCTGTAAATTATCTTTTTAATTATGCTCTTTATCTTACTGAATGTTTAAAGTAAATTGGACATTTTTAAGCAGAATATTCAAAAAACAACCAATTTCAATTGATAATTTATTCTATTTTTGAAGAAAATTTATGAAAGAATCTAATAAAATAAGATTAATGGTGCTTTCAAGTATTGTTTTGTGCTTGGCATTCCTTAATATATTTTTTGCGGAAATTCCTAATTTTTCTCCAATTGCAGCTACAGCTCTTTTTGCTGGGTATTTTATTTCCGATAAAAAACTTGCTTTTGTAATACCGCTGGGAGCAATCATTATTTCAGACTTTTTTATCGGTTTTCATTCAATGATTTGGTCGGTATACTTAAGCTTTATTTTAGTAGTTTTTCTTGGAGTAACTATGAAAAAGAGATCTGTTTTAAATGTCCTTGGAAGATCGTTGTTAGGGTCAATTCTGTTTTTTGTACTTACTAATTTTGCTGTTTTTATGCAAGGCGGATACACCCATTCATTTACTGGACTCGCCGAATGTTACTTCATGGCCATCCCTTTTTTCAAAAACACTCTTGCGGGGGATTTACTTTTTAATGCAGCTCTGTTTTCTTTGTTTTCTTTTGCTGAACTCAAGTTTCCCTCCCTTCAAGTTGCCAAGTCTAAATAATTTCTAAATTTGCACTGTTATTTGGTTTTCGCAATTCATTGCAAAATTAAAAGGGAATCAGGTGAAATTCCTGAACTGTTCCCGCAGCTGTAATCTTTAGGAGCAGCACAATCCATTATGTCACTGAATTTTTTTTGGGAAGACAGATTGTGTGAAGAAAGTCAGAAGACCTGCCTCATAACATGAACTTAGCTTTCGGGTAAAAGGCAATAAGTGAGGCATTCACCATCTTTCTGGTGGTGGTTTTTCTTGTTTAATTTTAACCTTAAGCATAATTATTTTAATATGCTTGTTAGTTGTACAAGAATAATATTTACAACATTTTTATTATTGCTTTTTGATTGTGTTTATTCTCAATCAGATACGCTAAAGGAACACTTGGTAATTGAGCGAAAGGTTATCGAGGGTATCAATACTTTCTCAAGCGTTGAAATTGACTCTGCTTCCTTATCGAAATACTTTGGGCAAACTTCTGAGGAATTATTGGGAAAATCTTCAGGACTTTATGTTAAACAGTATGGTCCAGGAAATTTAGCAACTATTTCAATTCGCGGATCTAGTGCAAGTCAAACGCAGTTGTTTTGGAATGGAATTCCTGTGAATTCCCCAACATTAGGTTCTTCCGATTTAGCATTGCTTCCAATTGACTTTTTTAATTCTCTAACAATTCGTAAGGGTGGTAGCAGTCTTTCTTCTGGGTCTGGAGGAATTGGTGGAGCAATTTGTTTGAGTACCGAATCAAATTTCGATGAACAATTGCATTTAAGTGCAGAGCAAGTATTGGGCTCATTTGGAATAAAAAGGACAATTTTAAAATTGAATCATTCTTCAAAGAATTTATCAATATCAAGTGGTTATATTCAGCGCAGTGCATTGAATAATTTCCAATATCTTGATATTTCTAATTCAGAACAACCCTCGCTTTCAAGAGAAAACGCATCAACGAATCAACATTTTTTCATGCAAGAGGCTGCATTAAAAATAAATCAAAATTCTCAGCTTGAGGCAAAGTTAAATTATGTAGATAGTTGGAGACAAATTCCGCCAGTACTTGGTGCTACAAATAATGGGGAATTTCAACGGGACAATCAGTTAAAGTCCGTTTTAATTTTCAGTAACAATGGAAAAAGTTTTTTACACAATGTAAAGCTTGGATTTATTAGGGAGAAGATGAGCTACAATGATACAGCGAATGAAATATTTTCAAATTTTTTGACCAATAGCTTTCATTCTACATACAGGATGACAAAAGTATTATCAAGAATAAAGGCAAAGTTACAGGGATTTATTTCTTCACGTATTGATCGAGCCAGCTCCGATTATTACGTTAATCTAATTACTCAAAACGTTAGTTCAGCTTTTGTAAAATGGGAACATGAAATCAATCGATTTGAGTACCACTTTTCAATTCGACAGGAGATGTTGGGACCTGAACTGCTTCCATTTACCCCATCTTTTGGAATTGAGCAAACTTTTTTGAAAGATGATTGCTGGAACACAGCATTTAACGTTTCAATTACCAATAGAATTCCTTCGCTTAATGATAGATTTTGGGTTCCTGGTGGAAATATTGATTTACTCCCAGAAAATGGATTTGAGGTTGAACACAACAACAGATTATATTTTTCGGAAAAATTCATTGTTTCAGCTGCTATTTTTTATGGTCAAACCTCAAATTGGATTCTGTGGACACCAAATTCCTCTGGTGATTGGTCTGCTGAAAATGTCAAAGAAGTGCAGCGTTATGGACTGGAAACAAAAATGGAGACATACTTTTTTGTAAGAAATGGTAAAATTGACCTTTCTGCTCAATACAATTACCTTAATGTTTCAGCACTGAGTTCTGATGTTCCAAATGACGCATCCATTGGAAAACAGCTCATTTATGTGCCATTTCACCAAGGTCAATTCGATGTAAGTTTTGTATGTAAAAACATTACTTTATTCTATTCACAGGCTTATGTAGGGAAAGTATTTATTGATAGAACAAACAGTTCATATCTGCCACATTACTATCCAGCTGATTGTGGTATCAATTGGTCAAGTAAATACATTTCTGGAAAACAACTTGTTGTAGGAATTAAAATCAACAATATTTATAACGAGCAGTACCATGTTATGGCCAATAGACCTATGCCTGGAGCTCACTTTTTATTAAACTTAAAAATTAACCTAAAAAAATAACCATGAAAAAAGCAAACCATCTATTTACAATTTTATTTGCGCTGTTTAGCACCTCAATTATTGCTCAAAACATCGCAGATTTCGAAAATCTTTCTCTGCCATCAGAGTCTTATTGGGATGGGTCAGATTTATCTGGACAACACAACAATAGTATTTTTTACAGCTCTTTTAGCTCTGGAGATTACTCTTTTTCGAATATCTATGATACAACGTATGGAGCAATTTATGGCTTTTGGTCTAAGGGCTGGGCCTATTCTAATATAACCGACAGTGTAACATCTGGCTATGAAAATCTTTACAGCGCTAAAGCAGGTGGGGGATTTTTTGGCAGTCAAAATTATGTTGTTGGTACCAATACCTCTACTGTAGTATTTAATCAGCCCTCATTTTTCAGTGCAATGGTTACAAATTCTACGTATGCCGCAAACAGCATGCGAGATGGAGATATGTTTGCCAAAAAGTTTACCAATGCCGATCAAGATTTCTTTAAATTAACTGTTCTTGGCTTTTATTCAGGAACTCTAGTAGATAGTGCTGAATTTTTTCTTGCTGATTTCACACATGCCGATAGTACTGAAGATTACATAGTCAACGATTGGCAATACATGATCATGCAAAATACCCTTTACGACAGTGTTCAAATGAAACTTACCTCCAGTGATATTGGTCAGTTTGGAATGAATACTCCAGCGTACTTTTGTTTAGATAACATTGGTGGGGTACCAACAAATATTATTGAAAACAATTCTATTGACATTTCAGTTTTCCCAAATCCAACCTCAAACGTTGTGTTTTTTGAAAATAATTTTGGGAGTTTGATTTTTACAGCTACAGTTTTTGATAGTTTTGGCAGGATGGTCTTTCAACCAAGCGTATCTCCTAAATCGATGGATGTTTCAAATCTTCCAACTGGAATTTATTACATTAACATTTCATCTTTGCAAGGACAGACAATAAAAAAACTGATTAAAAGATAATTGCACAAATTCATAACTGCCATAGCATTTCTTTTTTATGGAGCCCAATGTTTTGCCCAGTTTCATCCTCCTGCTGGTAGTTTAGGAACTAGTGCAATTCACAAGGATTCATCAATTTTTGTTGGTTGGGCATCTCAATGTAGCATTCAAAGAGGGCTAGTTGATGTTTCAACTCCCTCTTTGGGGTATGCATCGGTAGGAGATAGTTCTATGGCCATTGGCGAAGCTGGATTAAATGGAGTGGTAAGTTTAGGAGATGGAGGAATCGCAACGCTCACATTTGAAACCACAATTTATGATGGGCCAGGTTGGGATTTTGCTGTTTTCGAAAACTCGTTTGATGGTCTTTTCTTAGAGCTAGCATTTGTTGAGGTAAGTAGTGACGGAGTTAATTATACACGTTTTAATGCTACTTCAAATACTCAAGATTCTGTTCAGATTGATGGATTTGGACAAATCGATGCGACTAAAATAAATAACCTAGCGGGAAAGTATAAATCATTGTTTGGAACTCCTTTTGATTTGTCTGATTTGCCCTTTTCATCAAATTTAGATGTAACAAAAATTTCTCATATTCGAATTGTTGATGTAGTAGGAAGTATTGATAATTCGTATTCAACTTTTGATCAAAATGGAGCTAAAGTCAACGATCCTTGGCCAACTCCTTTTACATCTTCAGGATTTGATTTAGATGCTGTTGGTGCAATTAACATAAATTCTCTTTCTACAAATCAGTACAGCATTGTTTCGAAGATGGCTGTTTATCCAAATCCAATCTCTAACAACACTAAATTGTATTTTTATTTACAAAAAAGTGCCTCAATTCGAATTGTTGTTCATGATGTTTATGGAAAAGAGCTAATTGCATTTTCAAATCGTTTTCAAGCGGGAAATAATGCATTTGATTTTAACGGACAAATCCTTCCATCGGGTGTTTATTTCATTTCTCTTGTAAACAATGATTTTTCAGAGGTTATAAAAATCATCAAAAATGAATAAATTCATTTCATTGGTAATTTTAATGTGCTCCACTTTTTTGTTTTTTTGTTGTACCAAAAAAGAGATTGGCCCTCAATTCTCTGGGTCTAATAATGGAAATGCTTTCTATTTTGATGTTTTAATTGGTTGCGAGGGAAACTTTGGAACATCAAATGGCTCAATCACGGCATACAGTTCAACTTCGGATAGCCTCAGTAACTATTATTTTCAACAACAAAATAATTACCCTTTGGGAGATGTTGTTCAGTCCATCTCTCTTATTGATGGAGATTTATTTGTTGTAGTCAATAACTCTGGAAAAGTTGAAGTAGTTGATTCAGCTGATTTGTCATTGAAATATAGTATTACTGATCTTACTTCACCAAGAGAGGTAATTAAAGTAACAGATAGTGTTGTTTATATTTCCGACTTGTATTCAAACGCCATTTCTGTTTTTGACAAATTCAACCATTCATTGTTAACCACAATTCCTGTTTCCGGCTGGACCGAATCCATGGTAATATTCAATAGTACTGTATTTGTTGCGGCTCCGTCAAAAAATTTAGTATATACAATTGATGCCACTACTCATCAATTGATCGATTCAATTTCAGTTGGTTCATATCCATATGATTTATTAATTGATAAAAACAACAAGCTTTGGGTGCTTTGCGGAGGCGAGTACAATATGAATAATGGAACTCTTGAAAAAATAAATCCAATATCCCTAACCAATGAACTTATTATTGAGTTGAATGCTTCTGCTTCTTCTTTGTGTGCAGATGTTAATGCTGCAAATATTTTTTGGATTTCTAATGGAGTTAACACATTGGATGTTGACATTTCAACTCCAAGTTTGATTATTCCCACAGGGAATGCTTTAATTTATGGTCTTGGAGTTCATCCGTCATTGGGTCATATTTACGTAACTGACGCCATTGATTATGTTCAGTCTGGTAAACTAATGATCTACACAATGGATGGTACGTTCATCAAAGAAAAAAATACTGGAATTATTCCACAGTCTATTCTTTTCAAATAGTTTCAGAATACACAGCCTCTTGTTTATATATATCAATCATAACTGAGGATTACCTTCAAGTAAAAAGTATTTTTATTCATTAAAATTTATACATTGATTAGGGGAATTGTCATAGTTTTTTTTGTTGGGATAGCAGGATTTTTGTCCCTAAATATTTTTAATCAGCTCAATGATTCTTTAAATGAGCAACAGGACGTATTTCAGCAGCTCCCGAAAAATCCAATATTAATTTTAGAAAGCAGCAATTTAAGAAAAGCTTGGTCTGAATTTTCTGAAACTAATTTACTTTGGAAAAATATTTTTTCAACTCCTAAATTCAGTTCATTTGAACTTTCCATTAAAAGATTAGATTCTACTTTTGGCTCTAGTTCAGAACTCGAATCAATTTTCAATGGCAACAAAACACTTATTAGTCTTCATCATGTAAATAAGTTTCCTGAGCTATTTAGTGTTTTTCAATGCACAAAGAAACAGTTCGAGCACATCACAAGATTGAGTAAAAGAGAGGCAGTTGCTTTGGATACCATTAGAAATAAAATGTGCAGTATCCTAAAGGTCTCTCTTCAAGATTCCTCCTTTTTTTATCTAAGCTATGAAAGGCCGTTTTTAATGTACGCTACTGAGCCAGGATTAATTCAAAAAGTGTATTCTCAGTCTCTTTCAGATTCTAGTTTGTTGGATGATGAAGCTTTTCTTCGAGTTCGTGCAACTGCAAGCCCTTCTAGTAATCTACATCTATATTTTAAAGGAGATGAAGTTGTAAAATTGATTTCAGCTTATTTAAAAGACGATTATGCATTAAAAATTCCAAATGAGCTAACTGCTGTTAAATGGTTGGAACTGGATGTAGATGCAAGTCCCAATAGTATACTTTTTTCTGGAATATCGTACAACAAAAAAGAGACGTATCTTCCGCCTTTGGTAAATAAATACCAAGATCAAATCCTTCCTGATAATTTAATATATTTAAAAAGATTGTCTTTAGATTCTCTTTCTCAGCTCAATCAAAATACCATTTTTGATTCCATCGCTAAAAGTTGCAATTGTAGTCCTTTAGACCAGCTTAAAAAAATAGTAGGAGACCAGGCCCTTTCGGTTACTTTTAAAGATGATATTAACGAGATACACGATGCTTTTTTGATTGAAGAAAAAGGGCACTTTAATGCATATTCCATTTTAGCTGGAGTTATTGGAATTGATTCTGTACCTAAGAACCTTAACGAATGGAAAATATATAAGCTTGAAAATTCTGATTTCATAAAGCTAATCGGATTTGATTGTCCTGAAAAAGAGTATTACCTAACCTTTACTGATGGAAGTATAGTAATTTCTTCCTTAAAGGGATTAGTTCATGTTTATTCCGATTGGATAAAAGAAAAAGAGCTACAAAATCAATCTAACTATTATCGTTTTTCAAACAAGTTTTTATCCTCACAGGTTAGTTCAGAGTATTATTTTTCAGGGAAAAAAGGCTTTCATACATTTTCGAATAATCTCAAAAATAATTATGTTTCTACATTCTTTGATTTTGAGCAAACTTTTGATTTTATTGATGAATTAGCTTACGAGTTTTCTCCTTCATCAAAAGATTTTTCACATCACACAATGGCAATTTCGGTAGGAAGATCAAAAGATGAAAAATCAAATGTTCTTTGGGCCATTGATTTAGATAGTATTTCTTCAGTTCCTCAGCTAATGAGAAATCATAGAACCAACACCAATGAAATTTTAGTTCAAGACAATTCAAATACCATTCACCTTATTGGTGCATCAGGAAGAATCAAATGGTCTGTTGAATTAGAAGGGAAAATTATTGGAAAGGTAAAGCAAGTTGATTTATTCAAAAATGGAAAATGGCAGATGGTATTCAATACAAATGCTAAAATCCATTTTTTAGACATTAATGGAAAGGAAGTTTTTGGGAACCCCATTAAACTGGATTACAAAGCAACCAATTCCATTGCCGTTATAGACTATGATAAAGATTTGAATTATCGTTTCATTGTTTCTTGTGCTGATAAAAAATTATACAATTTCAATGCGCAGGGCAAAAAAGTCGGAGGATGGAACTTGTTTAAATCCAACTCAAAAGTAAAAGCTGAAATTCAATTTTTTTCTATTAATGGAAAAGATTATTTATTTGTCAATGATGTGTATTCAAACGCTTATTTTTTGAATAGAAAGGGAAAACAACGATTTAGCTCATCTGTTCAAGTTTATCCACGGGAAAACATCAAACCATTGGTGCTAAAAGGCCCTACTATTGAAAAAACAACGCTTATTTTTATTGATTCATTAGCATTGGTACACAAAACATCTTTAGATGGGGAGGATTTTTCATCATCGATCTTAGATAGTAGTATGTCGTCAAGTGGTTCAATAATTTTACCAGCTAAATTTTCTGAAAGTAATGTGGTTGAATATGTCACTGCAAATGAGAACACATTAGCACTTTATGGACCTGATCTCGATCTATTACTTTTTGAAAAATTTGCCTTTAACATTAACAATAATGTTTCTTTGGTTGGAAAAAACCAAAACTATATTGTTGTGTACAATGAAAAATTAAATCAGCTTCATTTATATGACTCTAACCTAAATGGATTTCCAGGCTTTCCTGTTCCAGGAACACTTAAAACATGTGTTGGAGATTTAAATAACGATGGATTGATTGAGTTGGTAACTATCTTAGGAGGTAAGTTAATTACTTATACAATTTCTAACGAGGCACTTTAATCCATTATATTTACATCAAATTTATTTAATGAATAATTCAATCGATAAGGTTAGAGAAGACTTTCCAACGCTCTCAACTAAAGTAAATGCAAAACCGCTTATTTACTTTGACAACGGAGCTACTAGTCAAAAGCCCTCAGTTGTTATCGATGCAGTTTCTAATTACTATAGATTCTCCAACTCGAATGTTCATAGAGGCGTTCATTATTTAAGTCAAAAAGCTACCGAACAGTACGAGCAATCCAGAGATTTATTGAAAGATTTTCTTGGTGCTGAAACAAGAGAGCAAATTGTTTTTACTAAAGGTACCACAGATGCCATTAATCTTGTCGCCAATTCTTGGGCTGAAAAACACATTCAAAAAGGAGATGAAATTTTGATTACCACCATGGAGCATCATAGTAATATTGTTCCCTGGCAAATGATTTGTGAAAAGAAACAAGCGGTTTTAGTAGTTGCTGATGTAAATCAAGTTGGTGAAATCGTTATGGACGATTTTAAAGCTAAAGTTGGAGGCAAAACAAAATTAATTTCTGTTTCACATGTGTCCAACACACTTGGAACGGTCAACCCTGTGAATCAAATTATTGAGTTTGCAAAAAAGCGCAATATTCCAGTTTTTGTAGATGCTGCTCAGTCCATTCCTCACATGCCTGTAGATGTGAAAGATTTGGATTGTGATTTTTTAGCATTCAGCGGTCACAAGCTGTTTGGTCCAACTGGAATTGGAGTATTGTATGCAAAAATGAAATGGCTGAATGAAATGTCGCCATATCAAGGGGGAGGAGACATGATTAAAGAAGTTACTTTTAAGAAAACAACATACAACGAACCTCCATTGAAATTTGAAGCTGGTACCCCCAATATTGCTGGTGCCATTGGCTTGGCAGCAGCTGTTAAGTATGTTAATAAATTGGGGTTTCCTTTTATTGAACAGCAAGAAAGTAGGTTGCTTCAGTATGCAACTAAAGAGTTACTTAAAATTGATGGCCTAAGATTAATTGGTTCCTCAGAAAATAAAGCAGCCGTAATTTCATTTCTTATTGGTGATATTCATCCATTTGATGTTGGGACATTACTCGATCAACTTGGTATTGCAATAAGAACAGGGCATCATTGCACACAACCCTTAATGGATCACTATAAAATTCCCGGAACTGCAAGAGCAACTTTTTCATTTTACAATACAATTGAGGAAATTGATGAATTTGTAAATGCGCTTAAAAAAGCTAAAAAAATGCTTAGCTGAGTTTTTTTGTTTCGACCTTATATAATTTAAAAAATAGAATAACGTCGATTAGCATATGTGAAATGATTGCTGATGTTAACCCAAAATTTTCGTTAAAATATCCAATTACAACAATTACTAGAGTGAGATAAATCCCGTAAATTGAAATTCTCCAGTCTTTAGGATTAAGGTACCCATGAATGGCTACAAATAAGATTGCTGTAACCCATATTCCAATGATTGGTTGAAGTACTCCTCTAAAGAAGACTTCCTCTCCAAATCCTGCGCAAAAGCTAACAAAGAAAATAAGATTTGTATCCATCTCAAAGTTCTTGACTAAAGCTTGGTATTTAGTGAATACAGGATGCATAAATTTCATTGAAATTATTTGCCAGCCTATATAACCAAAACATAATCCTGAACCAACTCCTACTAAAAATTCTAGGGCTAAATTAGTCTTGGAAATAAATAAACTGAAAAATGGGGTGTCGAATACAAAAAAGTGAATGATAAATCCTAGAAGAGGAAAGCCAATAAGTGTTGCAACAGCTAAGGGTACAATTGATTTTTTAGTCATCCTTTACAAAATTTAATCATAAAAAACGACAGCTTAACAAAGCAGTGTCATCCAAAAATTCTTTTTCTCCTTTAAATCGATTCAGCTCATGAAAAATGACACTATCCAAATCTTTCATTGATAGATGAAAATTATTTTTTACGATTTCATGAAGTCGATCTGTTTCAAATTGTTCACCCTCCTCGTTTTCAAGCTCCACTAATCCATCGGTATAACACACCAGAACATTTCCAGATTCAATGGTGATTTCTTCTGTTTCTATTGAAGGAAGTTGATCAAACATTCCAAGACCTATACACCCTTTGTTGAGTAATTTAAAGTTTTTACCGTCTGATAATATTGGATAATTATGACCTGCATTAACATACTTTAATTTTCTATTGGTACAATTATAATATCCGATGAATAATGTGATGAATTTTTCTCCTTTTGCAGCGTTATTTACATCCTCATTAAGCAGATGTACCAAATCTTGTAAGGTTAGTTGTCCATGATTGTATTTAACATTTGCTTTAAGATTAGCTTGAAAATTACTCATCAGCAGCGCTGCTGAGACTCCTTTCCCTGAAACATCAGCGATACAAAACACATATTCTTGATGATTAATTTTAATAAAGTCATAGTAGTCTCCACCCACAAGCTGCTGTGTCTCATACCTAGCTGCAACGTCCAATCGATTGTTTGAGGGCAGCTGGTCTGGAAATAATAAACGCTGCATTTGAGCTGCAACCTCAAGTTCTTTGTTAGCTCTTTCTTGAACAAGACTTTCATTCGCAAATCGTTTATTTTCAATTGCAACGATTATTATATTGGTGAGCGTTTGAATGAAAGGCATGTGCTTAACAGTTGGATTTATTCGAATGGTGTCCTCGTTTAAATCTCCAATCAACAGATAGGATAGTGGCTTTTTTTTATGATAAATGGGAATTACAATATCAAAAGAATTGAGCGAGGGGCTGGACGAAGACTCTATAACTGTAATTTCCTTGATGTGCAATAAATCATTTTCGATGTCAATTTTTCGGGCATTTCCTTTAGCCCCAAATCTTAAAAGACAGTTCCAGTTTTTATTATTGAAATTGTAAAGAATTAATCTTGAAATCCCTAGCTGTTCCCTAAGGATATATTCGTAAATCTTAAGTAGTTTTTTAACGGAAAAGTTGTTGTTTATTCCCTTTGTAACTTCCAAAAGTGAATTCAGCTTAAATTCGTTTAGTTCTAGCGTGTCTAACAGCTTATTTACTTTTTCTGTCATTTTGAAAGCTTTTCAATAATTTTTGGAAGCTTTCGGATGGAAGCAAGTTCTTTAAATTTTGCTCTTGCTTCATGTGCTGGACTTCCAAAATAGGTTTTTTCTGGTGCTAGATTTTTGGTTACTCCAGACTGACCCAAAACAACAGCTCCCTTTCCAATTGTTATGTTACTTGGAATACCTACTTGTCCCCATAAAATCACATTATCTTCAATGGTTACGCATCCTGCGATTCCAACTTGTGCAGCAAAAAGACAGTTTTCTCCGACAATTGTATCATGACCAATGTGTACCTGGTTGTCCATTTTTGTTCCTTTTTTGATAATGGTGTTAGAAGTTACACCTTTGTCGATTGTGGATAGCGCTCCTATTTCAACATCATCTTCAATAATAACTCGTCCACAGGAATACATGGAGGAAAAGGTTAGATTATTTTTTTTGTAGTAAAAAGCATTTGCTCCAATTACGCTGTTGGAATGTATGGTAACATTATTTCCTAAAGTACAATGATTGTATAATGTAACATTAGCATGAATTGTACAGTTGTCTCCAATATGAACATCATTTCCTATGACAGCAGATGGGTGGATAAATGTATTTTTCCCAGAACTTGATCTTTCACCAAAATTTTTCATAGAATTTACATTGGGAGAAAAATGTTGAGTAAGGGTATTAAAATCAGCAAATGGATTTTTTGAAAATAGTATGGCTTTTCCTTTTGGAATTTCAACAGATGAATCATTGATTAGAACTGCAGAAGCCAATGAATTTAGCGCTTTTGTGAAGTACTTTGGATGATCTACAAATACAAGATCTCCACCCTCTACTCTATGTATTTCATTAATTCCTGTAATTAATAAATTTCCATCACCATAATATGTTCCAGAAATGATTTTTGATAGTTCTTTTACAGAAAGAGGTTGTCTTAATTTCACAACAAAAGATTTAACGCTAAAATAAGAACATAATTTTTTTTAGCTTTCAAGTGTGTTGAATAATGTATATATACTTGAGATTTTTGTGATTAAGTGGAAAGATTTTATAAATTTGCAGCCCTTTGTAAATTGAAATTAAATAAAACATAGTTTATGTATGCAATTGTTGAAATAGCAGGGCAGCAGTTTAAAGTAGAAAAAGATCAACGTTATTTTGTTCATCAACTCCAAGGAAAGGAAGGAGAAAAAGTTGTTTTTGACAACGTTCTTCTACTAGATGATAAAGGCAAAATTTCTGTTGGCGCCCCGGCTGTAAAAGGTGCTCAAGTAACCGCAAAAATTGAAAAGCACCTTAAAGGCGATAAAGTAATTGTCTTTAAAAAGAAAAGAAGAAAAGGTTACGCTGTAAAGAATGGACACAGGCAAAGATTTTCTGAAATATCCATTCAATCAATTACCGCCAAAGCAGTTAAAAAGGCGACTGTCACCAAAACAAAAGCTGAATCCTCTGTTACAAAAGATTCTAATGTTAAGGCCAAGTCATCTACTAAAACTGCAACAGCAAAAAAACCTTCAGTTAAAGCAAGTACTTCAAAAACTACTATAGCTTCTGCTGAGAAGAAAACAGCTCCTAAAAAAACAGCCGCCAAGAAAACAGTGGCTAAAAAGGCAGCTCCTAAAAAAGATGATAAATAATTAAAACCTTACAACTATGGCACATAAGAAAGCAGCAGCAAGTTCAAAAAATGGTCGTGATTCAGAATCTAATCGATTAGGTATAAAGATTTTTGGTGGTCAATTGGCAGTTTCTGGTAACATCATTGTTCGTCAAAGAGGAACAGTTCATTATCCAGGCGAAAACGTAGGAATGGGCAAAGATCATACACTATTTGCGCTTAAAGACGGAATTGTAGAGTTTCGAAAAAAGGCAAATAACAAATCTTTCGTTTCGGTTTCTCCATTTGACGAAAAGTAAATTTTTTCCATATATTATTTCTAAAGCGTCTCTCGAGGCGCTTTTTTTGTTTTAATTCATATATTAAATGCCTTTTTACTAGTTTTGAAATTAATTCAATTTTGACCATTAATGTTAGAGTTAAGTTTTATACGAGAAAATAACGAATCGATTATTGAGCATTTAAAAGTGCGAAACAAAGATTTTAGAGACCTTATTTTAAAAGTATTAGATTTCGATGAGCAAAGAAGAAGCGCCCAATTTAAGTTAGATAATGAATTGTCTGAACTTAACCAGCTTTCAAAAGAGATTGGTGAGATGTTTAAAAGTGGTCAACAACAGGCTGCCATTAAGCTTAAAGAACAAACAATATTATTGAAAGATTCCACAAAGGAGCTGAAACAGCACTTAGTTGATTTAGAAAATTCAATAAAAGAAATTCTCTATCAAATACCCAATGTTCCCAATAAACAGGTTCCCTCTGGAAATTCGGAGCAGGACAATGTTATTGTTGATAGTTATGGTGATCTACCAACACTTTTCCCTGATGCAATTCCTCACTGGGAAATTGCCAAAAAATACGATTTAATTGACTTTGAACTTGGAGTCAAAATTACAGGTTCTGGATTTCCTGTTTACATAGGCAAAGGAGCTCAATTGCAAAGAGCATTAATTAATTTCTTTCTGAACCAAGCAATAGAAAACAACTACAAAGAAGTTATTCCGCCGTTGGTTGTAAATGAAGAATCGGGCTATGCAACAGGACAACTTCCTGACAAAGAAGGACAAATGTATCACATGCAAGAAGATAATTTATATTTGATTCCCACTGCTGAGGTACCCATTACCAATATTTTTCGTGATACAATTTTAAGAGAAGAAGATTTTCCTATTAAAAGAGTAGGCTACACACCTTGCTTCAGAAGAGAGGCTGGATCGTATGGTAAGGATGTCAGAGGTCTTAATAGACTTCACCAGTTCGATAAAGTTGAAATTGTACAACTTGCTCTTCCAGAAAACAGTTACGACGTACTTGATGAGATGGTAGAACATGTAAAATCCTTGTTGGATAAATTAAAGCTTCCTTACAGAGTCGTTAGGCTCTGTGGAGGAGATTTAGGCTTTACTGCAGCACTGACGTATGACTTTGAAGTATATTCTGCGGCACAGCAAAAATGGTTGGAAGTAAGCTCAGTCTCCAATTTTGAAACATTTCAGTCAAATAGGTTAAAACTTAGGTACAAGGACAATAATAAAAAGAATAAGTTAGTTCATACCTTAAACGGAAGCGCTTTGGCTCTTCCAAGAATTATGGCTGCATTGTTAGAAAACAATCAATTTGATGGAGGAGTTGCAATACCTGAAGCATTAATTCCGTATACTGGGTTTGACAGTATTGATTTCAAGGATTAGTTTTGTATTTTTTAAATATGAAAAAAACTGTTTTATTTATAGTTGTTTTATTTCTTTTTTCTGGATGTTCTCCGGACTATAAAGAAGAGATGGCTGAGCTTGGTGAGCTTGAATTTTTTCTTGAATCTTTAAAAAATTCATTTGAATCAGTTGATCAAAAACAAGTTGACAAAGCAATTAAAGCATACAAGCATAATATTTCTCAAATAAAAAAGTATTACCACACAGACACCGTTGAAAAAGAGTTCGTTCAATTGATTAATAAATACAAAGGCATTAAAAATGGTTCTAAAGGGCTTTCAGAAAATCTTAAAAACATACAGTCGAATCTAACTACAATGACAAAACAGCTCAATAATCTAAGAACTGATGTTGAAAATGGATTATTGGTGAAAGATTCTATTGTTCAATATTTAATCAACGAAAAGGAAAATTTAAATCAGCTCAGCAATAATATTTCTAATTATTTAGGAACTTGCGATGCAATCGTTTCTTTGGATGATTCGTTGTCCTCCAAAGTTAGAGACCTCATCAATGGATATTCTGATTAACAAAAGACATCTTTTTAAAAGTTTTTTTGTGGTGCTTTTTATTGCGTCAAGCTGTTGTAGTTTTTCTCAAGATGCCCAACAGGATTATCGTTTAGCCATAAATTATTTCAATGAAGGAGATTTTCAAAAGGCAATCCTTTATTTTGAAAAATTATTCTCTGAAAAATCCGACAAGGACATTTATAATCCATACAGAATTTGCTTATTAGAAAACGAGAACCTAAAAGAGGCTGAAAAACTAGTAAAAAGACAAATAAAAAAATATCCTCATCAATATCATTTATTAATTGATCTTGGAAAAATTTATGAACGCTATAGCAAAAAGGAAAAGGCTGAAGGATATTATACTCAGGCGTTAAAAAAAATAAATCATCAATCTACTCATCAACAGATACAAGGGTTAGCGGATGGTTATGAGCGAGAGGGGATGGTAGATTTTGCATTGCAAGTTTACAAGCAGGGAAATAAGTTTAACTCCAACAAATTAATTTACAATCAGAAAATAGCATCCATTTACAATAGAATGGGAGAGACTAAATTAATGATTGACTCTTACCTAGCACTCATTGACCAAAGTCCTGGATATGTAGCTGTTGTACAACAAAATTTAAGTAATTCAATTGACCTTTTAAACGATACTAAAAGCAGATTAGTCCTAAAAAATGAACTGTTAAGAAAAAGTCAAAAACAGCCCAACAATAGTATTTACAATGAACTTTTGGCTTGGTATTTTTCATCTGTAAATGATTTCAATAGTGCATACATTCAGATTAAATCAATTGACAAAAAAATGAATGCAAAAGGAGCTAAATTGTTAGAATTTGCTGAGTCGTGTTATGTCAACGAAAGTTATGATGTTGCATTAAAGTGTTACGATGAAATAAT
Organism: Bacteroidota bacterium; assembly: GCA_036123135.1. Classification (GTDB taxonomy): domain Bacteria; phylum Bacteroidota; class Bacteroidia; order Flavobacteriales_D; family Parvicellaceae. The sequence goes on along the minus strand of JAZADZ010000032.1, from coordinate 17,678 downwards.
TAGTACTTATCCCAATCAACAAAATGCAGGTAGAGCGAAGTCTAAAAAGTTGAGAGCTTTGAAAGCTAAATTGGTCGCTGGAGTTAACATTTCTAAAGATCAGCTGAATGTATTGAAAGATAATTACGAAAGAACTATAGAGGAGATTAAAACCTACTTTAGTTCATATGAATCTGATAAAAGATACATTAATGCAGTTCGAGGTTTAGCTGACTTAGAGGCGTATTACATACACGACTACAAATCCGCAGAAAATCACTTGCAACAGTTACTTCAAAGTCAAGGAATTTCTAGTCAACTTAAAGGTGAGCTTAAAATTGAATTAGCAGATGTTCTTGTTCTCAAGGATGAGGTATGGGAAGCATCTCTTTTATTGATGCAAGTTGAGAAACAGTTTAAAGAGGATAGAATAGGACATCTGGCTAAGTTTAAAAATGCAAAAATTTACTATTTCACTGGAGAGTACGATTGGTGTCAAGCTCAACTAGATGTATTAAAGGCGTCAACCTCTAAATTAATTGCCAATGATGCTATGGAACTTTCTTTATTAATAACGGATAACTTTAATTTAGATACTTCAGTCATTTCAATGAATTTATTTGCTCAAGCAGATTTGTGTATTCTCCAGCATAAATACGCTGAAGCTGAAATTTTATACGATTCAATAAACAGTATTAATACCTATCATACATTGAACGACGATATATTAATTAAAAGAGCAAAAATCGCCATAAGTAAAGAAAATTTTCCAGCAGCAGTTGAGCTATTAAAAGAGCTTATATCCAATTATGGAGACGATATTTTAGCCGATAATGCATTATTTATGTTGGGAAATATTTATGAGCATTACATCTATGATTTAGACAAAGCCAAAGAAGCATACAAAACAATTTTATTTGACCATAAAGGCAGCTTATTTGTCGTAGAGGCTAGAAGAAGATATCGAAAGTTAACTGGCAATAAAGCCGAAAAAATCAATTCAGGCACATGATTTTGTACAACATCACAATTAATATTGACTATGATTGTCATTTAAAATGGTTAAAGTGGATGAAGGATAAACACATTCCTGATGTGCTCAATACTGGATTGTTCCTAAATGCTAAAATTTGCCGAATTCATGCTGAGGAGCAGGGAGGTATTTCATACAGTGTTCAGTATTTATTGAAAAATAAATCAGATTATGAAAACTATCAAAAAAGCCATGCTCAAAGATTGCAAAAGGAACACAATACAAAGTTTGGTGGTAAATTTGTAGCCTTCAGAACATTATTAGAAGTTGTTTATGAAAAACAACCCTAACTCTCTTTTTTTTCTTCCATCTCCCATTGAACAATTGGACCTTTCTCACTGGGGAATTTCCAATAGAGTATATGTAAAAAGAGACGATTTAATTCACGATGTTGTTTCTGGAAACAAATGGAGAAAGTTAAAAGATAATATAGCACATTATTTTTCTAACTGCTATAGTGGTATAGTTACTTTTGGAGGGGCACATTCAAACCATATTCTAGCAAGTTCCTACGTTGCAGAAAAATATAGAATCCCTTTAAATCTAATCATTAGGGGAGAACGTCCAAAAGAATTAAGTCCAACTTTAAAGACTTGCGTAACTCTTGGAGCTAAGCTGCATTTTCTTTCCAGAGAGCAGTATAAAAAGGATAAATCAAATAAACTCTTTTTTTTAGAAAAATTTCCAAATAATTTTATTATTCCTGAAGGTGGAGCTAATCGTTATGGCATCTCTGGTTGTGAGGCTATTGTACAAGAAATAAACATTGATTTTGATGAAATTTATTGTGATGTTGGAACAGGTACAACTTTAGTTGGAATTCATCGAAAATTAAAAAAAAATCAGTGTGTCAGGGGCGTGGTCGTATTGAAAGGTGCAGCATATTTAAATAAAGAGATCAATCGTTTGGCTCAATCAAATCCATCCAATGGTTCCATTCAGCTACTTCATAATTATCATTTTGGAGGATATGCTAAATATTCTGAACCCATAATAGAATTTATGCGTGCTTTTTATAAGCAAACAGGCATAAAAACTGACCCAATCTATTCTGCTAAATTATTTTACGCACTAATTTCAGAGTTAAAACATCAAACCAATAAAAATGTTGTTGTAGTTGTTCACTCAGGTGGATTACAAGGTTTAGAGGGTTTTGAAAAAAGGTATGGAGTAAAAGTTTATCCATAAAAAAAGGCGCCCTAAGGCGCCTTTGATTTAAGGGAGTTTAGAAATTTACTTTTGGATAAGCATTTTCTTGGTTACTTTAAATTCATCGTTGTAGATTGAATAATAGTAAATTCCATTTCTAAAGCTGTCTGAGTTAAGGTTAATTTGATGTGTTCCAACTCCCATATTTCCTAGATTAAGCACTTTTACAACTTTTCCAGTGATATCAAGAACTTCAAAGCTGACTTCCATTTGTTTGTCTAATTCAAACTCTACGATTGTATTGTTGTTGAATGGATTAGGCATATTCTGTTTTAAAGATATTCCTGTCTCAGCTCTATCTTGAATATTTATTGTTTGATCGAAGTTTAATCTAACCATCGGAGTACTAGTAGTGTAGTACCATGTTAGGTCAGTACCATCATAATAGAAAGAGGTTTGAGGTTCTGACTCTCCAGATGTTGCGGTAACTAAATCATTAGATGCACCACCATCTCCATAAGCTCCAACTACAGCTAAATAACCTCTTCCACTTAATAGCGTTATAGGTGAAAATAATGGAAGCGTTATGTTCGCTGTTCCACTGACGTCTGAAGCAGTTAGAGTGTAATCATCTGTATTTCCTTCGAAAATAAAATCTCCAGAAGCTGCATCTATGGAATAAATTACTGCATATATAATTGCACCAGCCTCTGATGAAGAACTAATTGTTACATCAATTGCTTTTAGATCCTGATCAGCGAAGATGTCAAAGTAATTTCCAACTTCATACGGTTCTCCGGCATTGTATGAACCTCCATCAATTACACCTTGGTCTCTTGCATAAGTAAAATCTGTAATCGCAATTGTTTCTAATGCAGCATTATCACCAGGGTTGATATCAGTAGAATCTGAACTAACAGAAATAGAAATATCGCAATTTCCAAGTGTAGAATTTGGAGTAAACTGTGTTGTTGTAAACAAGGAATCCATAGCACCAACAACAATTGTTGAAGATGCACTTGAACCGTTGTACGTACTTGCACCTGTGACGTCTACATTTAATGTAGATCCGGTTTGGTCAAGGGCTCCATTATTCATTACTTGTGCAGAAAAATCAATTGGAGCAATTTGACCTGTTGGAATTTGGTAGTAAGGAAGCCCCGCTGAACCAAAATAATAGCTATTGATTGTAAGGTCATTGCTTGGGTTGGTGAGTAATTCAACATCATCAATCATCCATCCGTAAGTTATCCAAACGTTCGGATTAGAAGCAGAGTTAGGAAAGTTAGTTGTCCATCTAAATTGAATCCACACGGAAGATGAAAAACCTGCAATGTATGGTGCAAGGTTAATTACTTTAGTGTCAGGATTGTCATAAGGCGCACCACCTGCTGAACTTAAGACATCTTTATCTAAGTTATCACCAACAGATGTAAACGTAACACCATTGACACTTATTAAAATCTCTTGAAGGTCATTGAACCTTGCTCCGTATTGTTGGAAGCTCAAAGAAACTTGCTCTGTTCCTGCGAGTGATAAAATGTCTATCGGAGCAGCGGTAGTCATTGTGTAAGTAACATTAGAAAGTTGAGTTCCAGTTGTAGCATCACCATTATTTAATTCAGCGAAATTTCCTCCAGAAGTGGAACTAACAGGATTACTAAAGAACCAACCGTCAACACTATTATCAATTGACCAACCATAATCAGCTCCAAGACCGACCGTATCGTTGTCAATTGTCCAAGTAGTAGGATCTGAGAAATCGTCATTCCAAAAGACAACACCTGTTTTCTCGTGGTTAATTTGATTCATTCCTGGCTTTTCTACAGTAACGAATCCTTTGTTAATTGCTTCGCTGTAGACATTTGTTTTTATTTGGGAGTAGGTGATTAATGAGGCTGAGCAAGCAGCCAATAAGAAGTATAATTTTTTCATTTTAGATTTTTTTGTGGTCTCAAATGTAATTCAAAAATTGAGACAAAGTTGCCTGAATTTCAGAATTTTATTGAATAATCATTTTTTTCGAAAACCTCCTGTTGTCGTAAATCAAAGAGTAAAAATAAATTCCTGACGACATTTCAGATGAATCAAATGTGATTGAATGTCTACCCTTAGGCTTAAATCCAAGATTTTTTTCAAAAACTATTTCACCAGACAAAGAAGTTATTTCAAAACCACAATTTCCAGCAGAATTTATTGTGTATTCTATGTTAGTTTGCGCGCTAAATGGATTGGGTTGATTTTGTAGCAAAAAAGCATTTTCAGACGTGTTTTCATGAACACTCCAAACGGGGTCAAAATTCATTCTTACCATTGGAGTTCTTGTAGTGTAATACCAAGTTAGATCAGAGCCATCATATTTAAATGACGTTTGTGGAATTGAAACTCCTCCTGTTCGAACAACCAAGTCATTTGTAGCTCCACCATCTCCATATGTTCCAATCATTATCAAATACCTTCTTCCAGCATTTAATGGATGTGGACTAAAGAATGGAATAGTAATGGTTGCTTCATTATTTATTTCGGTAGCAGTTAGGACGTAATCGTCTGTATTTTGTTCGAAAACAAAGTCACCAGAGGCAGCATCTATTGAATACAATATTCCATAAACAATGCTTCCAGGCTCAGTTGCGTCATCAACAACAAAGTCTACAGCCCATACTTCTTGATTGTTTATTACGTCAAAAACATTTCCAATTTCATAGGCCTCTCCTTGATTCCATCGGTTGCCATCTTTTATGTTATTGTCTCTTGCGTATATATAATCAGTTACTTCAATACTTAATGATTTGAAATTATCCGAAGGGGTGTTATCAATCGAATCTGAACTAACGGTCCATTTTATACTATATGCTCCAGGGCTAGGAGGAGGAACATAACTTTGAGATAGATACAAAGAGTCGCTATTGCTTGAGTTTATTGTAGTTGTTGAACTTGTTCCAATAGATGATCCATTCACATCTACTGTAAGCTTACTATTTGGTTGATCGTTGGCACCATTGTTTACAACTGTAGCCGAAAAGTTTATATCGGTGAGTTGTGTAGCTGGAATTTGATAATATGGAAGACCAAGCGTTTCGAAATAAGTTGTTTTTATCGCTAAATCATTTGGATCTGCTTCTAAGATTTTCATGTCATCAATCATCCAAAAATATACTCTTGCGCTCCATCCAATTTTAATGAATACACTTGGCTGGTTTCCAGCAACAGAAGATATATTGAGCTTAACAGTATCTACATTTGCAGAAGCTGTATTATTGGAGGAATTTCCTTGAACAGTAAAGGTTGTCCAGGTAATGCTGTCATTACTAACCATAACCTTCAAATCAATTGCATTGTTGTACCTAAAGTACTGTTGAAATTCAAGAACTACCGCAGGATAAGCTGATAAATCAATTGAACTGGTGGTGAAATAGCTTTCTAAATACTGGTAATTGGCCCCAGAGGGTTGGCCATAAGTGGCATTATTTGCAGAATCTGGATCACAAATTAAAAATCCATTGTTTGCAGTACTAGAATTTATGGCGGTTCCAGCAATTGATCCATTGTTAGAATTAAAATATCCCCAAGATCCGTCGTTAGACCAAACCCATGGACATATTCCCGAAACATCTTCAATAGACCATGTTGATGGAAATCCATTTCCAAAATCTTCTGACCATATTGTGTCACCAGTTTTTGGTTGATTAATGACTGTTGGAGTTTTTAAATTTTGGTCTTCTATGCAATCATAGCTAATTTCCAATGGATAATTTAAGCTTTGTTGTGCAACAAAAGAACCTACAGAAAGTGGGAGTAGTATGGATAAAATTTTTTTCATTTGTGTGTGTGTTTTAGTTCGCCATTTCGCTCATAAATTTTATTTTCATAAGTCGAAGTTCGTCTTCAGAATAGTCACCGTCAAATTCTTCGTGGGCAATACCTATGTCATCGGATTCAGCATCCTCCAGAAAATAATCGTAAATTTCTTCTTGAGAATCATCATCTAAAATATCATTGAGGTGGTAATCAATGTTAATTTTAGTTCCAGAATTTACAATATTTTCAATTTCCGAAATGATGCTTTCTAAATCTTTCCCTTGGCTTTTTGCAATTTCTTCTAGTGGTATTTTCTTGTCAATATTTTTAATAAGATTTATTTTACCGGCACTTCTGTTGGCAATAGATTTTATAACAAAATCATCAAATCTCTCTATATTATTGTCTTTAACGTACTTTGCAATAAGTTCTATGAAAGGGGTTCCATATCTCATTGCCTTTCCTTTTCCTACACCAGAAATATTTTGTAAATCTTCTATAGATACTGGATATTGTATGGTCATATCTTCTAAAGAAGGATCTTGAAAAATTACAAATGGTGGGATTTTATTTTTTATCGAAAGTGATTTTCTTAAGTCTTTGAGTAATCTAAATAATTCTGGGTCGAGCGCGCCACCACCTACTTTTTGATCTACTATTACATCCTCATCGTCGGTATCACTAAAATCGTGTTCTTTTGCGAGCATGAATGATTTTGGAGAATTGATAAAATCTTCACCACTTTTGGTTAAAAAAAGTGTTCCATAAGATTCTATTTCTTTGGCTGCTAATCCAGCAACAATGAGCTGTCTATACACGGCATTCCAAAACGGTTCATCGTGTGCTTTTCCCTTACCAAAGTATGGATTACTTTCATGTTTGTACGTTTGTACTTTCGATGTTTTATTCCCAGTTAAAATATCTACAAAGTAGTTGAATTTATGTTTGCCTTCAATACTTTGAACGGTCTGTAATGCCATTTTAACTTCGTTCATACCTTCAAATTTTTCCTTTGGGAATTTTGAATTGTCGCACATGTTGGCGCCATCTCCATTGATCTCGTCGAAATCCTCTCCAAAATAATGCAATAAAAATTTCCGCCTGTTTAAACTTGTTTCTGAATATGCCACAACTTCCTGAAGGAGTTGATGCCCAACTTCCTGTTCTGCAAGCGGCTTGTTGTGTAAAAACTTTTCGAGTTTTTCTATGTCTTTGTAGCTGTAAAATGCCAAGCAATGGCCCTCCCCTCCATCTCTTCCAGCTCTTCCTGTTTCTTGGTAATAGCTTTCAAGAGATTTAGGAATGTCATGATGAATAACAAATCTCACATCTGGCTTATCAATACCCATACCAAAAGCAATAGTTGCAACAATAACTTCTGCGTCTTCCATTAAAAACATGTCTTGGTGTTTGGCTCTAGTAGCTGCATCTAATCCTGCATGATAGGGTAGCGCTCTAATGCCATTTACTTGGATAATTTGAGCCAATTCTTCGACTTTTTTTCTGCTTAAACAATAAACAATTCCAGATTTATTTTTTCTGTTTTTGATGAATCGAACAATTTCTTTCTGAACGTCTTTCTTGGGCCTTACTTCATAAAATAAATTAGCTCTATTAAAAGATGCTTTGAATAATTTGGCATCTTGCATGCCAAGATTTTTCTGAATATCTGATTGAACTTTGGGAGTTGCTGTAGCTGTCAAGGCTATAATGGGTACGTTATCTATTGCTTTTATGATTGGCTTTAGTCTTCTGTATTCAGGTCTAAAATCATGCCCCCATTCTGAAATGCAATGTGCCTCATCAATAGCAAAAAAAGAAATTTGAATAGAAGTTAGGAAATCAATATTTGCTTGCTTCGTTAATGATTCAGGAGCAACATAAAGAAGTTTAGTTTTTTCTGAAGAAACATCACTTCGAACACGTTTGGACTCGGTTTTATTTAGTGATGAATTTAAAAAATGTGCTATACTATCGTCTTCACTAACTTGACGAATGGCATCAACTTGATTTTTCATTAATGCAATTAATGGAGAGACAACAATTGCAGTTCCTTTACTCATGAGTGCTGGCAATTGATAGCAGAGCGATTTCCCTCCCCCAGTTGGCATTATGACGAATGTATTCTGGCCAGATAATAAATTGTTGATTACAGCCTCTTGTTCTCCTTTGAATTTAGTAAATCCAAAATATTTGTGAAGAGCATCGACTGTTTTCATATCCAGAATTTGCTTGAAAAATTTTAAGAATTAGTTAACACTAATATAGTTTATTTCGTGTAGTAATTAAAGCTATAACTCGTCTAATTTTAGAGCTTATCTAGCTGTTTTATGGCAATGTAAGCAAGAAGTCCAGCACCAATTTCTAGTGATCTTTCATCAATGTTAAAAGTAGGAGTGTGTAGGTTGGAATTATTTTTACCATCGTTGGTTCCAAGTCTATAAAAACAAGATGGGAATTCATGCGATAAATAAGCAAAATCTTCAGAAGTCATTCTCAAATCTAAATCAACAACATTTTCTTCCCCCAAGAACTCTTTGGCTGCTTCAATTGCTAAATCAGTGATTTCAAAATCGTTGGTTAAAAAGGGATATCCATTTTTGATTTCAAAGTCGCAGGAACCACCCATAGAGGTTGCAATAGAATTGGCCATTTGTAACATTTTTTCATGAGCTTCATCCCTCCAATTTTCATCAAAGGTTCTAAACGTGCCTTTAATTTTTACTTCGTTGGGAATAACATTTGTCGCCCCCTTCCCCTCGATGTAACCAAATGAAAGTACGGATGGTGTAATTGGATTATTGTTTCTGCTGATTATCTGTTGAAGATTAATTATTAGCTGAGCAGCTATTACAACTGGATCAATTACTTTGTGAGGAAGTGCAGCATGCCCACCTTTTCCATGCACAGTAACATGAAGTTCATCAGTCGAGGCCATGTAAAGTCCTTTTTTAAATCCAACTTTTCCAGCAGGAAGTTCAGGGAATACGTGTTGCGCAAGACAAACATTTGGTTGAATGGATTCAAAAACTCCTTCTTCAATTAGTAATTTTGCTCCACCAGGAAGTTTTTCCTCAGCAGGTTGAAATAATATTTTAATGGTTCCAGTAAATTCGTCTCTTAAACTGTTTAAAATTTTCGCAGCTCCAATAAGTGAAGCCGTATGAGCATCATGTCCACAAGCGTGCATTACACCCTCATTTGATGATTTGTAGGAAACGTTGTTTTTTTCCACAATTGGCAAAGCATCAATATCTGCTCTTAATAAAATCGTCTTGCCTTTTGGGTTTTTACCTTCAATCGTTCCAATTATTCCAGTTTTTACATGACCGTTTGTAAAAGGTATGCCGATGTTTTTTAGTTCCGTTTGAATGTAGGAGGATGTTTTCTCTTCATGAAAAGATAATTCAGGGAACTTGTGAATGTGTCTTCTTATGCGAATAACATCTTCTAAAGATTCTATAGATAATTTCTTTATTTTATCAATCATTTGTCATTAATAATTTAAACCCACTAACTATCATTTTAATCGAGACATAAAACATAGCTGAACCAAAAATAATCTTTACCCAATGTATCGGAGTTTTTAGGGAAATTTTTGATCCAATGAAACCGCCAACAACAAATGCTATTCCCATAACTAAAGCAAAAACAATTAGCTCTTTTGAAAGATGTCCTTGCTGATAATAGTTGTAAAAAGCCAAAATTCCAATAGGAGGGAGCATTAAGGTAAGTGAGACACCTTGAGCTTCAAATTGACTAAGTCCCAAAAAATAAATCAAGGCAGGAATAATTACAATTCCTCCTCCAATGCCAATGAATCCACTAGCAATTCCTGCAGTTAATCCAATTAAGATTAAAGTTATGAGTGTTTGGCTATCCATCCTAGAAATCTAAAGATAATGATAGATGCTTGATTGATGGCATGATGACTCCATCATTAACGCCCCACGCCCAATCGAATCGAACGTAATAGCCAAGAAGCCTTGAGCGTAATCCAAATCCATATCCATAAATGATTGGTTCCTTTTGATTTTGAAGTGTGATGGTATAGTTGTGTCCATTTATAAGTGTGGTATTGAAAGAATTACTTTCAGAATAGGGATTAAATCCAGTCCATGCTGTTCCTACATCGTTGAAGCCTATGACCATAAAGTTTTCTAAAAAATCGGATCGGAGTGGTTTTGGGGAAAAGTAACTAAAAAGAGGTATACGAAGCTCGTTGTTAATTGCTGCAAAAGAATTGCCATTTCTAGCATTTTGATAAAAACCTCTCATTGGTGTTGCAATTGTCTGAAACTGATAATTTTGATTTGGATCTGGAATGATAGAACCATCGTATTGAGCCCACAACCAATTGTCCACACCTCCCATGTAGTAAAGCAGTCGCTGACTTCCAAAAGAGGAACTTAGTGCAATTCTTGATGCGAAAACAATATTTCTGTGAATTTTTTGATAATGTCTAAAGTCTAATCCCACTACAAAAAAATCTGTTTCGCTAACATTAAATTCTCTGTAAGCTTCTCCCCAAATTTTGAACTTGGTGCCATTTTGAATATTCAATCCAATTCGTCTAGTTGCATCATAGACGTATTCCAAAAGTAAACCACCTAAATAATGGTTTTCATTTTCAGCAATTAGGGTTATGGGTTCAGTGCTTGATGTAACTGTATGATCAAAACGAACGTGATTGGTAAGTCGAATACTTGACACTTCGCTAAATGGGAACTTTAGATTAAGTTTAAAGTCATACGTTGTGGTTTTTTTAACCTCAAAATTGTTGTACAACTGCTGATAGGTCTGTCTAGAGATTAAATATCTTTTATCTAGTCTAGATTTTAAGTTTTCAAAAATTAACATGTACCCAGTGTTGTTAATTTGAATGGGGCCCTTAAAACCTCCTATTATTCTGTAATCTTCAAAAACATCTTTGGCATTAATAATTGAAAAACCGTCAAGTCCAGCATTTTGAAAACCATTTTCAGAAATCCGCTGGTAAGACTGATTGTTAAACGTAGGGTTCAATTGCATCAGCACCTTATCAACAGTGAAATTCACTTTATAAATATCTTGTCTGGGCAAAGTAAAACTTTCTTTTTTCTCTTCTTTTTCAATGGGTTTTGTAGTTGTAGAATCTTTCTCAACAATTGTTTTTGCTGATGTAGCGTCTTTAATTTCGTCATCAAATAAATAGTTATTGATGTTGACAATTCCATCTTCCATAGCTTGAATATCCTTCTCAATGGCAAGCTCATTAATTTTTTTGCTTTGTGAAGAGTTAAGCATTAGGTATTCCATGAATGCTGTAGGCCTTAATTTATCTTCAAAAATTAAATCCTTTTCATTTGATCCAATAAAAAATTGATATCTGTCTTTATCTTTTAACAAAAGAGAAAAATTGCTATTGGTTGAACAATGCGATAGTTCTAAAACATCGTATGGAAAATTGGATAATCTTTCAGTAACATTGAAATAATTATAGTGAATGGAAGTGTCTATATAGCTAATTGAACTGTCTTTGAATGCAATGAAACGATTGTATATCCCATTTTTATTAGAGATATAGGTGTAGTGTTTAGAATCGTAGGAATAAGGGTGTTTTTCATCGACCAATGGAGTGTTGGTTAGACGCTTCAAATTTTTGTTTCCAGTTGCAGAAATTAGGTATATGTCAAAGTCATTGTTAATGGTTTGAATTTTTCCAGAATTTCTTAGAGTATCGTTAGGTCTATTTGATGAAAATATTATTCTATTATTAGAAGTGAAAGATGGATGTAAATCGTCGAAAAGATCATTGGTTATCTGCTGTTGACTATTTCCTAGGATATTGTAAAGAAATAGATCAGTTTGGCCATTACTAACCGCAGAGAAAACAATTTTATTTCCTTTTTTTGAATACTCCATTGAAAGAACTTTATCAATATTCAGTAATGTTCTTTTGGTCTTTTTTCTGGTTTCGGTATTGTAAAGGTTTAATACAAGATTTCCTTTTTTTTCTTCAATGAAAGCCAAGACTTTTCCATTTGGATGCCAAGCTAAATTGGGGTAAGAGTAGTCCGGGATTCTGTCCAATTTATGGCTTCCTTTAGCAATTTTCTTCTTTTTCTTTTTTTCGATTTCATAGAGAAATACTTTGTATTGACCAAGCTGATTGGTGGTGAAAGAAGCATACTTTTTTGTCGGGCTTACTTTAAATTCTCGGTAAATTCTTTTCTTCCTACTTTTAATTGGAAGTTGAGAAAATTGAGGATTTATTCTTCCCTCAATATCTGAGAGATATCTTTTCTTATAGTAGCTAACAAAGTCATCTGATAGTTTAGATAAGTTTACGCCCAATACATAGATGAATCCACTTTCAATATTTTTACTTACCCTAGTCATATATAAGATATTTGGAATCATCCTAGGTCCATAAACCTCATCTATGTAGTTCCAAACCGATTTACCAGCTAACCTTGCCTGCTGTCCTGTCAGATGGCTAAACTTATCGTATTTTCCAGACAGGATTTTATTTTTCACCTCGTTGTCTGTTGATGTTGACCAAGGTTCACCTAAGTAGGAAATAATACCTTGCATAAACCATTCGGGAACGTTCAATAGAGAAGCATTTTTAATACTTTGTTTCCAGTTTTCACCAAATAAGATTCTAGTTACCAACAGCTGAGATAATCCTGATTTGATTTGGTTGTTGAGTTTTATATGATCGCCTTCGTAATAGATAAATATTTTATTCCCTTCAATTCGAGCAGTTCCACCAATATTCGAGGTTATATTGTTGGTTTCTAGCCCAATATTGCTTTGCCGGAATTCGCTTTGTGAGTTGAATACAATAAAGTGAATTTTTTCGCTGGTTTCATAGTCAAGAACTTTTTCTAACTCTTGAAGATATCTGTGTGCAGTCTTAGCTGTATAAATAGCATGTTTTCTGCCGCTTTGTTGGAAATAAATTTTAAATCGCTCGAAGTCATAAGATTGCCAAAAAAACATATTGTATTGCACTCTGTTTTGACCAAATTCTATATCAGAACCAGAGTAATACTGAGACTTTCCAGAGAGAAAAACGAACAATAATAGGATTAGGGATATGTTTTTTTTAAAATTCAAAGCAGCATTATAACGCAAAGATACAGAAATTCGTATCATTCAATACATTTGTATTTTCAATTCATATTTAATGATCTACGTCCAAAAATTTACATTTAACCCCTTCATGGAAAACACTTATGTGTTGTATGATTCTTCGAAAGAATGCGTAATAATCGATCCGGGTTGTTTTACTAATGAAGAAGAGCAAATACTGAGCAATTTCATTTCTGAAAATAAGCTTAATCCCGTTATGTTGTGGCATACGCACAGCCATTTAGATCATATGTTCGGTTCATCATATGTGATCAATACTTACAATATTGAATTATGGATTCACAATGAAGATTTTCAAACTTTAATGGCTTTTAATAGAGCCTGTGATATGTACGGAATTCCAGTAAAAAACAATCCTCCTAAAGATTGTAAATTCTTTGATCTTCAAAATGGAATAAGCTTTGGAAACAGCACAATAGAAATTCGATTTGTTCCTGGTCATGCGCCTGGACACGTAGTTTTCATTTCTAACGAATCTAATTTTGTGGTAAATGGCGATTGTCTTTTCGATGGAAGTATTGGAAGAACTGATTTACCGGGCGGAAACCATCAGCAATTGTTAGAAAGCATTCGAAGAGAATTGTTTTCTTTGGACGATAATATGGTCGTTTATTGTGGTCATGGCTCCGAAACAACCATCGGAAAAGAAAAACATTCCAATCCCTTTTTAGTAAACTAAGCGGTTAAAATCTGCAAAAAAAAGGGCCGCAATAGCAGCCCTTTAAATGGTTTTTTAATTTGAAGATTATTGAACAATCATATTAATTACTTTACTTCCACTTTCAGAGTTCAATCGAATTAGATAAACACCGCGTTCAATGTTCTCTAGATTTAATATTTTCTGTTCTCCTTTGTTAAAGTTAAGTGACTTACTGATTATTTCTTTTCCTTGAATGTCAGTGATTGAAATCAATACAACTTCAGATGTTCCTTCATTTACGATTGTAAATTCACCATTGTTTGGATTAGGGAATAAACTAAAGTCTAGCATATCAAGTTCAAGAATGTTCGTACAGTCTAAGACAATTGCGTCAACAGCAGTTCTTGGTCCAACACATCCACCAGTTGAGTAGAACACTGTTCCGTTCCACATCCTTGGGCTAAAAGTTGTTCCAAAACTTGCACACAAGCCTGTTCCACCGGCGATTGTCATATCGTTGTTTGAGTATGTTGTTCCAGCTGTTACATTAGTATACCTCACACTTGCTTCTACATAAACTCCCACTGTGTCTCCAGCAGAAACACTTAATTGACCAACACTGAATACTAGCGCTTCAAATACAGCTGGATCTGAATTAACTACAGCAGAACCAAGTAGAGTCCATGCAGTTGGATCTTCTTCAAAACCAACATATGTTCCAGATTTGTAGTATACTTTCACAGAATCGGCTGCATTGAAATGCCCTCTCATGCTATCGATTGTCATATCAGTATTAGCAATTATATCAAACATATTTCCAAAACCACATCCATTACCCCCAGCATATGTTGTGGATAACGTATCTGCAATATTTGCTTCCGGCTCAGCGTAGAATGTAGTTGTTGTATTTACAGAAGTCGAAAGCGTATTTCCAGATCCAACAACATTACCACCAGTTGCAGCATCATACCATGTAATGTTTCCATTAGATGTTGCCATCAGCATTAATGTATCTCCAGAGCCTTCACATATTGTATCACTTGTTCCCACAGGAGCGTTTGGAGTAACATAATTTTCGATACAATGTGCATTTGTTAGACCATCATTAGATTGATCTAAGTCAGATGATAGGATTGTAGTAACATCTATACAGTATAATCCATCTGCAGTAACGTCTAGTGCTTGACCAAAAGTATACGTTAACGTATCACCTGGTTGAACTGTATCAGCAACAGTTTCAGTCACAGCAGAACCATTTACTGTGTAGCTAACATCAAATCCGGATTGGGCGGCAACACCATAATTGTAAATGTCCATTGATACAACAGCTGAGTTTATTTCACAGCCAGAAGTGATGTCAGTAGTTGCACCAAGAGCACCTATATCATCAGATGGTGGAGGACAAATGGAATTGGATGATGAATCGACAAGGAACAATCCAGGAGTTGGATTCACCCCATAGCTTCCAAGTTGAATACCAAGAGGATCGTAAATTTGGAAGGTTATTTCACTATCCCAAGAACCAGACGTAAATGAGAATTCAACATAATCACCATTGTAGGCGTATACGGTATCGGATTGTTGTAGATCTAATTGACCTCCAAGTACAACGTCAACCTGATGGCTACTAGCAAATATTCCATTGATGGAAATATCAATTGATGCTCCATTCCAGCCATCTCCATAGGAATCCTGCATATCAATAACATAATAGCAAACAGGTGGTGGAAGAGTACAGAAAGTATATGGTCCAGTCCATGTACTAGTGTCACTACCACAGTCGGCTTGTACGTAAATGTCATAACAAGTACCACTTGTTAACCCACTTAATGAAGTGGAGTCAGTGGAAGAAACAAATGCAGTTCCAGCATATGGATTAAATCCAGATGTATCATACACAACGTTCCAAGATGCTTCACTTCCTCCAGGTGTCCATGAAATGTCTGCAGATGTTGTAGTGATGTTACTTGCAGTAATATTTGTAGGTGCGCTACATGTTACGCAAGAGGATACTTCAAATAAATCAATAGACATATCACCGTTAAAACCGGTAACAGAATCAACCTGAGTTAACTGAATGTAAATTGTTTGACCAACATACGCTGATAAATCTACGCCAACATTCACCCAAGGATCACTTCCTGCAGTTTGGTATTGACCGGTCCAAGTAAAGACATTGGTGAATGGTCCAGTTGCAGTATTACCAACTCCTACGTCCAATGATCCCATCGTAATACCATATGCATGCATCCAGAAGGATAGCTCGGCATCGTCCTGCGCAGCAGTTAAGTCAATGGCAGGAGAAACAATACTTCCTTGGTTTGAAACGGTATTTGAAGCTTCATAGTTCATATAATTGGCACCGCTGTAAGCATTATCAGCACCAGTATTTGGAGAAGTGGCTCCGTCAGGAACTTCCCACGTACCATTTCCACCATTAATGTCACCTGTCCATCCAGCATTGTTGTTGTCAAAGTCTTCAGAGAAGATTATTGAACTGTTGCCACCAGAAACACACGACACACCCTGTGCAGGATTCGGAGGAGCAACAAGTGTAGTAAATGTCAGAGGACCCGCCCAAATGCTAGTGTCTCCACCACAATCGGCCTGAACATAAATGTCATAACTTGTATTTGCGGTAAGACCACTTAGAGCAATTGAGTCATTTGCAGAAACCACAGGAGTTCCAGTATATGGGTTAAATCCGGCTGTACCGGAAACAACATTCCACGATACTTCTGTTCCACCAGCAGTCCACGAAATCACTGCGGTTGTTGTAGTTAAAGAATCAACAGTGAGTGCGAGAGGAGAGGGGCAAGCAGGTGCTTCCTGAACACAAAAATCGTCAATTGCCATATCTGATGTGAATGAGGTGCCAGTAGTTCCTTCAAATCGAACAATTAAACTAGTAGCTCCCGCATAAGCGGACATGTCAATTACAGCTTCTCTCCACTGGTCTTGTTGGTCACCAGATTGATTCCACAAGCTTGCGGACCAAGTCGTTCCACCATCCGTTGATGCATAAACAGAGAGAGATCCCATTGTAGCACCATACATGTGATACCAAAAACGAGCTTCAGGGTTTGTTAAAGCAGAAACGTCCATTTCACCGCTCCATAAATTACTAGTATTGGTAGGACACGAACTTGATTCTAAGAAAGCATAATTCCCAGATCCTGATGTATGATCAGCTGATGGTCCAGTATTACCAGAACCTGTGGGGGCACTTCTTGCTGTCCAGTTGTTGGTGTTGGCTGGGTCATTGATCCAGCAATCTCCCATATTATCAGTGGTTATACATGAAAATATTCCAGCATCATTTGGAGTTAATGCATCAAAGTTTTGACAATAAGGAGCAACTAAAACACCACAAGGTGTTGTGAATGAAAATGGTCCAGCCCATGCACTCGTATCACCTACACCACATTGCGCTTGTACGTAATAGTCATAAGTCGTATTTGAAGTTAAACCAGTTAATGAAAGATTTGGACCACCTGAGTAGAGAGATGTTCCGTTAATTGACATTGAACTAAATTCTACAGCATCACTGCTAAATTGAAATTTAACGGTTCTATCTCCCCAGGGAGTTGCGGGTGCAGCTACATCAAGCGTATTTAATCCAAGGGTTAGCGGAATAGCAGGTCCGTTGTTAAAATTACCATTTGCAACAGTTTTTACTTTTCTAGCATTGGCACCTCCCGGAGGAAGGCTGGTAATGTTTACTTCAAGGGTTTGTGCAATTCCGTTGTTCCCATCGCCAATAACACATGCAGTATATACATTTGTCCAAGTTGCATTAGGTCCTGTTGTAAACAGTCCAGGCGTTTGAGCAGCAATAGAGGTAGAGGATTGGACCAAAGAAGATGTTCCAGAACCAAGACCAAATCCAGAATTTCCATATTCCACATTCCACTCAGGTTCTGTTCCACCAGCAGTCCA